>JAJZQG010000305.1 GCA_021847645.1 Myxococcales bacterium
CTGTTCGAATTCCCGTGTTCCTGTTCCTAGTTCCTAGTTGTTTTCTGCGCGATGGGCTTTTCGGATGAGCTCCAGCTACGTCCCGCAACTCGCCGGCCTGCCGTCCCAAACAACACGCCGCCTGGATCGTGCCCTCGTCCACGTTCTGCCGTCCGTGCCGCGCCGGGTGCGAAGCGTCCAGCGTATGTTCCGGATCGAGCCCGTGCTCGAGCCCAGCGAGGCGGAGCCCGAGCCCGTCTCGAGGCGCAGTCGCACATGGCAACCTCGACCTGGCAAGACCTTCGGACGTGTGGCGCTACGTGCCGAGGGCTCTTCGCGCGACGTGACAGGCTGCGCTGCGCACGCCTTGACAAACAGCGCGGTGCGACTCCATGGTCCCTGCGCAACGCGGAGGTGATCATGGCAGCGCAACCTGCAGTGACGGTTTACCACACGCCGATGTCGAGCTCGACGCGGGTCGCTTGGGCGCTCGAGGAGCTTGGTCTGTCCTATGAGAAGAAGCGAGTGGACCTCGCCAAGGGCGAGCAGCGAACCCCGGAGTTTCTCAAGCTCAATCCCAACGGCAAGGTGCCCGTGCTGGTCATCGACGGCAAGCCGATGTTCGAGTCGATCGCGATGATCCTGTATCTGGGCGAGACGTTCGGTGTGGACAAGGGCCTGTTTCCCGCGCCCGGGACCGATCGCGCGATCGCGTTCCAATGGATGGTCTGGGCGGGTGTGACGCTCAACGAAGCGTTGCAGCGCTACTCGCGCAACACCAATGAGCGCTACCCTGCCGACCAGAAGAACGAGGCTGCGGCCAAGGCGGCCCATGCCGACCTGCAGAAGCTCGTCGGTATCCTCGAGCAGTCTCTGGACGGGCGCGAGTATCTGGTCGGCCCATCCTTCACGCTGGCCGACCTGACCGTCTCGTCGTGGATTGGCTATCTCGGCCGCCAGGGCTTCGACCTGAGCCCCTACGCCAGAGTCAACGCCTGGCAGGCGCGATGCTCCTCGCGTCCTGCCATGAAGAGGGCTGCGGAGGCCTGAGACGCCCTCCTTCGTGCGTGCCGCTACCCGACACGACGCCGTCCTTGATTCGTGCGCGGACTTCGCCGACAACCAGGATCCAGATTCCGCGCCGGTCCGAGATGACAGCCTTCCTGCACCAGCTTCGTTGGGACTCCGCCTTCTGGCGTGACCTCGCTCGCCGGGGCGCCTCGCATGGGCCCGCGTGGTTCCGGCGCTGGAGCCCCGGCCCGATCGGCCTGGCTTTCGCCCTGTGGCCCACCGCGCGACGCGCGACGCTTCGGCATCGGCTGCGGACGATCCTCGGTATCCGCAGCCCCGCCCGGGAGGCGTTCGACCTGGCCCGCTCATACGCCAGCTTCGCGCACAGCCTGGCCGATTCCCTCGCCTTGTCCTCGGGTCCCCTCGACGACATCGTTCAGGTCCAGGCCCAGGGGGTTGACCTGCTCACCTCGGCGCTCGCGCGGGGACGCGGGGTGATCATCGGTACCGCGCACACCTCGGGCTGGGAGGTGTCGCTCGCTGCCCTCCGGCACCATGGCGACGCCCCGATCGCGGTCGTCATGCGAAGGGAGCGCGACGATCACGCGCGGCATCTGCACGGCGCTCTGTCCTCGAGCCGCGAGCTGACCGTCATCGAAGTCGGCGAGGATCCGCTCGCGTCGCTGCCGCTCCTCGCGCATCTTCGCCGCGGCGGCATTGTCGCCTTGCAGATGGACCGCTGCCCGCCCGGCACGCGGCACTACGTGGGAGTGGGGCAGAACGTGAGCCTCGCTCTTCCCGCGGGCCCTTTCGTCCTGGCCGCGGTCAGCAGCGCGCCCATCCTGATGGCGCTGTCGCGGCGCACGTCGCATCGGCACTATGACATTGCGCTCTCGACGCCGATCGAGCTGCCCAGGCGCCCGGGCGAGGATCGAGTGCGTGCGGCGACCGATCGAGTTGTCACCACCCTCGTGCAGTTCATCCAAGCGTATCCCGACCAGTGGTTTGGGTTCGAGGAGTGACGCGACCGTTCCCGTGCCGCTCGCACCAGCGACGTGGCTTCGGACAAGGAACAGCACAGGGCCGCTGCTGGCCGCTATGCGGGCTTGCTGTCCGCGCGCTTCATGTGCCCGGCGGGCGCATCCCCGGAGGCAACGAGTAGTTGCACTTGGTGCCGTCCCACACCAGCGGGGCAGGACACGTGGCCGGCGGCGGCGGCGTCGTCGCGGTCGCGGTCGCGGTCACAGGCGGCGCAACGTTCGTCGCGGGCGGCGCCGCCGTTGTCGCGGCGGGCGCGTGCCGGTTCGGAAGGATCACGACATTGGGCCGCGGGGGCTGGAACGGCGTGGCCGCAGGCGTGGCTACCGCAGCCGGCGTGGTTGCCGCCGGGGGCGGCGGAGCCGACGGGTTTTTCGGCGGGTCGGTCACCACGATGCAGCCCACTCCGAGCGTGGATGCGAGCAGAACCCCAAGAGCAAGATTGCGAGTACGCATGTTGTCGAGCTGTTCTACGCTCCCTCCTGACAAGAGCTTCGCACACGATGGTCGATTCGCGCAACGGTACCAGCACCGGCTCCTCTCCTTCCCGGCCCGGACCACGCCCTCTCGCGGCTTTCCGACGCGGGCGGCCCCTCTCCACGTTGATTCGGGTCACGCTCGCCTTCGTCGGATTCGTCGCGTTCCTCCACGTCGCCGTGCTCATGGCGACCGCGATCCAGCCCCCGCCGGGATTCGTTCCCCGCACGTCCGCTCCCACCCCGCCGTGCGTGAGCGCAATCTGTCGCGAAGGCCCATCCTGGGTCGACACGCGATCGCCCGTCATCACCGCGCGATTCGCCGGATCGCCCGAGGACCTGGGACGCGCCCACGCCTCCCTTCTGCACGCGCAGATGATCGAAGACGAAGGCGCCCTGTGGTCCGCGTTTCGACGTCATGTGCCGTCGGTCTTCGCTCGCACGTTGGTGCTCGACATCGCGCGGCTTCGATTCCGGCGTCTCGACGAGCGCTATCCCCATACGCGGCGCCTCGAGCTCGCAGCAGCCGCCGACTCGCTCATGCCCGACCCCTTCGCCCTGGAAATCCCCACCTACCAGCGATTGCTCTACCTCAATTCGCTCTACGACGTTGCCCTGTCCTTCGAGGGCTCGCCCCTGGTCGGGTGCACGTCCGTGGCCTTCGCCGCCGATCCGGCCTCGAAGTCGCCCACGCTGCTCGCGCGCAACTTCGACTTCGAAACCGACGACGTGTTCGATCGCGGCAAGGCCGTGCTCGTGTTCCAGCAAGACCAGCTGATTCCCGTGCTGTCCGTCGGCTGGCCGGGGCTCATGGGGGTCGTCTCCGGCATGAACGCGGCCGGCGTGGGCATCGTCATCCACGGCGCCAGGGCAGGGCATCCCACCCGTCTCGGCGAGCCCGTGCCCATTACCGTGCGCGAGGCCCTCTCGGTCTGTCGCACCACCCGGCAGGCGGTCGATTTCATCTCGAAGCGTCCCGCCATGGTCTCTCACATGCTGCTCATCGCCGACGCGCAGGGCACGCTCGCCGTCATGGAACGGGTGCCAGAGCGACCTGCCTTCGTCCGCTGGGGGATCCGATCCATGGTGCTGACCAATCACCTGGAGGGACCGTCGTCCGGCTCCGCCGCCAACCAACGCGTGCGCGCCAACACCTCCACGCTGGCACGCCGCGCTCGCGCCGACCAGCTTGTCGCTGCTCTGTCCGAGCCCGTAACGCCGGCCGATCTTGCCGCGATTCTTCGCGATCGCGGCGCGGTGGGCGGCGCACCGCTCGCGCCCGGTGACCGGCGCGCGATCGACGCGGGCATCGCTACCCACGGAGTGATCATGGACTTGTCGGCGCTCCGGATCTGGGTGAGCGAAGGTCCGCACCTCGACGGCAGGTTCCTCGGCTTCTCGTTGCCGGCGCTGCTGCGCGACCCCGACGACGCACGGCAGGACGCGCTGGCTCACGCGCTCCCCGCCCGCGCACGCTGAGGCCGCCAAACACCCGTCCCCTTGTCGGTCGCGCTGGTGATACGATCGCCTTTCGCGCCGTGTCCTCACCTCGACGTTTCTCGCCGCAAGCCGTCCTCTTCGCCGCGTTGCTCGCGGGGGGCGCCTTCTCGTGCCGCGTCGACAGGATCGGGACTGGCGAGATCGTCACTGCGACGGATGCCGCAGCGGACGTCGCCGAAGCGCAGCCCGACATCGACGCGCCGGACACCGATGCAGACGGAAGCGCTGGCTCGGACGGCGCAGCCGACGCATCCGCCGAGGATGTGTTCTTCGACGCCGATGCGTGCGAGCCGGTCACCTGCCAACAGCTGGGCGCCACGTGCGGAAGCCCGCAGGACGGCTGCGGCCAAGCGCTGAGCTGCGGCCTCTGCCCGAGCGGCCAAGGCTGCGGTGAGGGACACTGCGTCGGCGTGCGCTACGTCGTACCGTTGGGCGCGGGCACGCAGGACGGCACCTCCTGGGACAACGCATTGCCGTCGGTGCAGGCGGGGGTCGACAAGGCCGAGGCGGGTGACGAGATCTGGGTGGCGCGCGGGACGTACACCAGCCAGACACCGGGCGTGCCGGTCGCCACGCTGAAGCCTGGCGTCAGGCTCTTCGGAGGATTCGCGGGCACCGAGCAGGAGCGCTCCGCGCGCGACGTAGAGGGCAATCCCACCACGCTCGATGGCACCAACACCAACCGCGTGGTGCAAGGCGCCACCGACATCCTCGTGGATGGGTTCGTGCTCCGCGCGGGGAATGTGGGCGACAACGGCGCCGGCATGTGGCTGGTCTCCGCGCAGGGTGCGCAGATCGCCAACTGCATATTCCAGCAGAACTCCGCCGGCGTCTGGGGCGCGGGCATCTATGCACTCGACTCTTCAGTCTCCGTCACGCGAAGTCGCTTCGAGGGCAACAACGCGCGGCAGGGCGGCGGGCTGTTCAACGATCACTCCACGATCACCGTGGACAGCTGTGTGTTCGACGGAAACACCGTCGACAACAGCTCCGGCGGGGGCGGCGCGGTATTCAACTTTGGCGGCCCAGCGACGATCACCAACTCGGTCTTCTATCGCAATCGCGCGACACCGTACTTCGGCGGCGCGGTCTACAACTCGGGTGATCAGGCGTTTCGCTTCGTGAACTGCACCTTCTACGGGAACCAGGCCGACCAGTCGGGCGGCGCCATGTTCGACAACGTCGGAGCCAAACCCGTGCTCATCAACAGCATCCTGTGGGGCGACAGCCCGGACGAGATCTATGACTGGTCCGGCTCCGGTCCGCCCAGCATCAGCTACAGCGACGTGCAGGGTGTGGATGGCGGCGTGGGCAACATCAACGCAGATCCTGGATTCGAGGACGCTCCCTCCGGCAAGCTCGGGCTCACGTCCGGCTCCCCTTGCATCGATTCCGCAAACGGCACCGACGCTCCGGCCGCCGATGCGCTCGGCCATCCGCGTGTCGACGATCCGGCCACGCCCAACACGGGCGCAGGAACGCCGGACTACGCGGACATGGGCGCCTACGAGTACCAGCCGTAGGCGATCGCGTCCCTATGCCCGGTGATAGGGCTCGCCGCGCCAGATCGAAATGGCGCGGTAGAGCTGTTCGGCGAGCACGACGCGCGCGACCCGATGCGCCAGCGTCAGCCTCGACAGGCTCCAGCGCGTGTTCGCGCGCTTCGAGAGCTCCGCCGGAATGCCGTCGGCACCTCCGATCACGAAGGCCACCACGCCATTGCCCGAAGAGCCCCACTGAACGATGCGGCTCGCGAGCTGCTCGCTGCTCATCTGCACGCCGTCGACCTCGAGCGCCACCACATGCGCGCGCCCCGGAATCGCTGCCTCGATCGCCTTGGCCACGTCGCGGCCGTCGCGCACCTCGATTTCGTCACAGGCCGCGTGGCGACGAATCCTCGTGTAGTACTCGTCGATCAGCTCGCGCAGCCCGCGCTCCTTGACCTTGCCGACCGCGACGACGACGAGCCGCACGATGCTCAGTCGGCCACGGGCAGGCGGGACGCGTCGAGCCAGAGCCCCTCGATGTCGTAGACGGCGCGCGTGCTCTCCTGAAAAACGTGGGCGACGACGTCACCGAAGTCGAGCAGGATCCAGTTGGCCGCGCTCACGCCTTCCACGGACAGGGCCTTGACCTTCTTCTTCTCGAGCTCTTCCTGGATGTGCTCGGCGAGCGCGCGCACGTGGCGATCGCTGCCGCCGGTCATGAGCACGAGGTAGTCCGTGTAGTCCGCCTTGCCCGCCAGATCGATGATCTCGACGTCCGATGCTTTTTTCTCGAGGGCGGCGGTCGCCACGGCGAGGGCGAGCTGGGCAGGCCCGGTGGTCGGGGCCGCGGCCGCTGCCTTGCGGGGCCTGCGCGGACGCTGCGGCACGGCGTCGGCAGGCGGAGGAAGGGAGGCTCGCGGTGCCGGCTGCTTGGGCAAAGCGGCGGCCTTGCCGTGCGAGACCTGCAGGCGCGGCTGCGCCGGCCGCTTGGTTATCGCGCGCACGGCGGGCTTGTCGTCGGCAGCGCGCGACGACCGCTTGCGAGGGGTCGGGGTCGTGGGAGTCGTATCGGTCTTCTTGGTGGTCAAGCATCCTCCGATGCGCGAGGCGGCACCGGCTGGTGCGCGCTGGTTTCGTAGCACTTGGCGCGGATGGAAGGGGACGGATTGTGGGGGATGTCTGGAGCGCGGCCTTTCGGGCGCTTGCGCGAGGCTCGGAAGGCGCGCTCGGCAGGGGCGATCACGGGCAGATCAGGAGCGCTTGCGACGCAGCAGCGCGAGGCCCAGGCCGGCGAGCGCCAATCCCGCGGCCGCATTGCCGTACCGGACGGGGGCGGTCGTGCAGCCGCAGCCACCGTCGTTGCTCGCGCTGGGGCTGTAGACCGTGCCCGCCAGACCCGCGTCGTTGCCGCCGCTGCTGCCACCCGTGCCCCCGTCGTCAGCGCCCGGCAAGTCCGGCCCCTCGCCGATGCCGCGGACCTCGATGGTTTGTACGGGCGAGTCCGGGTCGTTGGAGTTGACCGTGATGGTGCCTGTCTGCACGCCGCTCTTGGTGGGCTTGAAGGCCACCTTCAGATCGTACGTCTCGCCGTCCGGCCCCATCGTGGTGCTCTGCGAGTTGATCGAGAATTGATTGCTGTCGCTCGTGAAGCTCAAGATGGCCCCGAGCTCGCCCGTGTTTTCGATGGTAACGGTCTTGTCGTTGGACTTGGCACCGGTCTGCACCGTGCCGAAGTCCAGCGGCGTGCTCGGCACGAACACGTTCGGGATCGGAATGTGGACCACCTGGATCGGGAATACCACCGGGATGTCGCCGCTGCCGTAGTCGATTGAGTACACGTCGATCGGGAAGTTCAGATTCATTCCGATGCCGGCCACCGAGGTGACGCCGATGACGAACTTGAGGTCGATCGTGCCCGTGTAGCGGATAACGCCTTCGGCGTGCGTCTGCAGCTCGACGTAGTCTCCGTCGTTGATGGGGTACTCGGTGGTGCCGGCCTGGTAGCCGATGGGCGAAGTCGCCCCCGTCACAACCACCTTGGTCGTCTGGTAGGTGAACTTCGAGTCGGTGGTCGCGTCGAACGCGAACTGTCCGCTCGCGTAGTCACTGACATTGACGCCCATCCAGCCGGCGATCTGGTCGAACGTCACGGCAAAGAGTTGCGAGTTGGCGAGGTCGGTTCCCTTGACCTCGTTCTGCACGAGGTCGAAGCCCCACGGAGGGAACTTCTGGGATCCGGTGGCGTAGTAGTTGAACTGCGCGCCGGGCAGATAGTTTACCAGGACCGAGGAGTCGACCGTGAACTCGCCGGTGTAGATACCCGGGACGCTCACGTAGATCCCGAACTCCGGCGTGAGGGTATGGGAGACGGTGAACTTGCCCGCGGCGGGGTTCGGCTTGCCCTTCTCGAGCGACACCGTGAAGGTGTCGACGTTCGAAGGATCCCAGCGCAGATCGACGAACGAGTCCTTGGTCATGTCCACCGACCAGATGGGGCCGCCGGTCTTGGGAGGATCCAGGGCGATCTGAGCCTCGACCTGGATGCTCTTGTCGCAGTGGGGAGGATTCGAGCTGCACGCCGGGAGCCAGCCGGTCTGAATGTCGGTCGGGAGCCGAGCCGTCGACTCCTTCTTGTGGCCCGAGCCAATCAAGCCGTTGGAGCACAGCAGCGTGGTGGGATCGCACGCGGGGAGTCCGACGCCGCCGTCCGACGTTCCGCCATCGGTGGTGCCGCCATCGGTGGTGCCGCCCTCCGGCGTTCCGCCATCCTGGGCGTACGCGGGAGAACCGAGGAGCGCCGCGCCAACGGCGACCAAACCGAACAAGCTCGAGTGTACAAAGCTCCGCATGGTGTAAGAGTATCGCTTGACTAGACTCGCCGCCTAGATCAATCGCCCTTCCGACCAGCCTGGCGTCGCCTTCGCGAAGCCGCGAGAGCCA
>JAJZQG010000048.1 GCA_021847645.1 Myxococcales bacterium
CGCGATTTGGTGTCCCTGGGTTTCAATCCCCTCGTCAGCGGGGACTCTCATTCAGGTCCGCGCAGCTGGCGCTGGTCACGCCAGCTGAGGCTGGTTTCAATCCCCTCGTCAGCGGGGACTCTCATTCAGGTCCAAAGCCTGGCGAGGAGCGGTCATGGTTGGCCAGTTTCAATCCCCTCGTCAGCGGGGACTCTCATTCAGGTCTACGACACGCCGTCCAAGCGCATCCTTCTGTTCTGGTTTCAATCCCCTCGTCAGCGGGGACTCTCATTCAGGAAACTGGGCCGCCCGACACTCCCCCCGGGCGAATGCAGTTTCAATCCCCTCGTCAGCGGGGACTCTCATTCAGGCCGAAACCGCCGCGGCACCCAGAACGGCGACGTCGTTTCAATCCCCTCGTCAGCGGGGACTCTCATTCAGGTTGCAGATGGACGGGCGGGCCAAGCGGGCGTCGGCGTTTCAATCCCCTCGTCAGCGGGGACTCTCATTCAGGCGGCGCCTCGTGGTGCGCGCAGCGTGCGACTGTGCGGTTTCAATCCCCTCGTCAGCGGGGACTCTCATTCAGGTCGAGGCGGGAGGCTTTGGCGTGGTAAGAGAATTGTGTTTCAATCCCCTCGTCAGCGGGGACTCTCATTCAGGCGCTGTTCAACCCAGCGGCGCGGGCGAACGCCTGGGTTTCAATCCCCTCGTCAGCGGGGACTCTCATTCAGGCGCGTCGTCCAGGTACTTGCGCGGGTTCTGGCGAGTTTCAATCCCCTCGTCAGCGGGGACTCTCATTCAGGGCCCTACCCACCATTGCAAGCCTGCCACGCTCCGTAGTTTCAATCCCCTCGTCAGCGGGGACTCTCATTCAGGTCCAGCACATCGACCACCCCGCGTGGGGCCGCGACTGTTTCAATCCCCTCGTCAGCGGGGACTCTCATTCAGGAGTGTCCGTACTCTGCGATAGCGCAGTGCCGACGATGTTTCAATCCCCTCGTCAGCGGGGACTCTCATTCAGGGCCGGCGGAATCGCTGGGCACATCGCGGCAGTCTAGTTTCAATCCCCTCGTCAGCGGGGACTCTCATTCAGGCCAGGTGCCGGAACTTGAAGCGATCGGCGTAGTGCAGTTTCAATCCCCTCGTCAGCGGGGACTCTCATTCAGGTGTGGGGGGACGTGCCGGGCGCGAAGAGGTGCACGAGTTTCAATCCCCTCGTCAGCGGGGACTCTCATTCAGGTTGTTCGGTCCAGTCGAGCGGATACCACACGGGGTGGTTTCAATCCCCTCGTCAGCGGGGACTCTCATTCAGGCGACCCGGCCCCTTCCGATTTTTGGCGGTAGTTTGTGTTTCAATCCCCTCGTCAGCGGGGACTCTCATTCAGGCCCGCGGGGCCTTGCGGTCCAGTCGCACCTTGCTTCGTTTCAATCCCCTCGTCAGCGGGGACTCTCATTCAGGCTGGGAGCGGAATCGCTAGGCTCCTCGCGTCGTCTGAAGTTTCAATCCCCTCGTCAGCGGGGACTCTCATTCAGGTTCGGACAGGTGCGCGGGCGCTTGTGCCGCACGTGTTTCAATCCCCTCGTCAGCGGGGACTCTCATTCAGGCACGATCGCTTTGCGTCCGCCTCCCCACTCGCGATGTTTCAATCCCCTCGTCAGCGGGGACTCTCATTCAGGCCCCGTGTGCTCGCACTGTGCCTTTGGGGCTCCCGGTTTCAATCCCCTCGTCAGCGGGGACTCTCATTCAGGCGGGGGCGCAGCGGTTGGCGAGGTTGCGGAGGCGGGGTTTCAATCCCCTCGTCAGCGGGGACTCTCATTCAGGCCAGGTGACGCCACCTCTACCCAGGAGCCCGCCTGATGTTTCAATCCCCTCGTCAGCGGGGACTCTCATTCAGGCCGTTTCCGCTTGTTCGGGGCATAATGTCGATGTTATGTTTCAATCCCCTCGTCAGCGGGGACTCTCATTCAGGATGGCGAGCTCGGCGGCTTGGAGCACGCTCTCGTGGTTTCAATCCCCTCGTCAGCGGGGACTCTCATTCAGGGAATCGTGGCGTGCCGCGGGTTGCCACAATCGATCGGTTTCAATCCCCTCGTCAGCGGGGACTCTCATTCAGGCCACGAGCCCCTTGCGGATCGCGTTGCCCAGCCGATGTTTCAATCCCCTCGTCAGCGGGGACTCTCATTCAGGAGCGGCCGTTCTCCCGACGTTTTCCGGCCTTCCGCAGGCCCCCTTTCCAGTGAACCTCTCGGTTGTCATAGACCCGGCGAGGTTCACCCGAAATCGCCGCCCGCCCGCCGTCGCCCGGCGGCCATCGGTGCTCCTGGGCGCTCCTCGCGTGTACATCGCCCCCCATCTTGCCAGCCCCTGCCTCCGCCAGCAAGCCCTCCGTCACAACACGTCGCCGCAGAAGTTCACAAACTCGCACTGCGGGCAAAACCCGCGGTGACGCGTCGGCTCCGGAAAGCGCTCCGTCGTCAGCATCGCCCGGATCTGTTCGAGCGCGCCCTCGAACTCGCGTCGCACCCTCTCGTCCAGTCGTACCGCCACCACGTCGTCCGCCGGCAACACGTACACGAACCCCGTCCCAATGCTGCCGGCCACCAGCCCCTCCTGCTCCTCGAGCAGCATCGCGTAGCCCGCCAACTGCACCACGTGGTGCTTGCTCACCCCGCCCTCCGTGCGCTTCACGTCCACCGGGTAGACTCTGCGCGGGGCCCGCAGCGTCACGCGCGCCAGCCCAGCCGGCGGGTTCTTGAACCGCGGCCACGGCTCGTCCGCCTCCGGTACCTCCAGCACCAGATCGCACACGCCCCGCACCCCCAGCCGCTTGCTCTCGAGCGCTACGCCGAACCGACGCTCGGCACGCGACAGCCCGTAGCGCTTGCCGGTCCGTCGCTTCTCCAGCCGCGCCACCGCCAGCTCCGCCTTCCTGCCCAGCTCCATCTTGGGTGTCTCCGGCACGCCGTGCGGCATCATCAGCCGGTGCCACAGAACCCGACGACAGAACGTCCAATGCCGCACGTCGCTCACCCGCAGCTCGATCATCGGTTGCCTCCCGCCGCTTCTTGTGGCTTCGCCCCGCTCACGCCCGTCGTCGCCCACCGCCGCGCAAGCCTGGCTTCCTGCTCGCCGATCGGAAACACAGCGAACCGTCCGCCGTCCACCGCAGCCGACAGCAGTTGCTCGAGCCGCGCCGCGATCTCCTCGCGACGGTTGCGCGTCATCGGCCCCTCGAACACGCTCCACTGAAGCCGCGTCAAGCCGTAGTCCTTGCAGATCTCGCAGACCTTTCTGCGAACCTTGTCCGACGGCACGTCGAACGCCACCACGGTCGTCAGCTCCGAGGAGCCCTCCGTGCGTGCAGCAGCCGCGCCGGGCCGCACCCGGTTCCACGGACGCGTCTTGCGCAGCCCCGGCCCATGCGCGCCGCTCACCCTGTCACCACGCCATGGAGAAGGTTCTGTACTTGCCTTCGCCACGCACGAACGTCGCCACGCTCCGCGCCTGCTGCTGCACCACTGAACCCACCCGCATCTTGCGCCCGCGCACCACCACGCTCGACTCGAGCCTCTCGACCACCGCCGATGCGATCGCCTTGCGCGTGGGCTCATCGAGCAGCGCGCCTTCGAACGAGACGCGCTGGCCCAGACGCACGTACGCCAGCACCGCTCGGTCCACGACCGGCGCGCGCATCTCCTCGATCAGGTCCAGCACCATCGACGGCTTGCCCGGCCGATCGGCGTGCAGGAACCCGGCGAACGGATCGAGGCCGGCGAGCATGACCGCGGCCCACACGCGGCTCGTGAGGATCCCGTAGCCGTAGTTGAGCAGCGCGTTGACCGAATCGACCGCGCCTCTGCCGGTCCGTCCCTCGAACTCGCACTTGCCCTCGAGCAGCCCCTTGACCCCGCGCCAGTACGCCTGGGCGCCGAGCCCTTCCACGCCCATCAGCGACTCGCGCACCATCGCCGGCTTGGTGCCCTGGATCTGCAGCGCGCGCCCCCGCGCACGCCTCACCTCGGATGCCGCCGCGATCGCGGCCTTGCGCCGCTCGCCCGACTCGGCCTTGGCGAAGTACACCAGCAGCCCGGCCTGGTTGCGGAGCTTGCCGGTCACGAACGCCCTGCACAGCTCGGCGCCGCGTCGGTCGTCCATCGCACGAAGCTGCTCGCGCCGCGTCTGCACCGTCGCCGTGAGCATCGGCGAGGTGAGCATCGCGTACGGCTGGCCGGTCGACGACAGGAACGTGATCGGGATGCCGCGGCTGACCGCCTCCTGGACCAGGTCGGAGGAGAGCGTGACCCCGCGTGGCGGCACGACGATCTCGCCGACGCGAAACAGCGGTACCTCCTCTTCACCGGAGCCGGGCGGCGACTGTGGCGACGCAGCCGGTGGCTTTCCTTTCGCGAGCCCGGGACCCCGAAGCAACAGCCTCTCACTCCTCTTGCCGACGAACGTTCCGTGCGCCGGCACAAGCACCGTGCGGGACATGCGATCCCCTCCCTTCGGCAGCCATCCTCTCATGGCGTCGGAGTATCCTACGCTTTTTCCGCGCGCCCGTGTATTGGCTCGAGCGCGGCCTGGCGGTGCGCGGGTGTGCAGCAGCGCTGGCCGGGGCATCCGACCCATCTGGTTGACTCGCTACCCGTGGTGAGCAACATGATCCGCACATGGCGAGCGCGATGAGTCTCGAAGAGCGGATCAGGGAGATGCACGAAGGCGCGGTGCGCGAGTTGATCGCCGCCCACAAGAGTCGCAACGACGAGCCCCTGGTTCTGGCGGTTCGATATGGGCTCGAGCAGCCCCAGGACATTCACTTGCTCGAGGTGCTCGACGGCTTTCCAGGAGGCGACGACGACGAGCTTCTGGTGACGTCCTTCGAGTCGTCGGCGCGGCTCCGGATCGTGGGCGAGCTGTACCTTGCGCTCTGCAGTCCGGCGCAGCTGAAGGCTGCGATATCCAGAGGCGATGCGGAGACGCAGAAGCTGCGCGGTGGTGAGGTCGTGTATGACGACGGTAGCGAGCTTGCGAAGGATCTGAAGAAGGCGCTGGGGTTGTGAGCGCCGCGGCGGTCCAGAATGCGCGGCCCTGGTTCGAGCAGGCGGCCAGCGACCTGCGTGCCGCGCTCGCGCTGTACGCGCGCCCCGCGCCGATGACGGACCAGGATGTCGGCTGCCACGTCGCGGCGCTGTGCTCCCAGGCCATGGAGAAGAGCCTGAAGGGCTACTTGCTGTTGAACGGGATGAGCCCGGCCATCGATCATCGTCCGGACAAGTACCTCGCGACGCTGCTTGCGAAGGACAACCCTCTTCTGCGATACGCGGGTCACCACGCGCATCTGTCGCGCTTGTTTGATCAGGACTCGAGGCGGACCCTGAGTCAGCTGCTGGACCTGACCCCCGGCGGTCTGGGCAAGCGCACTGACGTCCCGAGCACGGAGTACCCGTGGCGGGAGGAGGTCGGTTGGCGCCATGCTCCGGTCGAGCACGCTGCGTTCTCCGATGCTCACGCCCTTCGCAAGTGGGTCACCGCTGCCTCGCGGATGACCACGACGCTCGACAAGCTCCGAAAAGCGGTCGACCGCGGCACCTCGCTCTGAACGCGCCCCTCACGGTCGTTGTCGGCCAGGGCAGCAAAAGACGACGCGACAGGCTCCGCTGGAGCCTCGGCCCCGACAGGTCGGTTCGACGGTTGCGCGTCCTGGACCATCCGTGCAGGATGGCGCCTCGTGATGACCTGGGACCAGCTCGACGGGCTCGCGCTGTATCGATATCGCATCGACCTCTCGCTGGAGCGCGATCTGGCGATCGCCTCGCAGCAGCGCGCGGCGATTTGGCGCGGCGCCTTCGGAGCCTCACTGCGCTCGCTCGTCTGTCATGACCGCAACCTCGAGTGCGACGGGTGCCCGCTCGCCGAGCCGTGCCCCTATGTGCGTGTGTTCGCCCCGCGCATTCCCGACGGACGGCCGGTGATTGCGCGCCTGCACGACCCGCCTCGCCCGTTCGTGCTGACCGACCCCCGGCCCGACGCGGACTCGCTGCCACGCACCACCAGCCTCGCGCTCGGAATGGTCGTCGCGGGCACGGCGATCGAGCAGCTGCTCTACCTGCTGGTGACGATTCGCAAGCAGGGGGAGCTGGGGTTGGGCCGTCATCGCGTCAAGTTCGCCGTCGAGCAGGTGCGAAGCCTCGACGCCGACGGGCTCGCCGTCCACGAGGTCTGGCGCCAGGGCTCGGACCTGGTGCGAGCCCACCGAACGCCGCTGCGCGCCCGCGATCTGATGCGCCCCGGCGACGATCGCGCGCGACGGGTTCGCGTCCGGTTCATCACGCCGACCGACGTTCGTTCGCACGCTTCGGCGGCGGCCTCCGGACCGTCGGCGCCGTCGTTCGGCGCGTTGCTGCGCCGCGCTCGCGACCGTGTGGGCGCGCTCGCGACGTTCTTCGGTGATGGCGCGCTCGATTTCGATCCGAGGCAGATGGCGACCCTCGCAGACGAGGTGACCACCTTGTCTTCGGATGTGACGGCGGAACGGGTGCAGCGGCGGTCGGCCCGCACCGGCCAGCGCCATCCGATCGGCGGAGTCGTTGGATCGGCCGTGTACGAGGGCGACGCGATAGCGCGGTTGATGCCCTGGCTGCGCGTCGTGGAGTTGGTGGGAGTGGGCAAGCACGCCACGTTCGGCAATGGGCGGGTGGCCGTGGAGCTGCTGGCCTGAAATCGGAAGGGGGCTGAACGAGCCATGGGACACGACCATCATTTTCTCTCGCGCCTCGACCGGGTGTGCACCGAGCACGTGGAGCTCGCGCTGGGTCTGTATCGCGACGCCGAGCTGGTGGAGCACATCCTGTCGTATTCGGGCGTGCCGGAATCCGCGCCGCGCATCGCGATCTCCCTGGGATCGGAGCGCGGCCCGTTCGTCATCGTCAGCCGCGACGGTCACTTCGTCACGTGCCTGGCCGAGGGCATGCTGCCGCTTTCCACGCCGGTGGTCCCGCGCTCCCGGCTCGACACCATCGCCGGGCACGTCGGCAAGCTGCAAGATCGGATGCGCGTGGCGAAGCGCATGGCGCCCGGCGGCGAGCTGGGCGATCTGCTCCAGAGCGTGATCGACGCCGGCGATAGTGTGTCGCGCGAGGAGATGTACGGCCTGTTCGCGGTCAGCCCCCTGCTGGCCGCGTCGCTGTTCCATTCCATGACGCTGAATGCCAAGGCCCTGCATGGCGGCCTGCACACGTTGCTGGCGATGCGGGAGGCGGGCCCCCGTGAAGAGGCGATTCTGCGGGGCTACTGGCAGCTCAGTTGGGCCATGGCGCACCAGACACTGTTGTGCGGCATCGAATGCCCGGCGGGCTACCCGGATCCGCTTCCGATCATCAACGGCGAGGATCCGCGAGCCTACTTGTCCATGCTGACGATGATTACCGGCCTGACGCCCCACGCCGTGCGTGGCGTTTGGTCAGCGTCCGTGGCGGGCGACCGAATCTTCGACCGATTCGAGCGGCGGTACCGGGAGGCGGAGCAGAGCGAGGTGGCCATCGAGGCCACGTTGGTCCTCGCGGCGCTCGGCCTGCGGTATCCGGCGTTGCTGGCCGACGTCCGGCGCGTGCTGCGCGGTTCTCCTGGGGCAGATGGTGCCGCGGCAGGTATTTGGGATGCGAACCACCATGCGATGCTCAAGCCCATGGAAGACATATTCAACGACCCGGCGGGCGCGGTGCGTTTCCTGGAGCGGGCGGCCCAACAGTACGTCCATGGGTTGGGCAAGCACCTTCCGTACGGTTCTGCCGCGCACTTCATGTGGCCCGAGGAGGTTCCGTCGTCCATATCGCTGCCGATGGTGAGCATGGCGAGCACGCCGATTCTGCGAAGCCCGTTGGATGTCCTTCACGGCCTGCAGGTGCTGGCGTGGGCGGTGAGCGTGCCCGGCGAGGAGCTGTACCCACCGCTGGAATACGTGCAGGCGTTGCGTGAGGGATGGTCGCTGGCGAAGGGCTACGCGATGTTGGAAGCGACGAAGATGTCGTTCCCGGCTGTGCAGTCGAGCCGTGCTTCGAAGAGGCCCGGGCCGAATGAGCCGTGCGACTGCGGGAGCGGCAAGAAGTACAAGAAGTGCTGCTGGAAGAAGCAGCTTGCGTAGGAGAACCGGGCGGTGCGCGGCTGCAGGTGCTTTCCGGGGGTAGCCGCGGCTTGCGCAGACCAGCGCAGATCTTGCGGATGCTCGTCCGGACGTGGGTCGGTCAGGCTTCCCGCGCGCGGCGGAAGCTTCCCGTGCGGCCCGGGGGCCTTCCCGGCCGGCGAGAACGGCTTGATTTCTGCTGCGAAACGCATCCCGCGCGACGGGCCAGGCTCCGGGCGCGACGGGGGACGCGAAAATCCTGCTGGAAATCGCGACCCGGCCCATCCGGGAAGCTTCGGACTCGCGGGGGAAGCGTCGGTCACGGTGGGGGAAGCCTGGGCGACGGGCGGGAAGGTTCGGTCACCGCGCGTGAAGGGTGGGTGAGGGCGGCGCAGGCTTGGGTCGCGAGGGCGGAAGGTTGGGTGGGGGTCGGTGAAGCTCCTGATGCCGGTCGGGCAGGGCGGCCACAGGGGCGTGTCGCAACCCGCGGTGGGCTCGGGGCGCGCGAAGCACGGACGCAGGTGCGGCCATGGGTTGGCGGGCGCAGGAATTCAGTGGGTGTGGCGTGCTATCCGCATTTGTTGGTAGACAACCCGGCGGGCGTGGGCGTACCGTTCACGACACACAAAGTGAGGTGGGCATGAGCCGGTACAGCCAGACTGTGATGGACGAAACGCAAGCACGCGCGCTGAAGTACCTCGACGCTGCTCGCATCCCTCAGATTTTCGCGGCCTTGTGTACGCGGGGCTACAGCGAGGACGAGCACGAGGAGGGCTGGAGGCTGCTGCTGAAGGCGTCGGGTCGGGAGCGAAAGGCGCCGATGATGACGGGCGACGCGGAGGCGAGCGACGCGCTGGTGCAGCTGGATCAGTGGGACGATCCGACCTTCAAGGTTGCGCGGGCGGTGCTGGGCTGGAAGTACTTGGATCAGCTCGAGTTCGTGTTCGAGAACCTGGAAGCCGGGCAGGGAGCTGGAGCGATTGTGGCTGCGAGTGGGTTCTTGGACCGGCTCGATGTGCTGGAGAGCGGCAAGGGGCGCAAGGACACGCACAAGGCGGACGTGGGTGCGCTGGAGGAGCTGGCGAAGCACGGGATCGACAAGGCGGAGCGCAAGCGGGTGCGGGAGCTGATCGAGCTGGCGAAGAAGGCGTCGCCGGCGCCGGACGCGACGCTGACGGAGGCGTGGGAGGCGGCGGAGGCCGAGCGGCTGCAGGCGATCGAGGAGCTGCGGGGCTGGTACGACAAGTGGGCCGGGATTGCGAAGGTGGTGGTGACGCGTCGGGACCATCTGATCCGGCTGGGGCTGGCGAAGCGGAAGGTGGGGAAGAAGAACGGTGGTCAGGCGGCGGTGGGCGAAGCGGACGGAGGGACGGGGGGGGAGTAGAGGGAGCTCACTTGTCCCGGCGGAGGCCGAAGGCCAACCCGGTTCTGGTAGGGGCACGACATGGTCGTGCCCGAGAATGGCGCGGCACCGCCGCGCATGGCGCGCGGGAATGGGCCGACCATCGATTGGCAGGCAGCTGGGACGCTTCCAACGCGGAGAGCAGCCCGTGGTGGAAGACCGGATTGATGGAACGATGATCGACTGGCACGAGGCCGGGACGCGAGGCCAGGTCAATGGCGGCGGCCGCGGATGGCGCGCGAGTCGTCAGGAGACGAGTCTGAAATGACAGAGCTGCAGCCGCCGCTGCGATGGACCGGACACGCGCTGGTGGACGTGGGTATCGCCGGGATCTGCGCGCTAGGGAACTGCCGTGGACCGGGCGTGGTGGAACTCGAGCAGCTCGACCGGGCCTCGGAGTTCATCGCGGAGCACTACTTCTCGGGTAAGCTCGACCCGTATCTGTCAGTCGTGTTCACCAACAACTCGGGCTATTGCGGACCCAACAAGGTGAGCGCGCCCGAAGAGTACTCCGAGGTGTTCCGGCCGCATCGCGTACGCCCTTCGCGGCATCTGAAGCCGGCCGACAGCGAGCTGTGCGTGTTCTGCCATGCGAACGCCCACGCCTGGATTCACCGGCAGCATCTTCCGCTCTTCTCAGCACAAGGGATCCTGAACTTCCGCCCGAACGCGCAAGGTGCGGTTCCGGCCTGTGCCTCATGCATCCTGGCCCTGCAATTCCTGCCGATGGCGGGCCGTCGCGCCGAGGGCAGGATGCTTCTGGTGCACGCGGATGACCCGGAGCTGACCATCCAGCTCGCGAGGCGATATCTGGAGGACAATCGTCGGCTCATGGCCCTTGCCTTGCCGTTGGACCGTCGTCCGCTCGACCTGGTCGAGGGCCACGACAGCGAGATGGCGGTCTGGGACACGGGCAAGAAGCGGTACAAGTACGGTGACGTCAAGGGGCCGCGGTCGTTCGTCGTCCACGAGCTGGCAGCCATTGCTCCCCAAGCCGCACCGACCTACGCGCGGCCCAGGTCGGTCGCCGTGACCTGCTATCTCGCGTCCAACTCGGGCCAGGGTCCGTCGCTCGAGATCTTCGACGTGCCGGGCGGGGTCGTCTCGTTCGTGTTCGCCGCGCAAGGGCCCGCGACGCAAGCGGGTTGGGCAGACATCAGCCGGCGGTTCAAGCCGGTCAACGAAGCGCCGCCGGAAGACGACGGGGCCAAGCGCAAGGCCCGGAAGAAGGCGTCAGCCACCGCGGGACGGGCCGGCTGGACGCGCAATGCGGCATTCGAGGATCTGTGTGGGGTATTCGACGCGGGGTTCGTGGATCGACACCAGGCAGCCAGTTGGCTCCGCAGGCACGTGCTGGGGCGCATCGACGCTCGCGCGGAGGATAGCCGCTACGACCGGCTGCGGAGCCGATCGTGGGCGCTGGCGGACCTGTTCCTCAAGGAGGTCATCGGGATGAAGCAAGCACGCATCGACGCGATCCGCGGCTTTGCGGACAAGCTGGCGCAGTGGATACACGACAAGAACGACCGCAAGCTGGAGCGGGCGTTGTTCATGTCGCGAGACCTGCGCGATTTGAGAAGGCAGCTGCTGCGCAGCCAAGCAGCCAGCGTGCAAGCGAATCTGCTCTTCGGGTTGGAGGAGTACGCCACGGTCTGGTTGCACGAGGACGGCGATCAGTACCTGGTCCGAGACCTGGTGTGCATACGGGTGGTCGAGAAGCTTCACGATCTTGGGCGGACTGTCGACGGAATCGAGGAGATCGAAGGCGAGGCGATGGGCGAGGAGGCGACGGCATGAGTCACGTGACGGCGGTGATGGTGATCGGCACGCCAGCGAGCGCGCTCAACAACGCTGGGAAGGACGAGGAAGCGCGCACGGAGAACGCCGTAGCGGTGAAGTTCATCCGTACCCCGGAAGGCCGCTATCCGTACGTCAGCGCCCAGGCGGTGCGCTACTGGCTTCGGACCATGTTGGCGACGACGCCGGGCTGGTCGTCTTCGCCGGTGTTCCGGGAGTCGAAGGTCGCGTACACCGATGCGGAGCCCACGCGCTATGCCGAAGACGACCTGTTCGGGTACATGAGGGCTGCGTCCAAGTCCAAGGACGAGAAGAAGGCGGCCAAGCGGGCCGAGATCGCCGCGGCTTCGACCCCCGTGGACGAGGCCGTGGGCGAGGTGACGAGAGTCTCTCCCCTTCGGGTCGGTACGCTCGTCGCCATCGTTCCGAGCCGTCGCATGGTCCAGGACTTCGGCACGATGGCCCGGGCGGATGGGGATCCCGTTCCGCACGAGCACCAGTTCTATCGCGCCCACTTGAAGGCGCCTGTCGCGGTCGACCTGACCTGTGCAGGCACCTTCTTCGTTTCCCAGCGTGTCGGGTTCAAGAATCTGGACTCGGCCCGTGTCGAAAGTGCGAAAAAGGAGGGGGCGACGGAGGCCAAGGTGCGCGGGTTGAACGCGTGGCGTCTGCCGTTGTCGAAGCGTCAGAATCGGGTCGCCACCGTGCTGCGGGCTCTTGGCAAGCTCGAGGGAGGCGCTAAGCAGACACTGCACCTCACCGACACGGCGCCTTCGATTCTCATGCTGGCGGTGTGCAAGAGTGGCAACCAGCCCTTTCTGCGGGTCATCGGCGAGGGCGACGAAGCGACCGTCTTCCGCGACGACGTGCTGGAAGAAGCCTTGAGGGTCTTCAAGGATGACCTCCAATCGGACCTGTACATCGGCTGGGCCAAGGGCTTCCTGGACGCGGAGCGAAAGAAGCTCGAGGACATGCTGACCAAGCCCGAACGCCTGCACGGCCGCACGGTGCATGTCGGCCATCCGCGCGAGATGGCAGAAGCGTTCGCCCGGGCTTTGGAAGCGGAAGGCTCCGCACCCTGGTTCGAATGATGCGCGTCGCTCGCGTCGAGGTGAGGGCGCCGGTGACATCGTTCCGGCACGCTTTCTTCGTGACCGGTCAGCAGCCCACCGCGCTCATGCCGCCCCCGTCCACCGTGTTCGGCATGTGCGCCGGCGCCTTGGGTGATTGGCCGGATCCCCAGGAGTTCTACTTCGGCATCCACTTCACCTTCCGATCGCGCGGCCGGGACCTGGAGCACCAGCACATCACCGCGGCGCTTCCGGCGAAGACGAAGACGACGGTCACCACGCCCGACGGTTCTGCGCGTGCAACCACGGAGATTACGGTGCAGCCGGTGGAGCGCGAGTTCCTGTTCGACACGCGCCTGACGCTCTACCTGCCGATCGAGTTGGGCAAGGCGTTCCGTCGGCCGGTTCACACCCTTGTGCTCGGACGGTCACAGGACCTGGCCGAAGTGGTGGCTGTCGAAGAGGTCGATCTGGATCGCGGGGAGCGCGCGCGCATCGAGCACACACTACTGCCGATTTCCCTCCGACCGTCGGTGCGTTTCGGCGCCACGGCCCTGCTCTCGAGGTACGTTTCGCCCCCGCCCGCACGCGATGCGGCCTTCGCCCAGTACATCGTGCTTCATGAGCCGGTGTTCTACGGACCGGGCGCCGATCCCAACCGCGCGTTCACTCGAGTCGAGGGCATGAGCACCGACCAACTCTGGTGTGATCCCCAGCTTGTCGACGAAGACGGCTTCCCGCGCGGTGTCTGGCTGCACCGCATCGTCGATCAGCCGTCATGACCGATCCCCTGGGGCACGTGCTGGCGAAGAGCGCGGCGGGATCCGAGCCAGCAGAGACCCTGACGAGCCATACGCGGCAGGTCCTCGCGCGCCTCGCAGGCTGGCGAGCGCGATACCCGGCGTTGCCCCGCCACACCGCTCGTGCTGACTTGTGGGACCTTGCCGCATGGGCGTGCCTGCTTCACGACGTTGGCAAGACCGCGCGCGGCTTCCAGGCGATGCTGCGAGGCGGACCGTCCTTCAGCCACCGCCACGAAGCGCTCTCCCTGGTCGCGGTCGGCTGGCTCGACGCGCAGGACGAAGCTGTGGCGCTGGTGGCGGCAGGGGTCGCGACGCATCATCGCGATTGCGAGTTCATCTTCAGGACGTACCCACCGCGTTCGACCCAGGTCTCCGAGTTGGTCGAGGAGTTGGGCGGCCAAGAGAGTGCCGTTGCCGAATGGCTTCGGACGGCCGTCATCGATCTGGGGTCGTATGGGTTCGCCGCGCTGCCACCGCTGCGGGCAGTGGAAGCGGCCGATGCCTTCTATGGCGCGATGCGACTCCTCAACTCTCTTTCCAACCAGCTGGCCGGGCAGTCCGCGGTGACTCCCCTGGCGCTCGCTGCGCGGGCTGTTCGCGGCCTTGTGGTCTTGTCCGATCACGCCGCATCCGCCCATGAGTCGCTTGCCCAGGCTCCCGTGCTCGACACGGTGGCCGGCTTCCGAGCGCAGCTCGGTGCATCCTGGGTCGGCCATGCTCACCAGGAGCGGTCTGCGCAAGCCGTCGGGCACGCACTGCTGGTGGCGCCGACGGGCAGCGGAAAGACCGAGGCAGCGCTGTTGTGGGCGGCGCACCAGCGACAAGTCGCGGCCGGAAAGCCCAGCGTCTTTTATCTCCTGCCCTATCGCGCCAGCCTGAATGCCATGCACGCGCGGATCGCTGGGCGATACGCCGTCTCCGGCGACGCGGTGGTGCTCCAGCATGCGTCCGCCACGGCGTCGCTTTACAGGTACTTGCTGGAAGACAAGGGCTACGAGGCTACCGACGCGCACCGTGTGGCGAAGCATGCGACGAATCTCGGGAAGCTGATGACCGCCGCTGTCAGGGTACTCACTCCCTATCAGCTCCTGCGAGCGTTCTTCGGCCTGCGAGGGCATGACGCCGTGCTGACCGACGCTGCCGGGGGGCTCTTCATTCTCGACGAGCTGCACGCCTACGACATCGATCGTCTCGCCCTTATCCTCGCGGCGGTTCACCATCTGGCGCAGGACCTGGGGGCTCGGTTCTTCGCGATGAGCGCCACCTTCCCCGTGGTGTTGCGGGAGGCTGTCGTCGAGGCGCTGGGCGGCTCGGTCTCCGAGATACGTGCGCCACGGGCGCTCGAGGACGCTTTCCGCCGGCACAGGCTGCTGCTGGCCGATCGCGACCTGCTCGACTCCGGCACGCTTGACGACATCGCTCGCCGCGCCGCAGATCGCGAGGCGGTGCTCGTGGTCGCCACCACCGTAGCGCGTGCGCAGCAAGCCTACGACGAACTGCGCAATCGACGCGGCGACTCGGTTTGGATGCTTCACGGGCGCTTTACCGTCGGCGACCGTGCAAAGAAGGAAGCTGACTTGGCGCGCCGGGTCGGAACGAATTCCCGCAGCGACGGCGCGGGTACCGTCTTGGTGGCCACTCAGGTCGTGGAGGTCAGCCTCGACGTCGACTTCGACGTATTGTTCACGGACCCGGCGCCGGTCGAATCGCTGATCCAGCGATTCGGCCGCGTGAACCGCGGTCGGCGGGGTGGTCTCCGTGATGTCGTGGTGTGCACCCACCAGCCCGCGGAAGGGCGGTGGGTGTACCGGCCGGCGCACGTGGAGCGCTCTCTCGCGATCCTGCGGCCGTTCGACGGCCAGCCTATCGAAGAATCCTACGTGCAGGGCTGGGTGGATGATGCCTACGCGCCCATCGCGGATACGTGGCGCACGGAGCTGCGCAAGCGCATTCGAGAGGTCGCCGAGTCCGTCGTCGCCAGCAATCGTCCCCTCGACTGCCACGACAACCTCCGCGCGATGTTCGATGCGCTGTTCGACGGCAACGAGGTTGTTCCGGCGTGCTTCGCGGACGAGTACGCGAGGCTGAGCCGGGAGGGCTCACTCGAGGCCGCGTTCCTGCGCGTGCCCGTCAGCTTCCGCCAGTGGCAGATGCTGCTGCGCCGGGGATGTCTGCGCGGTCCGGATCAGGACGTCGCGGACGTGCCCTACACGCCCGAGCGCGGGCTGGACCTGGGCTACCGCGACGACCAGCCGTGATCACTGCACGAGCCTGCTGTCTTCTCCCTTCCCATGCCCCTTGCCCCGCCCCACGCGCGCTACAACAGTTGCGCCATCCCATGACCCTCTCCCCCCTCCCCGATCCCCCCGCGGCGCCATGAGCAAGCCCGCTTCGCACCTCGACCTGGACGCTCTGCGCGATGCCCTGGTGCGCGTCGAGGGCACCTGCGACATCGGTGCGCGTCTCGCGATCGATCCGGTGGGCATCGTGCGCCGCTTCCAGCGCCCTGAGGACATCGAGCTGGTGGGGCTGCTCGCCTCGTGCCTGGCGTTCGGCAATGTCAAGGCGCTGCACGCGAGCATCGAGGGTGCGCTCGATCGCCTCGGGCCCGACCTGCCCGCCGCGCTCGACGACCCGAAGGCGGCGCGTCGCGCGCTGCGCGGGTTCCGTCACCGCATGGTGCAGGGCGACGACATCGCGGGGGTGCTGATCGGGGCGCGACGGTTGCAGCGCGCACACGGGTCGCTGGGGGCGGCGTTCGCGTTGCGTCTGAAGGAGGCCGGCGGGCTGCGCGAGGGCCTGGCGCGCTGGGTGGCGGACCTGCGCAGGGAAGGCGGGCTGGACGCTGCCTCGGGCGGCACGAGGCGCGGTCCGGCGCACGTATTGCCCGACCCCAACAAGGCCAGCGGCTGCAAGCGCCTGCTGCTGTATCTGCGCTGGATGGTGCGTCCCGACGACGGCGTGGACCTGGGGCTCTGGTCGTCGATGGTGCCGGCTTCCGTTCTGCAGATTCCGGTGGACACGCACGTGCTGCGGCTCGCGCGCAACCTGGGGATGACGCGGAGCGCGGCCGCCTCGTGGCGGGCGTCCGAGGAAATCACGGGGGTTCTACGCCGAATTGCCCCGGCCGATCCGGTTCGCTACGACTTCGCGCTGTGTCATCTCGGCATGGCCCGGTCGTGCCCCAGCCGGCGCGATGAGCAGCACTGCAGCGCGTGCGCCATTCGGGGCGCGTGCATCCATGTGCGCCCCGGCCGTCGGGCAGATCGTTCGAGGCCGTGACATCCACGCCGCCGCGTGCGATTCTTGGGCTCGGTTCGGTTCGCTCCCTGTCCCCATGTCGAAGTCGCAGATCTTCCCCCTCGATTCCGTACGCACCGATGGATGGTTCGAACGCATCGGCCAGGGGATAGGAAGCTTTCGCGCGCTCTGCGACATCGTCGGCGAACGCTTCTTTGCGTTTTCGATGATCACCGGCGCCCGCATCACCGCCCTGACCGTCGATCGCCGCAACCCCGACGACACGCAAGTCGACTTCGTGGTCGGCGCCGAAGGCGACGAGGACGCGGCCGACACGCAGCGCCTGCCGTTGCCCGACTTTCGCCGTCGCCTGGTGGCGGCGTTGCTCACCGAAGGCCCCATCGCCCCGCCGCCCACGCGCGACACCGACGTCGAGGCGATCCAACTCCACATCGGCGTGCGCTATCTGCTGCTCGCGCCGCTGTTCGGCTACAGCTTGCAGCGGCTCGAGGTCGGCGACTTGGCCTCGCTGCTGTACATCCAGCTCGACGGCCGCGAGACGGTGCTCGATGTGCGCGCGTTCCAGGCGCGCATGCGCGTGCTCGTTCGCGAGGAGATCGAGCGGGCGTCGGCCCCGCAGCGCTCCACGATCGATCTGGCGAACGTGGCGCTGGCCGAGTCGGCCGCGACGGATCGGGACTGGAAGCGGGTGACGCAGCTGCTGGGCAGCTGGCCGGCGCCGCTGTCGATCTTCCTGCGCACCCCGGAAGGGCAGGCCCTCGCTGTCGAGACGGCGGCGCTGATTGCGAAGGGGCTGGGGTTGCTGGCGACCGCGTGTGTGAACCTGGGCGACATGGACCGGGCCGAGGAGATCTTCCGGCTCGGGGTGCAGTACGCGCAGGACGGCCCGGCCGCCTCGGACATCTTCATCCGCTTCGGTGAGAGCGTGCTGGCCGACGGCCGTCCGGGCGAGGCGATCGGCCTGCTGCGTCGCGCTGCCGCGCTGGGCGGATCGCACAAGCTCGTGCAGCCCTTGCTTGCGCGGGCGTTCGTGCAGCGCCACCGCTTCGTGGCCGCACATGCGTGCGTGCAGGCGGCCCTGGACGCGGGAGTGCCCCGCGAGCAGTTGGACGAGTCGGTTCGTGCGATCGAGGAGGCCCTGGGTCCGGCGCTGTCGGCGTGGAAGACGCGGGTCTCGGTCCCGCCGCCGTCGCAGGCGGCCAAGCGGTGACCTCTTGCAT
This sequence comes from Myxococcales bacterium, assembly GCA_021847645.1. GTDB lineage: Bacteria > Myxococcota_A > Polyangia > Polyangiales > Polyangiaceae > JAJZQG01. The sequence continues at coordinate 17,653 of JAJZQG010000048.1, forward strand.
TCCGGCCTGTTCGCTGGTTGGTTGTGCACGCCATGGACGACTCCACCGCTGACCAGGACCTGCCGGACGGCACGCAGGACGAATCCGCTCCCGACGACGACGCCCCGCTGTACGACGAGAATGCGTTTGGCCTGCTGCTGAGCTGGTACGACGCCGAAGAGGTGGAGTACGCGCAGTCGGCCGACAAGTTCCCGCCGCGCGTCATGGTGTTTCGTTCGGCGGTCTCTGAGTACTTGCGGACGACGCCGCTGGGCGAGGGGGCGACCGCCGTCGACTTCGGAACCTCGGTCTACGTCGAGATTGGCGACGGCGACCAGAGCACGGACGTCATTGGCTGGATGAAGGGGTTTCGAGCCTACCTGACCGAGGGGGATTGGACGACGTTCGGGGTCGTTACGCACGGCGGCAGGTGGGTGGCGCGGGATGCGGGGGCGACGCTGCCGCCCACGGCGGGAAGCGTGCGGGTGCTGGCCAGCTTCGGACCGAGCGAGCCGCTGCGAAAGGCGTTGGGGGCGGAGGCGATGTCGCGCGACGACGACGAAACCGGGGAAGCCGGCTGGGGCCCGGGGCTGTTCGTCGATGCCGATGTGTTCGAGGCGATCGGAAGGAAATTGAAAAATGAGCCTACCCCATTGCGCCACGGCGGTTCATGCTTCTTCCGAATCAGCCGTTGATCCGTCCGTACCCGGTCTGCGCCCTACGAACACGCGCTGAGCTTCGGCACCGGCCCGCACCACGTCCCGCGCCGCTTGCGCCGCGTAGGACCGGCGGGTAGGGAATTCGCAAGTCGTTCCCGGAGTCGTCTTCTTGCACTCGCACCTGCTCGCTGGAGTCAACTTCGCCATTGCCTGCTGGTTGGGCGTGGGCGCGCTTCTGGCCAGCGTGGCCCGGGCCACCGGGCGCAAGAGCCTCAACTACCTGCTGTTCGCGGCCCTGTCCGCCGCGCTTACGATCACCTCCCTCGGCTACGCGTTCGCGTATCTGCATGCCGAGACACCTCTGGACACGGCCTGGAGGCTCGGCCTGACGGTCGCGCAGGCCGCGGGGATACTCGCCGCGGCCCTGCATGTGCACTTCGCCGTTCGCTACGCCGGAACGCGCCGGCAGGAGCTGACCGCCGGGAGCGTCTGGGCCCTGGCCGCCCTGCTCGAGGTGCTCGTGATGCGAGGAGGCTGGGCGACCTTCGATAACGTGCGCATCACGCACTTCCAGGTCCTGGGCCTGGATGTCGCCCAGGCGTGGGCTGCGCCCGCGCCGGCCTCGTTTCTGTTTCTCGCTGGCGTGCCCCTGCTGCATCTGGTCGCCAGCGGCATCTTCGGAGCGGCGTACCTGCGAGGTCGTCGCGAGTCGCTCACCCTGTTCCTGGGGGCCGGTGTGGTGGCCCTGCTCGCCGCCAACGACGGGCTCGTGCTGGCCGGGCGTCTGCAAGGCCTGCTCGTGCTGCCGTTCGGATTCGCGTTCCTGCTCGTGATGATGACCGTCGGCTTCCTGCTGCGGCACTCGATACTGCGTGTCGAGTTCGACAAGCAGGGCGCGCAGCTCAACGAGCGCATCCGCCAGGTGCGCCGTGCCCGCCGCGCCTTGCGCGATCTGCAGAGCGAGTTCGGCAAGCGCGAGCAGCTCGCCGTCATCGGCGAGATGGCCGCCGTCATCGCCCACGAGGTGCGCAATCCCCTGGCCGTGATCACCAACGCGGTCGCCAGCCTTCGTCGCGAGGGCCTCTCGCGCCACGATCACGACGTGCTGCTGAGCATCCTCGACGAGGAAGCCAACCGCCTGAACCGTCTGGTGACCGACCTGTTGGCCTACGCGCGTCCGGTCAACCTGCAGCGACAGCGGGTGGTGCTCGGCGACCTGGCCGAGCGCGCCGCGGTGCTGGCGGCCCACCGTACGGAAGCCAAGGTCAGCTTCGACGGGGGCAGCGTGCGCGGTCAGATCTGGGGCGACTCGAACCTGCTGCGCCAGGTCATCGACAATCTGGTCGACAACGCCGTGCAGGCCACCGGAGGCACGGGCAACGTGCAGGTCGATGTGCAGGCGAGCACCAAGGACGGTGTCGACGGCTTCGTGCTCACGGTGACGGACGACGGCGAAGGCATGGACACGCAGGTGCGCAGCCGGGCCAAGGATCCGTTCTTCACGACGCGTCCGAGCGGGACCGGGCTGGGGCTGGCGATCGTCAACCGGATCGTGGAGGCGCACGGCGGCGAGTTGCAGCTGGCGAGTCGGGCTGGCGAGGGCTCCAGGGTCTCCATCTTCCTGCCGGTCGGCGCCGAGAGCGTGCCCCCGCCCGAGCCGCGGCGCGTGCTCGACACCGACCCTCCCCCGTCGTCGGAGGACCGTCTGTCGATCAGCAGCGATCATCCCGCGGTGAGGCGGCTGAGCTCGGGCTGAGCAGATCGTCGATCCGCCGCGATCGTCGACCATGACGGTCGCTCCCGGCTCCCGATTCTGCTACGCGCCGATCTCGCCCATGAGCTACCTGGTTCTCGCACGCAAGTGGCGCCCCATGACCTTCGACGACCTCGTGGGGCAGGAGCACGTCTCGCGCACCTTGTCGAACGCGATCGTGTCGGGTCGCATCGCGCACGCATTCCTGTTCACGGGGGTGCGAGGGGTCGGCAAGACGACCTCGGCGCGCATCCTGGCCAAGTCGCTCAACTGCGAGAAGGGCCCCACGCCCACGCCGTGCCTCAAGTGTCCCGCCTGCGAGGAGATCGCCGCCAGCCGCGACATCGACGTGCAGGAGATCGACGGCGCCAGCTACAACGGCGTCGACGAGGTGCGCAAGCTGCAGGAGAGCCTGCCCTACCGGCCGTCGCGCGATCGCTTCAAGGTCGTGATCGTCGACGAAGTCCACATGCTGTCGTCGAGTGCGTGGAATGCGTTCCTCAAGACGTTGGAAGAGCCGCCGCCGCACGTGAAGTTCGTGTTCGCGACCACCGAGGTGCACAAGGTTCCGGTCACGATCCTGAGCCGCTGCCAGCGCTACGACTTCAAGCTCATCGGCGCGGGCGCGATCGCCAAGCGGCTTCGCTATGTGCTCGACCAGGAGAACATCGAGGCGGACGACGCGGCGCTGTCGTTGATGGCGCGCGAGGCCGCGGGCAGCATGCGCGACGGCATGAGCCTGCTCGACCAGGCGATCGCGTGGGGCGGCAACAAGCTGGTGGGCGAGGAGATCGCGCGGGTGCTGGGCGTGGCCGGGCACGGCACGTTGCACGACCTGGCCGCCGCGCTGGTCCACGGCGACGCTCCGGGCTGCCTGAAGATCGTCGGGCAGCTCGCCGACCAGGGCTTCGATCTGCTGCAGGTCGCGCGCGACATGCTCGAGCACCTGCGCGACCTGGTCGTGGTCAAGATCTGCCAGGACCCCGAGCGGCTGACCGAGCTCACGCCCGACGAGCTGCAGCGCGTGCGCCAGTTGGTCGAGGGGGCCGGGATCGACGACCTGCTGCGTCTGCACCAGGGGTTCTCCCGCGGCTTCGATCAGATGGCCTACGCTCCGCAGCAGCGCTCCGCTCTCGAGATGCTGCTGGTGCGTCTCGCGATGCGCCCGCCGCTGCTTCCGCTCGACGACATCCTGCAGCGGCTGGGCGATCTGGACAAGCGCCTGGCTGCACGTGCGGGGTCGTCGGGCGCAGCGTCGCCGCGCGGAGGCGCGCGCGGCTGGCAGCGTGATGCAGCCGTGGCGACCAGGGCCGTCGCTGCCGCTGCCGTCTTGCCGTCTGCCGAGCGGGACGAGTCGCTGGCGCCCGCGGCCAGGGTTACGCCGGTCGAGTCGCGTCCCCAGGCCGCGCTCCAGCCTGTCGTCCAACCCGCGCCGGAGCCCTCGGTGCAGCCCGAGCCCGAGCCGGCGGAGCTGGACGAGCAGACGCTGGGCGCGTGGCGCGAGATCATCGCGTTGCTCGGCGAGCAGAACGCTGGGCTGGCCTCGGTGCTCGAGCACGTGGTGCCGGTGCGCGTGACGCCGCGCGAGGTGCGGCTCGGCATCGAGCAGGGCTCGTTCTACGAGGTGCAGCTGCGCGACGACAAGTCGATCGATCTGCTCACTCGCGTGGTGCGCGGCTACTTCCACGCGGCCACCGAGGTGTCCCTGGCGATCGATGGCCCGGCGCCCAGCGCCCGTCGCACGCTCTACGACGTGGAAGAGCAGGAGCGCCGGCAGAGGCTGGCGTTGGAGCGTCGCGCGCTCGAGCAGCACCCGCTGGTGCGCACCGCGGTCGAGAAGCTCGGCGCGCGGATCCTCGACATCAAGATCAAGTAGGGCGTACGCGCGGCCCGACGGCTCAACGGCATGGCGCGCGTGGCTGTGGAAATTCCCTTCGCGCCCTGCCAAGCCGACTACGCGGCGTCGGGATCGAAGTAGCGCGGGGGTGGGATCAGGGCGTGGAGATCGACAGGTCGTCGAACAGGACGGTCGCGGTGCCGGGCCAGACGTTCGGCGCGGGCGGCGGCACGTCGTACAGACGGATCGCACACTTCATGCTGGTCGCGCCGGCCGGTGCCGCGTGCTGGGTCACCAACTCTTGCCAGCTCGCGTTGTCGACCGTGTAGGGCGGGATCGGGCTTTGCGACAGGTTGTTCGTGCCGTCGCTCCAGATGATGTAGAGACGCGCGCGCCCGGCCGCATCGTTGTCGAGGAACCAACCGTGGCAGGAGTAGGTCTGGCCGCCGGTCACCGGGTACGCATAGTCGGCCACGATGTCGACGTTGTTCTGCGTGGTCCACGTGAGGTTCGCCGAGTACTGCCCGCCGGTGGTGTGGTCCTGCGTGCTCTGCGTCATCGTGTAGTTCGCGAGCTCGGCGGCCGTCGCCTTGGTGAATCCGGGAGGCGGATCGGTCTTGCTCCAATCCTCCAGGTTCCAGTTGTCCATGCTGGCCACCGCGCAGCCCGTCAGATCCACGTTCGACGTATCGGTCTTGTAGTAGCTGCGGAAGTCGTAGACCCCGTTGCTGTTGTTGCCGACGCCGATGGAGTCGAGCTTCGCGCCCTTGCACAGTCCCAGCGCGGTGCCTTCGTACTGGTAGTAGCTGAACGGCACCGGCGGGCTGCCGATCGTCGCAGCGTAGTTCGGCGAGGCGCCGCCCGTGATCGTGATGCCGTTCGCCTTGAGCAGCTCGCTCTCCTCCGTTGCGGTCGGGTTGGCGGTGACCGTCTGCGCGAGGTTGCCCACCACATCGTACGTCCCGCCGTCGTTGGTCAACACGTTGAAGCCGTTGACCTCCTTGGTGCCGTTGAAGGTGGTCACGCTCGTGACTTCCAGATCGATCTTGTTGCCGACCGCGACCGCGGGCGTGTTCGGGCTCGTGTACACGAAGACGCCCGGGCCCGTGGGATCGCTCTGCACGTAGAAGCCGACGTTCCTCACATAGGTCACGTACGTGCCTTGGACCTGCACCGACGGGGTTACCGCTCCGTCGGTAAGTGCGCGCACGTCGGTGAGCGAAACGACTGCTGGGCTTCCGCCCGCGCCGGCCGAGCCACCCTGGCCTGCTGCGCCTGCTTGCCCAGCCGCGCCGCCCTGACCCGCAGCGCCTGCTTGCCCAGCCGCGCCGCCCTGACCCGCAGCGCCGCCCTGACCCGCAGCGCCGCCCTGACCCGCAGCGCCTGCTTGCCCAGCCGCGCCGCCTTGACCCGCAGCGCCTGCTTGCCCAGCCGCGCCGCCCTGACCAGCTGAACCGCCTTGTCCTGCCGCACCTCCGGTGCCGCCCGTGCCGCCCGTTCCCGCGGTGCCACCCGTGCCCGCGGTGCCACCCGTGCCCGAGGTTCCACCCGTGCCCGAGGTTCCACCCGTGCCCGAGGCTCCACCCGTGCCGCCGGTGCCGGCGTCGACCGACCCGCCGACGCCGTTGAACGTCCCTTGCTGACCGCTGCTGCTATCGGATCCGCAGCCAGGGGCGAATGCCGCTGTGCAGACCGCGAATCCCCCGACCAACCCGAGTCCAACGATGCTTCGAAGCTTCATCGCAACCTTCCTTCCGCACGACGGGCCGGGCATAACCGAGCCTCCCCCGGGAAGCAAACCACAGATCGAATCTCCGGGTCTCTCGTCGCCTGGCCCTTGCCACGAGGTCCGAGCTTGGGCATAGCTGCCCATCCCGTGCTGCCCGAACGAATCCGCCGCGTCGCCGCCCGCTTCTCCCGCCTGCCCGGCGTGGGAGAGAAGACCGCCCTTCGTTTCGCGATGTTCCTGCTCACCAACGAGCAATCCATCGCGCGTGAGCTCGGCGAGGAACTCCTGGCGTTGCACGACCACGTCCGCCCTTGCGTCAAGTGCGGCCACCTCGCCGACAACCGCGAGGACGGGCCGGTCCTTTGCTCGATCTGCAGCGACAACAAGCGCGACTCCTCGCTGCTGTGCGTCGTGGCCAAGGTGCAGGACCTGCTTGCCATCGAGCGATCGGGCGCGATGCGGGGACGCTACTTCGTTCTCGGCAAGCTGCTGTCACCGCTCGAGGGCGTGGCCGCGTCCGACATTCCGGTGGACGCGCTGCGCGCGCGCATCGCTGAAGACCAGGTGTCCGAGGTGATTCTTGCCACGCCGCCATCGGTCGACGGCGAGGCGACCGCGCTGTTTGTAGGGCAGGAGCTGCGCGATCTGCCGATTCGCGTGACCCGGCTGGCGAGCGGTGTTCCCCACGGAGGCGATCTGGAGTACGCGGACCAGATCACGATCGGTCGAGCGATCGACGGTCGTCGCGGCGTGGACGACAGCCGGGACGACGGCCGGTCGGGAGGAAGGTAACGATGCCGAAGACGATCATTCAAACGGATGGAGCCCCGGCGGCGATCGGGCCGTACTCGCAAGCGGTGAAGGCAGGGGACTTCGTGTACTGCAGCGGGCAGATCCCGCTGGATCCGTCGACCGGGCAGATGGTGGAAGGGGACGTGGTGGCGCAGACCGAGCAGGTGATGCGCAACCTGGAGGCGGTGCTGAAGGCTGCGGGAGCCGGGTTCGACCGCGTGGTGAAGACGACGATATTCCTGGTGGACCTGGGCGATTTTGCGCGGGTCAACGAAACGTACGCCAAGTACTTCAAGGGCGGTTCGCCGGCGCGGGCTACCGTGCAGGTGTCAGCCCTGCCCCGCGGTTCGCGGGTCGAAGTCGAGGCGATTGCCTACCTCGGAGTGTGAGACACATGGGAAAGAACAAGACCGGGACGGGTGGAGCCGACAAGCGCGAGCTCGCGTTCGAAGCGCGGCTCATCGACGCTGGCGCCGCCGACGCGCTGTCGGCGTTGGACGAAGTCGGCGACAAGGCGGCTGACCTCGTCGAGCAGTGGATTCGTTCCAACAACGCCGCCGCGATCGTTGCGGTCGCGCAGAGCGACGCTGCCCCCGGGGTCGCGCGCAAGGCCGCACGACGCGGGCTGAACGTGCTCAAGAGCCGTCAGGTCGCGCTGCCCGAGCAGGCCCCCGTCGCTCCTGCAGCGCCGGCCGCGCCCACCTTCGAGGCCTGGTTCGTTCCGCCGGATCAGTCCGGCATCGCCACCTACACCATCGGTTCCTCGTTCCCTGGGCAGCGATACCAGATCGCCGAGATCCGCGTGCATGAGACGGCCGGCATCATCGAGATGCATGTCGGCGAGGCCACCCACGGCTCGATCCGCGACAGCTTCCGCAACATGGAAGAGCGCGTCGGCTACTCCCCCGCGCCGGTTCCGGTCGAATGGGCCCGCTGGCGCGTCGCCGAAGGACGCCGGCGCAACGCGGTCTCCGGGCTCGTGCTCCCGCTGGGCTTCGACTCTGCCGCCAACCTGCTGGAGCCCGTGCCCGAGGCCGAGCCGACTCACCCGGTTGCCGCCGCTGCCCTCGAGGTGACCGACAGCGACATCGACAAGCGCGTGCCCGACTCGGCGCAGCTGCACAACGACCCCGAGTTTCGCGACTGGCTGCCCGAGATCCAGTTCGTCCATGAGATGCTGACCAAGGTTGGCGAGCGTGTCGGTCCCGAGCCCGAGCAGGCCACCGATCGGATCAGCGTGATCTTCGATGAGGAGATCAAAGCCGCGGTCGATCGCTTCTTCACGCCCGACGTGCGCGCGCGGCTCGCCGATCGCATGCGCGACGCCGCGGTCTCGTCGCTCTCGCGCGTTGGCCGTGAGCGCGCCCTGGACGTGCTGAGCGTGGCCGAAGCCGCCCGTCGCTGCGGGCTGATCACCTCACCGCCCAGCGACGTGCCGTTCCTTCGCTCCTTCTTCAACAAGGCGCTGTCGGTCGTGGCCGCCAGCAGCGGCGGCAAGCTCAATATCCCCGTGCCCGCCAAGCCTTCCGCCGACCCGTCCAAGGGCATCGTCGCCCCGCCCGAAGTCCTCGAAGAAGCCGCGAAGTCCGCGGCGCGGTAGATCCCGCGAGCTCTCCCGGCCGTCGGCAGGACGGCGCTTCTACGATGCGCTGCGGGCGAACGCGGCGCGCAGCCGCCTGCTCGCAGCCTCGGGGTCGCTCGCCTGCATCACCGCCGAGACCACCGCGATGCCCGCCGCGCCCGCGGACGCGATGTCCGCGGCGTTCGACTCCTGAATCCCGCCGATCGCCACCAGCGGCAGCTTGCTGGCCTGCACGAGCGCACGGAGGCCCTCGAGCCCCAACGGCCGACCCAAGTCGGTCTTGGTCGGTGTGGCCCATACGCCGTTGGCTGCCACGTAGCTCGCACCGTCGCGCTCCGCGTCGCGAAGCTCCTCGATCGTGCGCACCGATACGCCCACGATCGCACCGGGACCCAGCAGCCTCCTGGCCTCGGCCAGCGGCATGTCGCTCTGCCCCACGTGCACGCCGTCCGCACCCGCGGCGAGCGCGACATCGATCCGATCGTTGATGACGAGCGGCACGCCGTGCGCCGTGCACACCGAGCGCAACGCGCGCGCCTGCTCGACCAGGGCGCGCGTCTCCGCGGTCTTGTCCCGCAGCTGCACGATCGTGGTGCCGCCCTGGATCGCCGCGCGCACCGTGTCGACCACGCCGCGCGCGCCGGCCAGGACCGGATCGGTCACCACGTACAGCGTCAGATCGAGCGTCCGCGGACGGTCGCCCACCATGCTCAGCCCTTGCGCGCCACGCGCAGGCTCGAGGCATGCACCGCGCGCTGCACGTTGTACAACGCGTCGAGCAGCGCGGGCACGAACGTGCCGGGCCCGGCCGACTTGTCCGCCGCGATCTCGCCCGCGCGACCATAGATCGCCAGCGCGCTCGCCACCGCCAGCGCGCGCTCGTCGCGCCCCGCCACACCCACGAAGCAGCCGATCGCCGCGGTCGCCGCGCAACCCGTGCCGGTGACCCGCCCGAACATCGCGTGGCCGTTCGCCACCTCGTAGACCTCCCGGCCGTCGGTGATCACGTCCACCGGACCGGTCACCGCTACCAGTATCTTGCGCTCCGACGCCAGCAGCTTCGCGGCTTGCACCGCGTCGGTCGCCTGGGCCAGCGAGTCCACCCCGCGCGTCTTGCCGGCGTCGCCCGCCACCGCGAGCACTTCCCCCGCGTTGCCCCGCAGCACGCTCACCTCGAGCTCGTCGAGCAGCCGTCGCGCCGTCTCGGTGCGCAGCTTCGTGGCACCCGCGCCCACCGGATCCAGCACGATCGGCGTACCCCGCTTGCTCGCAGCCTTGCCCGCGATCAGCATCGAGTCGATCCACGACCGCTCCAACGTCCCGATGTTCAACACCAGCGCCGACGCGTACCCGGTCATCTCCTCGAGCTCTTCGTGCGCATGCGCCATCACGGGTTGCGCGCCGAGAGCGAGCGTCACGTTCGCCGTGAAGTTCATGACTACGTGGTTCGTGATGTGATGAACGAGCGGCGCCCGCTCGCGGACCAACGCGTCCAGCTGCAGTGCCCGTGTTGCCAGTGTGCTGTCGTCTTGCGTCATGTTCGTCTCCTGCCGGTGCGGAGCCTGCCTGCCATCCGCGACGGCAGGCAACCTAGCCGGTCGAATCTTGCGCTGCCAGGGGCAATGAATCCCGGCGCGTTGCGCAAGCGGTGAATTGGACCCGGCGCGCAATACCACGTACGATCGCCGCCTAATGGCCCGGCCAGCCTCCCGCGATGCACACCCTGGCCCTTCGACGCCTCGCGTCGGCGGGCGGATCGCGTGGGTCGTCGCGGCCTGGGCGTTCGTGGAATCAGACGCAAGGGCGCTCAGCGTGCGCAGGCAGTAGGGCCTCGATGAGCCCCGGCCCACCGACGCCCCCGATAGGCAACATCACCCTTGAGGTGACCCATCGCTGCCACCGGCGTTGCACATTCTGCTATCTGCCTGGGCTGGCTCACCGCGACGCTCGCACGTGCGTGGAGCTCACGGCCGAGCAGATCATTCACGCTGCGCTCACGGTGATAGACGCCTCGGGCTGCAAGCGAATCCAGCTCAGCGGCGGCGAGCCGCTGCTGCGGCCGGACCTGGCCACTATTGCCGTCGCGCTCGCGGCCCACGGCGCCGATCTATCGGTTCTCACGGACGGCGCCCAGCTCGACGAATCCCGCGCGAAGGAGCTGGTCGCCAGCGGTGTGCGCGCGATTCAGCCCACCCTGCTCGCCGCGCGGCCCGACGTGCACGATGAGCTGCGCGGCACGGGGGCATTTCGCGATGTCACGCGCGCCATCGCCGCGGCCGCCGCGTCCGGTCTCGAGGTGAGTGTCTGTATGGTCGTGACCCGCCGCAACTTCGACCAGGCGGCGGACGTCGCCGCCCTCGCCTTCGCGCTGGGTGCTCGCGGGCTCGCCCTCAGCCGCTATTGCCCGGCCGGCGCAGCGTCCACCGCTTCCGCTCGGCTCATGCCCGACGCATTGCACGTGCGCCAGGCTGCTGAGGCCGCGGCCCGGGTCTGCCGCGATATTGGGTTGCCTCTCGCCGCTGCCGTGACCGTCCCTAGCTGCGTCTGGTCCGATCCCGAACATCCTCCGTTGAAGACCGGCGTCTGTTCCCTCGCCGGTCCCAAGGCCACGGTGACCATCGGCCCGGAAGGCTCCATCCGCTCCTGCTCGCTGAGCACACGGTCTGTCGGCAACATCCTGTCCGACGCCTGGGAGACCTGCTGGCAGCGCCTGTGGGAGCAGCAGCTCGAGCCTGTTCGCGCGAGTTGCCCGCCATCGTGCGCCGGATGCGCCTGGTTGTCACGGTGCCTCGGCGGGTGCCGCATGTCCGCTCTGGCTGCGTCCGGCTCCTTGGCAGGTCCCGATCCGCTGGCTCTTGGGCCCGTTCGACGCACTCGGTAGGCGGACTGGCCCTGGCCGCGCGCGTTGCATGACTGGCCCTGGTCCGGCATCATGGATCCCAGTCCGAAGAAGCGAGGGTGCCATGCGACCACTCGGGGCGGTGAGCGTAGCGTTGGGGATGGCAGTGGCGTTGTTCGGCCTGTCGGGGTGCGCGTGGACCGGGGCCGGACTCGGCGTGTGGGCGGCCTTGCTCGCGCTGCTGTCCATCGCCTGTGGCGGACAGGCGATCACCGAGCCGGCTCATGCGACGGATGGGAAAGACGGCGGGACCGGTGGCCTGGTGGGCAGCGGCGCAAACGGCGGCGCGGGCGGAACGGCTGGCGTTGCGGGCTCGGGCGGCGCGGGTGGCTCCGCGGCCACAGGCGGTACGGGCGGCAACGCAGCCGCTTGCGGTGGCGGTGTCTGCCCCGCGCACATGACCTGCGGTTCCCATCAGGGCGAGCCTTGGTGCCTGCCCGATGCAGACGAAGACGGTATCCAGGACAGCGTCGACAACTGTCCCTATGCGTACAATCCCGCGCAGGCCGACTCGGATGGCGACGGGATGGGCGACGCTTGCGACCTGTGCGCCGGGCCCAACTCGAGCAATCCCTGCGGAGAACAGTGCTGCAGCGATCCGGACGGCGACGATTTCCCCGGCACGGCAACCTACGTGGGAACGTCCACCGGACAGGACAATTGCCCCTACGTTTGGAATCCGGACCAGCTCGATTCGGATGGCGACGGTGTCGGCGACCCGTGCGACCTGAAGCCCTACGAGTTCAACCCCATGTCTCCGTGCGGTGATCCCTATCTCGACAGCGACGGAGACGGGCTACCTGATCCCAACTACTGCGGCTCGTCCGAAATGGACGATTGCCGCCTGACGCCGTCGGTGCCGATGAGCGACTATGATCATGACGGTGTGGGCGACGTCTGCGATCCGGACGGCATTCCGCCGCGGCCCGCCGGAGCCTCGGCGAGCCTGCGCCAGACGAAAGGCGAGCGTCAGAGTCGGCGCAGCGCGCTGCTCAGGCGATTCCTCGAGAGCGGCATTCTGGAGCCGGAAACGGTGCGGATCGCGTCACGAGGCAGGGTCGTCGCGCACCCGGCGGGCTGAGTGGTCGCCGGGGAGGACGAGCCCACGCCAGGCAGCGCCCCCGGTCTGCCCGCAGGCACGCCCAGGCGCCGAGTCCGCGACGCGGCGATCCTCGAAGCGTGTCAACCTGTGACACTCCGGGCCGGGCGCGGGGCCTGGTCCCTGGCGGCGGGCCTCGTAGGTTTCGGCGATTTCGCCTTCGAGTGCTGCGGCACGACGTTTGCTGACGAGCCTTGGTATGCGCAATCACCATCCCTACCTCGCCGCCCTGATCGCCCTGGCCCTCCCTGCATGCGGAGGCAGCTCTGGTTCCTCCAACCCGGCTGGCGCGGGTGGCAGCACCTCTCAGCCCGCCGCGGATGCCGGCCCGGGAGATGATGCCGCCACCAAGCCAGCCATGGCCGCGTCGGAGCTGCCGCGCGCTCCGGCGTCCAGCGTCCCCGCCGCAACGCTCGCCGCCGTGGTCGATGGCGACAACGCATTCGCTATCGACCTGTACGGCAAGGTTCGCGTCGATGCGGCTGATCATAACGTGGTCATCTCGCCACTGAGCGTCTCGCTCGCGTTGTCCATGACGTACGCCGGCGCGCAGAACGCGACAGCCACCGAGATGGCCAAAGCGCTCCACTGGGACGCGCCGGGGCTGGACGTGCACGCGGGCCACAACGCACTGACCCAAGCCTTGGCGGGCCGCCCGGACGATGCGCTCCATAGCGCCAAGGAGAAGGCTTCCCAGGCTGGCGAGCCGGAACCGTCAGCGGACGACTTCCGCCTTCATATCGTCAATTCGGTCTGGGGCGATCGGAGCTATGCCTGGGAGCAGCCGTTCCTCGATACCCTCGCAACGGACTACGGAACCGGTGTCTACCTCGCTGACTTCCTCCACCAGTTCGACGCGGAGCGACTGTACATCAACTCCTGGGTGAGCCAGGAGACGCAGAACAAGATCAACGATCTCTTGCCCGACGGCTCACTCACCGACCAAACGCGGATGGTGCTGGTCGATGCGATGCACCTCAAGCTGCCGTGGGACGGCCCGTTCGAGAAGGCAGCCACCCAGCAGGGCGACTTCACCAAGGCCGACAGCTCGACCGTGAAGGCCGACTACATGTCCCAGCAGAGCACGTTCTCGTACTTCGAGGACGCCAATGCGCAGATAGTGTCGCTGCCCTTGGAGGGCCGACAAATCTCGCTGGTGGTGGCGCTGCCCAAGGGCACCCTGGATTCCTTCGAATCAGGCCTCACCGCCGGCTACTGGAAGTCGGCATGGCAGGGACGCGCCAGTAGGCTCGTTGCCCTGCAGCTGCCCAAGTTCTCCTTTACGTCGGATTCCATCCGGCTCAAGAACGCATTCGAGTCCCTGGGGATGGTGCAGGCGTTCGACGCCAACGCGGCCGACTTCCACGGCATGTGCAAGACGCCGCCCAACGGTGAGAATCTGTTTATCGGTGATATCTTCCACAAGGCCATGATGGCGGTCGACGAGAATGGCGTGGAAGCGGCTGCCGCGACCGCAGTCGCCATGTTCGGCGGCTCCGGTGGCAATCCGAACCCGCCCCAGCCCGTGGTGATGAATGTCAACAAGCCCTTTGCGGTGGCCATCGTTGACGAGCCCACCGGCTCCGTCCTGTTCCTGGGTCACATCACCGACCCGAACGACAAGGGCAGCCAGTAGTCCTGCTGGACGCGCGGGGATCCGCCGAGCTCTGCGGGGGGCGATGGACTCGCGGCTTCACTTCGTCCCGGCGTAGTGCACGGAAACCCCGCAGACCACGCCCGACACCGTCCAGGAGCCGTTGTCTTCGACATACGTGATGGAGAGTTGGCAGGTCGGCTCATCCACGGCCACCGACTGGCTCTGCACGATGACGCTCCCCGAGAGCGCTGCCGTGCCCGCGAGGGTGAGCGTCTCCTGCGTCACGGCGCCGGTGGAATCATTGACCCAGCTTCCCTTGTAGGTGAGTGCGTTCGAGGTTCCCGTATCCCCCGTGAGCTCGCCGTTGGGAGTCGTCGCACCGCAATTGCTCATGTGGAGCGTCAGGTCCGACGAAGTCGACGCCGATCCGGCGGCGAGCTTGTTGATCGAGAGCGTCCCCGTGATGTCGACCGATCCCGAGACCGGACAGGCGCTGGACGTGTTCACCGCGCCCGACGAATGCCCCACGAGGTTTTCGTTGTAGAGCGTTGCCGTCATGTCGAGCAGCACGGCGCTCAGCACGCGCATCGCGTCGTCCCGCGTGGGAGTCGTGGCGCTGCTTCCACCCGTCGGGCTGCTCGCGGTGGAGCTGCAGGCCGGCAACGCCATCATCCCGAGCGACATGCCCACGATCGACGACCACAAGTGCTTCCGTATCAATTGCATTCTCCCTTCTGGGATCATGCGGAACCGTACCATGCTGCGCTCCACGCGGCACGGGGCTGCGGAAAGGTTGGTAGCGGGGCAGGGCCCCGGCCCCATCTGGGGGGTGTCGCTCCCACGCTCCCGTTGGTCGCTGCGCCCGCGACCAGGCAGCGCGTCGCCAAGACCGAATGCCGTTCGAGTTCTGCCGTGACGAAGCTCGACTCCATCTGCGCTCCATCACGAGCGAGATGGGCGAGAAGAGCGTCCGGGAGCCCCTACCTGTCAATCTCGGGCGCCACCACGTCGATCGACGAGATGAGCGCCACCAGGTCGGCCACGAATAGCCCCGGGCTCTTGGGCTCCACGATGCCCATGACGGTGAACGAGCCGGTGCGGAACCGCACGCGGTAGGGCTCGTCCTTGCCGTTGGCGATGACGTAGCAGCCCAGGTCGCCGCGCGCGCTCTCGACGTGCGCGTACACCTCGCCGGTGGCGCGCAGCTTCTTGGGCAGCTCGCCGCGAAGCTGGCCCTTGGGGTGCTCGTCGATGCGCTGCAGCAACTGGCGTACGATCTTGGCCGACTGGCGCATCTCCTCGACCCGCACCAGGAACCGGTCGAAGCTGTCGCCCACCGTGCCCAGCTTGCCCTTGCCCACCGGGATGTCGAAGTCCACCAGCGGGTAGGCGCCGTACGGATCGTCCTTGCGAACGTCCCACTTCACGCCGCTGGCGCGCAGGTTCGGCCCCACCAGGCCCCAGTCGATCGCCTCCTCCGCCGTGATGACGGCGATGTTGGCCGTGCGCTTGACGAAGATCTCGTTGTAGGTGATGAGCCGGTCGAACTCGTCGACCATGGGCAGGAAGTGGTCGAGCCACTCGAGCACGCGGGGCTTCCAGGTGTCGTTGGGCAGGTCGTGGGAGACGCCGCCGATGCGGCTGTAGTTGTACGTCAGCCGCGCGCCGCACAGCTCTTCCATGAAGTCGTTGACGAACTCGCGCTCGCGCAGCGCCTGGATGAACGGGGTGAACGCACCCAAGTCCATCGCCATCGTGCCCAGCGAGATCAGGTGGTTGATGATCCGGTTGAGCTCGCCCGTGATGCCGCGCAGGAACTTGGCGCGCATCGGCACCTCGACGTCGTGCAGACGCTCGACCGCGGTGGCCCACACCTCGTTGCAGAACATCGACGCCAGGTAGTCGACCCGGTCGGTGTACGGCATGAACTGCTCGTAGGTGTTGCGCTCCCCGATCTTCTCGATCGACCGGTGCAGGTAGCCGACGTCCGGAGTCGCCTTGCGGATGATCTCGCCGTCGGTGTTCAAGACGAAGCGCAGCACGCCGTGCGTGGACGGGTGGTGCGGACCCATGTTCAGGGTCATCTCGTCGCCGTCTTGTTCGCGCGTGACGATGACTTCAGCCATGGCCTACTCGCTCTTCTCGGTCTTGGGTTCGGCCGTCTTGGGCTCGTCGGGCTTGTCCTCGGCCTTGGGCTCGTCGGGCTTGGCTTCGGCCTTCGGCGACTCGGCCTTGGGCTTGGCTTCGGCCTTGGGCTTGGCTTCGGCCTTGGGCTTGGCTTCCGCGGCGCCCTCTTTCTTGGCCGGTGCGGCCTTGTCCGCCGCCGCGGGCTTGGGCTTGTCGGGCAGCTTGGGCGCGATCAGATCCAATGGGTTGGGCCGCGTGGTCGGGATGCCGTGGTACGAGGCCTGCTCCTTGAAGTCCTTGCGCAGCGGATGGCCGACCCAGTCCTCCGGCAACATGATGCGACGCAGGTCCGGGTGGCCTTCGAACACCACGCCGAGCAGATCCCAGCACTCGCGCTCCTGCCAGTTGGCGGCGGACCACACGCTGCAGAAGGTTTTCATGCGGGGATTGTCGCGGGGCAGGGCGACCTTCATGACAGCGCGGTGCTTGAGCTTGTAGCTGAACGCGTGCACGACCACGTGGATCTCGTTCTTGTCCGGGTAGTCGACGCCGGACAAGCACTCCATGTAGTTGCACGCGAGGGCGGGGTCGTCGCGCAGGTAGCGGGCGACGCTCTCGGCCTGCTCGGGCTTGACGAAGAAGAACGGGTCATGGCCCTTGTGCTCGGTGGGCTGGAAGCCGAACACGGTCTCCTCGCCGAACTTCGCCTGAAGGGCTTCGTAGATGCCTTTGGGTTCCATGCCTGTGCCCATGGGTGGAGGATCAGCGCGAGGCCACGGCGCCGTAGCGCTGCTGCAGGTACTTCTCGCTCTTGATCTTCTCTTGGATCTTGACGAGTCCTTCGAGCAGCGCCTCGGGGCGCGGAGGACAGCCGGGGATGTAGACGTCGACCGGGATGACCTGGTCCACGCCCTTGACCACCGAGTAGCCGTACTGGAAGAGCCCGCCGCAGTTCGAGCAAGAGCCCATCGAGATCACGTAGCGCGGCTCGGACATCTGGTCGTAGAGGCGCCGGACGCGAAGGGCCATCTTGTAGGTGAGGGTGCCGGCGATCATGATGAGGTCGCTCGAGCGCGGGCTGGGACGAGGCGCTGCGCCGAAGCGCTCGAAGTCCGAGCGGGGGCCGCCGGTCTGCATCAGCTCGATCGCGCAGCAGGCCAGGCCGAACAGCAGGTACCAGATGCTGTGCGCACGGCCCCAGTTCAGCAGCCAGTTGAGGGTTTGGTCGACGTTGGTCTGGATGACAGAACCTACCTCACCACCGTAACGAGCATCGGCTCCGCTCGAGGGGAGCCGTTGGGGCGACGATGCCACGGTCTCAGTTCTCCTGGGCTGCGGGTTGATCGAGGGGCTTGGCGTTGGCAGGCGACTCGACGGCTTTGACGTTGGGCACGCCCATGCGCTCCTGGCGGAAGGTACGGATCCACTCGAGATCGCGCTTGAGCCACACGTAGGCCAGGCCGAGCAGCAGGATGCCGATGAACACGAGGATCTCGGTGAAGGCGAACCAGCCTTCACCCTGTGCGACCCATCGCTTGAAGACCGTGGCGACCGGGTAGATGAACGCGATTTCGATGTCGAACACGATGTAGATCAGCGCCACGATGTAGAAGCGCGGGTTGAAGTTGAACCAGGCCTGGCCCACGGGCTCCTCGCCGCACTCGTAGGTCACCAGCTTCTTCTCGTAGCCCTTGTTGGGGCGCACCAGCTTGCCGACCAGCATCGCTCCGAACACGAAGACGATTGCGATCAGGAAGAAGGCGCCGACGCTCGCGTAATCGACCAACATCGTGAGAAACCTCCGGGCTCGCCAGGCGACCCGACTGGTACGCGTTCTGTCGCGCGAAAAGGGCGCGGCAGCGTACCGCTGCACCGGGAACTTAGAGGACGCGGGGGGCCGGGGTCAAGGGGAGGTCGCCGGAAGGGGCGCGTACCCGTGGCGCGCGCATCGCGGGCTGGAAAAGCAGCCTTGGCCGCGCCAGCGCTGCTCGAGGCCCCGCCCCAAGCCGTTCACCGCCACACGGGCCCTCGCCGTCCCCGCGCCGCGCCGGCAACCGGCTTCACGACGGCTTGGTGCCGTCCAGACACGCGCGCACCTTGCCCGCCAACACCGCGGCGGAGAACGGCTTGGCGAGAAGCGCCGAGCCAGGGAAATCGACCTCGCGCCCTTGGGCCGCATCTCCCGGATAGCCGGACATGAACATCACCAGCGTCTCGGGCCGCGCCTCCCTGAGCAAGCGAGCCAGGTCCGGTCCCGACATGCCCCGCATCACCACGTCGCTCAGCAGCAGGTGGATCGGACCGTCGTGGCGCGACGCCATCTCCAGCGCCTGAGCTCCGTCACTGGCATCGAGAACCGTGTAGCCGCACGCGCGCAGCACGCGGCAGGCGAGCCGGCGCAGGGCGTCGTCGTCCTCCGCGAGCAGTACCGTCTCGCTGCCGCGGGGCAGCGTCGCGAGCCCAGCGCCGGACCGGCCACGCTGGCGCGGCGGCTCGCAGCGCGGCAGCAGCACATGCATGGTCGTGCCCTGCCCCGGGGTGCTGTCCGCCCAGATGCGGCCCCCGGCTTGCGTCACAATCCCGAAGCAGGTTGCCAGGCCAAGGCCCGTGCCGCGGGTCCTGTCCTTCGTGGTGAAGAATGGCTCGAAAATGTGCTCCTTCACCTCATCGGACATGCCCACTCCGCTGTCGGCGATCGTCAGCTCGACGTGGTCGGTTGGGGCTGCGTTTTCCGGGAAGCCAGACTCACCACCGTGGGCTGGAACGTTGCGCACCCTGACCGTGAGGCGACCACCCGCGGGCATCGCGTCGCGGGCATTGATGGCCAGATTGACGATGACCTGCTCGAGTTGGCCGGGGTCGATTCGCACGTACCACGCCGGTTCCTCGTGCCCGGTGTCCAGCTCGATGTCCTCGCCGATGAGGCGGCGGAGCATCTTGCGAAGGTTCTCGACGATCTCCCACAGATCCAGGGAGCGCGGCTCGCTGACTTGCTGGCGCGCGAAGGTCAGCAACTGGCGGGCCAGCACCGCTCCGCGCTGGGCCGTTTCCTCGATCTCTTCCATGAATTCGATCGCCTCGTGCCCGGGCGGCAGACAGTTCAACGCCAATCCGGAATACCCCAGGATGACCCCCAGCAGGTTGTTGAAGTCGTGCGCTACCCCGCCCGCGAGCCGGCCCACGCTCTCGAGCTTCTGCGACTGACGGGCGTGCTCCTCGAGCCTCAGCTCCCGCGTCACGTCGCGCTTGACCGCCACGTGGTGCGCGATCCTGCCGTTGTCGTCGCGCATCGGCGCGATGATCGCGTCCTCGGTGACCCGCTCGCCGCTCTTCGTCCGGCCCGCGACCCGCCCACGCCAGACCTGGCCAGCCGCCAGCACGTCCCACAACGCAAGGCTCTCGTCGTCGCGCTGCAAGGTGCCGAACGTGGGATCGATCGTGCCCACCACCTCCGCGCGTGCATAGCCGCTCACCCGCTCGAATGCCGGATTCACATACACGACCCGGCGCTGCGCGTCCGTGATCACCACGCTGTCCGCCGTCTGCTCCATCGCCGCTTCCAGCAGGCGCCTGGCCTGCGACAGCCGCGCGTGCGTCACCGCCATCGCCGCTTGTTTCCCCACCGTCTTGGCAACCGAAATCAGCTCCTCGCCAAATGGGCTGCCGTCCATGTGATGCAAAACGATCGCGCCGACCAGCTCGCCTCCGGCCGCCAAGGGCACCATCAGCACCGACACCGTGCCGGTCTGCAGGAAGTGGTCGCCGTGGCTCGCCAGCCGCTCGTCTCTCCGAACATCCGCGATCTCCACCGGCTGCATCGACGCCAGCAGCGCCTCCCGGAACTCCACCGAAGCGGCGAACGTCCGTGCGACAGCGGAGGGCTGTCCCGGCCGCCGGTCGAAGGCCGCGACCAGGCGCAGCGACTTCTGAGGTCCGTCGAACAGCCCCGCGTCCACCCGGACAACGCCCAGCGCAAGGCCCATCTCCCGGCACGCCACCTCGAGCACCGCCTCGGGCGTCGCCTCCGAAACCGTCGCCCCGATGACGGCGTTGATCAGACGCAGCTCCTCGGAGCGGCGCTGCACTTGCCCCTGGGCCTCCACCCGGTCCGTGACATCCAGGGTGTGCTCGATGATCCGACGCACCACGCCGTCGTTGTCGGCCAACGGGTGACCGTGGATCTCGAGGTAGCTCCTGGCGCTGCCCGCGTGGTGGTGAACATGCTCGACGACGACGGGCTTGCCGGTGCGCACGACTTCGGTGACCGGACAGGGGTGGTCCGTTCCGGTGCACGGATGGCTGCGCTCGTGCGTTGCCTCGTAGCAGAGCTGTCCGACCTGCACGCCCTGCTTGATGGCCGCCGAGTTGGCCATCCGAATGCGCATCGTGCCAGCGTCGATCACGTACAGCGGGTGCGAGATGGCCTCGAAGGTGTCGTTGAGCATGTCGTTCGCAGCCTGCAGCTCTGCGGTGCGCTCACGCACCTTGTCTTCCAGCTCGGTGGCGGAGCGACGCAGACGCTGCTGTGCGCGGGTTCGTTCGAGCATTCCCCACATGCTCACCATGAACACGGAAAGCCCCCGGACATCGCTCTGGTCGTAGGGCTCCGGCTTGTTTCCCACGCCGGCGATCGCCACGATGCGGCCCCCGTCGAACACCGGCACGGACATGTGCCGGACGATGGAAGCGTGGCCCTCGGGGTAGCCCTTGCGGCCGGGAAGCGATGGGTAGTCGTTGTGGATCACCGGCTCACGTCGGCG
This sequence comes from Myxococcales bacterium, assembly GCA_021847645.1. Classification (GTDB taxonomy): domain Bacteria; phylum Myxococcota_A; class Polyangia; order Polyangiales; family Polyangiaceae; genus JAJZQG01. The sequence goes on from JAJZQG010000048.1 coordinate 38,466, forward strand.
GACGCAATCGGCCCACACGCCGGCAGCATCCAGCGAGCAGGACTCTCGCGTGGGCACCGCGCACGGGTCCACCACGCTGCGGTTCGAAGCGCGCAGATGAATGACTCGCTGCGTTTCGTCGTACAGGTGCAGGTATGCCACCGTGCTTCCCGTGAGGCTCGCTGCTTGCTCGACCGCGTAGTCCATCAGCTCGGCCTCGGTGGCCGCTTGCATGCGGGTCAAGGCCGAAAGTGCCTCGAGGCACCTTTCGGCGAGCGCCAGGGACTTCTCCAACCTTTGCACGTACGTACCATGGGCCTGTGCCCGCACGCGCGCGGCCAACTCGTCCGGGGCCATGGACGTTGTTACGCAATCGACCGCACCGTCCTCGAGCCATGGTTGATGCGCCCGGTCCGTGCTCTCGTCGCACAGCACGACGACGGGAAGCCGGACCGAGTCGCGACGAAGATCCGGGATGACAGCGGTCGCGTCCGGGCCGCCGTCCGCGAGCACCACGTCGGCCTCGGCCCCTGATTGCGCAGCCTCCGTGGGTCGGGCAAAGCGCACCTCGAAGCCTGCGGCGAGCAGGATGGCCTGCGCATGGTCAAGCCTGTCCGAAGGCTCTCCGACCACCAGCACCCGTGCTCGAGCCCCCGTTTGCCGCGATTGTCCTTGCACCATCGCTCCTGGCCGCATCCTGACACGCTCGCCAGTTCGTGGGAAGAGCGCTGCCGGGTCCAGTGAGGGAGAGATGCGAGCGCCCTTGCGTAGTACGGTACTGGTCAAGGAGGTAGCGATGACAATGAAGTCGATGCGCGCCGCCATCGGGGCGCTGTTTCTTGCGGGATGTCTTGGCGCGACCGCTTGCGGCCGTGGCGGCTCGGATTCGTCGGGCTCACCGGGAGCTGGCGGCTCGGCGCAGACCGGTGGATCGGGCGGGACGTCGGAGACCGGGGGCACTGCGGGAAGCGGCGGCACGGCCGGGACCGGGGGCAGCGGCGGAGACGACGGGGGCTTGGGCGGAACCGGCGGGAGCCAGACCGGAGGCACGGGCGGCAACGCGGGAACGGGCGGCACGGGTGGCAGCGCGGGAATGGCAGGCAGCGCGGGCACGGGAGGCACGGGCGGCGGCCCGACGTGCACCGACAAGTGCACCGATAACATCACGCAGTGTGTCGGGGCGCAGGTGCAGACATGCACGGTGCAATCGAATGGATGCACGGACTGGAATGCGCCCGAAGTCTGCCCGAACAACAAGGCGTGCAATGCCGGGCAGTGCCCGAGCTGCACGGACAACTGCACGTACAACGCGACCCAGTGCAACGGTGCGCAGGTCGAGACGTGCACGACGCAGGCGAACGGATGCACGGACTGGGCAGCCCCGGCCGATTGCCCGTATGGCAAAGCGTGTGTCGCGGGCGCCTGCCCGGTCTGCGTCGACAAGTGCGTGGTGAACACCACGCAGTGCAATGGCGCCCAGGTCCAGACGTGCGCGGTGCAGGCGAACGGATGCACGGACTGGGATGCGCCCGCGAACTGCGCGAACGGCAAGGCGTGTCTGGGGAACGCGTGCCCCACGTGCACGGACGCGTGCACGCTCAACAACACCCAGTGCAACGGCACGCAGGTCCAGACGTGCTCGATGCAGAGCGACGGCTGCACGAACTGGGCTCCGCCGCAGTCCTGTGCGTCGGGCAAGGCATGCACCAACGGCGTGTGCCCCACGTGCACGGACGCGTGCACGCTCAACGCCACGCAGTGCAGCGGATCGCAGGTGCAGACGTGCGCGGTGCAGACGAGCGGGTGCACGGACTGGTCGGCGCCGGCGGACTGCCCGAACAACGGCGTGTGCCAGGGCACGCAGTGCGTGACGGCGTGCACGCCGGGGAGCCTGCGATGCAACGGCTCGCTGCTGGAGACGTGCACGTCGTCGCATCAATGGATGACCCAGCAGGTCTGCTCGCAGAGCTGCGACCCGCAGACGCTTCAGTGCGTGACGTCGACGACGTGCGCGCCGGGGGCCAGGCGCTGCAGCGGGCTGCAGAGCCAGGTGTGCAACTCGACGGGGACGGCGTGGCTCAACGTGGAGTCGTGCCTGGTCGCCTGTGACAACGGGCTGTGCACGGGCGCATGCACGCCTGGTGCGACGCGGTGCAACGGCATGACGCCCGAGACCTGCAACTCCACGGGCACGGCCTGGACGCAGGGCACGGCCTGCACGACCTTCTGCTACAACGGCGCGTGCGCCGAGCCGTCGCTCACGATCGACGCTGACGCCAACAAGACGCTGGACGGCGAGCACGTGTATTCGGGCGACGTGGTGATCAAGAACTCGAGCGTGCTGACGGTGCCGACCGGCAAGCTCATCATCCGCGCCAAGAACGTGATCCTGGATGCGTCGTCGAAGATCGTGGTGCAGCCGGTGGGCAACGATCCGCGCGGCAAGGGCATGGACGGCGGGTCGACGTCGTGCAGCTACGTGTGCACGGGATACGGGACGGTAGGAGGAGGCGGCGGCGGCTTCGGCGTTGCAGGCACGACTGCCTCGCAGACGTTCGGGTGCTACTACTACAGCAGCTACTACACTTGTGGCGTCTCGAGGACCGGCGGATCGGTGTACGCAATAGCCGATGACGAGCTGACGGTGGGGTCACCGGGCGGGGCCTGCAGCGGTACGAGCGGCGGCAATGGCGGTGGGTATCTGGCCATCTTCGCGGACTCGATTACCATTCAAGGACAGATCACCGCCAACGGGCAGAACGCCACGGGCTGCGCGGGCGGAGGCTCGGGCGGCGAGGTGCTGCTGCGCGCCACCAGCGATCTGACGTTCACCGGATCGATTTCGGCCGCGGGCGGGCTGGGCGGCGGCTCCAACGGCGCTGGCAACGGCGGCAACGGTGTCGTCAAGCTGCTGTACGGCGACACCAAGACCTTGACCGGCAGCGTGGTGGGCGCCCAGTTCTCCTCCTTCATGCCCCCCGACGACCTGACCTCCTCGACCCACCCGCGTCAGAGCCTCTGGTACAACGATTCTTACTCGTCGCTCGACATGGCCTGGAGCAAGCCGTTCAGCACCTCCGCCGGATACTACCGCAAGGAGAATACCACCTACGGCTTCGTTCCCAACTCGTCGAATGCCAACTACCAGTCGGGAGAGGCCATCAGCTACCAGCCCACGGACCTCGCCCCGGGTACGAACTACTTCCACATTGCCACGCTCGGGCCGTTCGCGACCATGGGAACGGTGGAGTCGAGGTTCGTGGTCAACATCAACGTCACGCCGCCCACCGTCTCCTCCTCGAGCCATCCGTCGCAGACCACCTGGTACCCGAACGACTCGCCCTACCTGACGTGGACGCTGCCCCACGCGGACGAGAACACGACGAACTTCTACTGGGTATTCGACGCGTACCAGGAGACGCTGCCGACCACCACGGACAACAAGATCCCGATGGACTTGGTCACACCCCAGAACTCCAAGCAGATCCTGCTGCCGGGCAAGGCCAACGGCATCTGGTTCTTCCACCTGATCTCGCAGGACACGATGGGCTACCTCACCAAGCAGGCCGCCTTGTTCCGTGTGCAGATCGGAACCGACCCGGGCAAGGGCAGCGTGTCGGGCACCGTCACCGACGGCCAGACGAGTGCGTTCCTGCAGAACGTGCAGATCTCGCTCAATCGCGGGGTGTACTCGACGACGACCAACTCCACGGGCGCCTACGCATTGACCAACAGCGTCTACGCGCAGAGCTACGAGATCCGGGCGCGATTGGCCGGCTACCAGGACGCCGTACAGACGGTGAACGTGGTGGCGAACCAGACCGCGACGGTCAACTTCGTGCTCCAGCACCAGTAGCGGACTCCCTCGTAGTCCCGCGCAAGGTTCTCGCCCGCAGATCACACCGAGCCCCTGGGCCTCGCACCTTCGCGGGGGCGCGGGCGGTCTGCTGCTGGTGACGGGGTGCACAGAAAAAATCGCAAGCATCCGTGCCGTGTCCAGCCCCCGTGCGGGTACTATGGAGGACATGAGCAAATACTCTTTCGGGCGTACGGTAGGGGTCGTCGCCGGTGTCCTGGCGCTCGGCTGGGTGATGGGTTGCGGCAGCAGCAACGACACGTCGCTCAGCGGCAGTGCGGCAGGAGCGGCCGGCGCGGGGGGAACGTCGGCAACGGGAGGCAGCGGGGGGACTGCCGGTGCAGCGGGCACGGGAGGCTCGGCGGGCACGGGAGGCTCGGCGGGCACGGGAGGCTCGGCGGGCACGGGAGGCTCGGCGGGCACGGGAGGCTCGGCGGGCACG
>JAJZQG010000306.1 GCA_021847645.1 Myxococcales bacterium
TGTGTCGGGGTCTACACTGGGGAGGAGCCATTCGGGGCCCGCCTCCGCGCCGTCCGGGCCTTCCCCGGCAGGAAGAAGCTCTGGTCGAAAGGGAGCTGCACGTGCTGCCGCGCGAAGCACTCCGGGCACTCCACTTCGAGGGTTGTCTCGACGCCGCAGTCCACGCGGTCGAACTCGTCCAGGAGGAAGTCGGCGTCGCGCATCGAGATGTCCTCGAGGAAGCGGCGCTTGTCCTTGTCCTCGATGCCCTCCACCTCGGTACAGCGGAAGCCGAGCATCCCCGAGAGCATGCGCTCGCCCGCGTTGCGCTTGATGGCCGGGAGCTTGCGCTCGTCGGCGCCGGTCAGCAGTCGGAACCACGCGCGGCGCCCTGCATCGGGGAGCTTTGTCTCGAAGCGGTTTCCGTCGAGGAACGCGGCGCGGCTCGCGTCCGACAGGGGGCGGACGGGGAGCTGGCGCAGGTCGAGCTCCCAGTCGATGCGCGCGCGGCACCCCGTCTCGCTGCACGTGACCGAGAACGCGTACTCCGAGCCGTAAGTCAGCGCGCGGATTTCGATCAGGGCGAAGAAGCGGTCGCCCTGTAGCACCTTGTCCCAGTCGATCGTCTTGCCGCCGAAGTCGTAGGGGCCGGCGTCGTGAGTCTCCTCCCAGCAGGCGCGGAGCAGCTCGTCGACGACGCTCCCGGTCTTGGCGAGCTTGCGATCTGCGAGGAAGCGCTCTTCGCGGACCTTCAAGCCGCGGATGGAGCCGGTCAGGCCGGTGGGGCAGGTGATGATGTGGGGCATGCCGTCGCCTTTCGGAGCGTGGGGATCCGAAGGGGGCAGAGGCCTCACAGCGTGCACATGGGACGAACGACATGGTATTGGAGCAGCATGATCCCTGGCGAGTTCGAGGAGAAGGAGTTCGAGGGGCCGTTGAACGCTGAGCTCGTCAACGGCACGGGAATCGTATGGCCCCCCGGCCAAGTGCTCGAAGGCATTGTGGGGTTCGATGCTGCCCTATTTGTTTCGGAAGTCTCCCACTGGATTGCGCTGGGATATCCCGGGCCCTTGCCCGGCGGAGTGATGGTGTCGACCTGGTGGTCAAACTCGCCGGCGAAAACAGCCAGTCAGTTGCCAGACTTCAAGTTGAACCTGTTCCTGCAATACAAGCGAGTCGACCTGCTTGAGTCTCTCGGTGGTCCAGAGGGCAAGTACTGGAAGAGGCCGTACTACCGCTACTTCATCACAGATCATCAGCAACTTGCGCTGGAAGCGTGTTCCAAGAATCTCGGTTCCAATGGCTTGGTTGCCTACTCGGCGCCGGCCTTCGCAGCGCGCGTGGAACTGTTTCGACACATTCTGGCCCGCACGGTGATGCAGTCGACGAACTTTGCGAAAGTGACGGCGCTCACCGGCCACAGCAAGTACACGTTTGTGAATCCGGGATTGGCCGGTCGCGCGTTCAGCGAACCCGAGGACATTCCTTACGCCTCAATTCGGGAAGCACTCGCGGCCGCTCCGGAGATCTCGCTTGAGGAACTACTGCAGCGAGCTGCCAGCGCGGCAAAAGCGGCGGTTCGCGAACAGCCGACAATAGTCGGGTCGGCGGAGGTCTTCGATGACGCGTTGCGGGTCATCGAGAGATTGCTACGAGAGAGGATCCCGACCGACGCGTTTGACGCATGTTGGGCCTACTCGATTGCTTCGGTGTTCTGCTGGATGGCACGGGTAGGTTGGCTTGTTGTCGGCACGCCATCAGTCGAGAAACCAGCCCGGTAGAGAACGGCTCACTGGATCAACTCGAAGAAATCATAGGCGAGCGTCACCGACTCGATCACGTTCTCGTCAGCCTCGTTGTCCCACTCCCCCGCAACGAACTTCGTCGGCCACGCGCGTGAAAGGCACCAGCGCCGCAGCGTGGTCCCATCGCGGTCCTGCTGCACGACGTCGAGGTTGCGCTTGTAGTACGGGTCCGTGAGCCCGAGCCCGCTCGACGTGACCACGACGTCCTGGAGCCAGTCGAACAGGTCGCGGTCGACCGTGGCACCGCGCTCGAGCGTGACGTCCGCGAACGTCACGCGCCCGGGGCTCTTGTTCGGGATGAGCGAGCCTCCCTCGAAGTACTGTACGTTCGCGACCTCGACCGAAAGCTCGCTGCACTTCTGGAAGCCCGCGTGCCCGATGTCGTCGATCTCGACGATGAATTTGAACTTCTTGTGGAAGCTGCGCGGGTTGCCGATGACTGCCATGACTCCTCCGATCAGCCGCCGGCCGCGGCGAGCTCCGCTTCGAGAGCGCGAGTGTCCTGCGAGATGCGCAGCACGATGAACTCGGCCGGCTTGTTGGTGGCGAGCCCCACGCGCGCGATGAGCTTGCCGGCGAACACCACGCTGGGCGTGTTGAGCTGGTCCGAGACGTCGACGAAGAACGCCGTCTTGGGTTCGCGAGTGCGGAACGCGCCGTTGTTCATCTGCGCGAGCAGGAACGCGGTGATCGTCCGGCGCACCGTGGCGCGCAGCCCCTCGGTGTTGTTCTTGTGGCGGGCGAACTGAAGCCCTTGCTTCAGGCTCCGCTCGATGAAGATCACCCCGCGGCGCTCGGACACGTAAGGGAAGTTGCCGTCGCCCTTGAGGGTGCGGGAGCCGTCGATGAATCGCGGCAGGCCCGGGCCCGTGGTCAGCGGGTTGATCCGCTTCGGGTAGACCAGGTCGCGCTTGCGCTCCTCGAGCACCTCGTCGGTCTCGAAGCCGAGCACGCCGAACATCCGCCCTGCGTCGATGCCTGCGGGCGGGTCGTAGATGCCGCCGGGGCGGGCGGCGTCGGTGCGGGCGTAGACGCCCGCGAGGATGCCCGAAGGAGGCACCACGAGCTTGTCCTGCGACCCGAACACAGCCTTCGACGGGTTGAGCACCTTGACCCTGGGCCAGTACAGGGCGCCGAACTCGGACAGGTTCAGGAGTGCGGCCGTCGCTTCGACGTAGGCCACGATCTCGACCGCTGACATCCCAGCAGGGGGATCGAGCACCGCAAACACGGCGCCGTCGCGATCGACCTCGCAGTAGCGCAGCATCGCGTTGTGCACGGCGGGCGTCGCCCGTCCGGGCACGAGGAGCAATGCCATTTCCTGCACCTGGTCGAGCGCGTGCATGCCCGTCTTGGCCGTGGGCGAGCCGATGAAGTCGTTGTCGTCGAGGCCCATCAAGCCGTCGTCGCCGCCAGCAAGCTGCACCGTCTGGATTGCCAGGGAGGGGGAGCCTTGCAGCAACTGGTCGACGACGCGGATCAGGTTGGAGCCGGATTTCGCGTCGTTGACGATGCGTTCGACGTAGCGCTCCGCGCCGGGCGTCATCCGGATGTTCGGGAACACCTCGCGGTACACGCCGTCCTCGACCACGGCCAGGTCGAAGGCGCCCACCTCGCCCGAGCTCGGCACGCGGACTTCGAGCTCGATGCTGTTCCCGTACGCGCCCGGGTCCTTCCCTTCCACGCGCAGCGCATTGGCGGCCCCCGACGCGGCGCCCTGGTGAAGTGCCGTGTCGAGCCCGAAGCCTTGCGAGGTGGCGGCGCGGACCTGGAGCTGCGCGTTCACCCCGGCCGCGATCGTGCGAATCTCGAGGAACCCGCCGGGGATGGTCGATACGAGCACGCCGGCGATCGCCGCCTCGGCGATCTGCTGTACTTCCAGCGCCGTGACAGCGTGCACATCGCCGACGTTGCCGGTGCCCAGCGAGGGATTCACAGGGAAGCCGAGCACGGTGTTCGCCGTGCCTCCCGTCACCTCGACCCGGCTGGTCGTCCCCTTCCGATCGCTCACGAGTCGGACGGCGTTCCCGGAGACGATCGCCTTGCCGTCCTCGAGCTGCGCGTTGATCGCGGCAGCGACCTCCTTTGCGGTCGCCGTGGCGATGGTGACGAAATCAGCCGCTGCGAACGCAAGAGGCTGCGCGGGGCCGCCATCGATTCGAACGGAAAGCGTCTGCCCATCTGCGAGGGCGAAGGGGCCGGCCGCAGACTCCACGTACGCGGGCCCGCCGTGGAACACCGCTTCCAAGTCTGCGCCGCCATTGACCGCAGCGACGAGCTTGTCTCCGTCTTCGAGTCGGAATGGGGCGGGTGCGGTGCCAACGACCGTCGCAGGGGTCGGAGCCCCGGGCGAGGTGAGATAACCCGACGCTCGAATCGCGGTCGCCGTTCCGGCCTCAGCGATCTCCGCGTGGTGGCACGTGCGCACGCACCAAAGCTGGGTGCCGCCGTTCTCGAAGAACCCCATCGCGCCCAGCGTCATGTCAGCCGTGAGCGTGAATCCCCCGTAGCGCGTCTGGTACTCCTCGAACGAGGAGCACAGAACGGGAACACCGATCGGCCCCCGCTCGGCGATTCCCACGGCGGCAGCGACCGAGGTCGGGGCGGCGGTGATCCCTCGAACGCGCGGCTCCTCCTCCACGACCACGACTTTGGATGACAGCAACTCTCCGCTCATCGATTACCTCGCAGTCGGGAATGGGCCTTCACGGCGTCACCCCGTGGGCGCAGACATTCACCTCGGCGCCGGCGTCGGATACGGCCTTGCCCAGGTCGAGGAGCTGTCCCTCGTCGATGTCGAAGCCGCGGATGACGAGTCCCCACGTGAACGCGCGGACGTCGTCCTTGCCTTCGAGGTTCACGTGCAGCTCGCCGAGGGGATCCATCTCCCAACGTACAGAGCCCTTCGCGGGCTCGTCGGGGTCACGGAGCATCGCAAGCCAGCGATTCGTGTTGAGGAAGGTCGAAGTGGCGCCGATGAGGTTGAGCAGCTCGACGGCTCGGTCGGAAGCGCCCGTGATGCCGAATTCGAGGTCGACGGTGAGCGGCGGCCGGCGTCGTCGGAGCTCGGGTCCCGAGGGGCCTACGACGGCTTCTTCGAGCAACTCGTTGGTTGAGAGCGCCCGATTCTCACGCAAGCGAGGACCGGACAGGACCAGCGATGGGAGCTTGGAGATCGCGACGACGTCCAGGCCGTCCAGCGGCGTGTCGTCGAAGTCGACCGCCACCGACAGCGAGACGTTCTCGATCACCTGGCGCTTGAGCTCCCGGAGCAGCGTGCGAATCAGGCGCGTGAGGTCGGCTTCGCGAACGATGCGAGGGCGCAGGTATCTGTATGCCGCGGACAAGACCACGAGCTCGCCCGGGACCAGCACCCCTGCGGCATCGAGATTCTGAAGGGCGATATCGACCGATGCCTCGGCGTGGGCCGGCGTTCTGATGACCGCGATCGATTGTGGCCCCTCCTGCCTGACAGACTCCACGACAGCGTCGGCCGAGCCGAACCGCACAGCCACCTTGCTCGCGAATCCGCTCCCCCGCAGGGTGACCAGGTCGCCGCCGCTGGTGGGGCCAGACGCAGGCTCGGGAGGGAGCAGCGTGGGAATCGCCACGGCCTACACTCGCAGTCCGATCGCTCGGGCAATGCGTCCGAGAAATCGCTTCTGCACGCCCTTCTTGAAGGCCTCGAAGGCCGGCCGCAGAAACGGGCGCGGCGGGATGCGAATGACCACCACGCCCTTGCCTCCACCGGAGGAGGAAGGTTCGATGCCGGCCTTCTTGAGCAATACGAACAGGAAGCGCCGCATCTTCGGGGTCATTGGGACGACGAATGGTCCGGCGCCGAATTCCTGCGTCTCCGCGACGTTCGCGAGGGAGGCGCCGCCTCGACCGCGAGCCTTGCGGAGCACGCCGACGAAAGCCTCGTCACCCTCGACGACGACCGTGATCGAGTTGCGGAGGTCCCCACGGCGGATCAGCGCCTTGGTCCCGCCGAAGCCCTTGAGCGCCCGAGCCGCGAGAGTGGTGGCCGCGAGCGGGGAGAATGCCTGACCGCCCGGCGCTTGCTTCGTGATTCCCTCGACGACCTCCTTTCGGAGCACCTGCGCCTCCTGCCGGAGGGCGGTCGCGACCGCACCCTTCAGACGAGCGCCGCCCCCTGCGAGGATTCGCCTCGCAAGAGCCCAGTCGCCCGTCCGAAAGACTGCCATCGTCAGCTCAGCCTGGTCCGCAGTTCCGGAGCGTGGACGTTGAGCCAATCGATCGCGGCGCGGCTCGTGGGATTGATCACGGCACCGCGGCGGACGCTCTCGCCGGACATTCGCAGGATGGTCTCAGCGACCTGGACGTCGGCGTCGGTCACGCCGTAGCTCTTGAGCGACGACGCGAGCTCGTGCGCCGACAGGAGCTGTCCGGTTCGCCAGAAGTGGAGCTCGAGCTGGCAGCGATAGGCTTCGGCCTCCAGCCGCGCACGGCCCGCGGTCTTCGCGACGTACTGCCATGCGAACTTGATGGGCCCCAACTCATCGTACTGCACGATGTGCTGGCATTCGTGCGCACACACGATGAGCTGTCCCCACAGGCTCCAGTCCGCTGTAGCGAGCCCGATCTCGAACGGAATGTAGATCCGGTGACCGATGGTTGTGGCGAAGTGACGCAGGAACGATTCCCGGTCGATGATGCCGAGCTTTCCGAGCAGCAGGCTGACGGCTTGCATCTCGGAGGCGCTTCGCTTGTCGATCACCGACGCGTTGTATCGGTGCATCATGTACTGCCAGAACTCGGACACCAGCGCTGGAGTGAGACCGCTCATTGGGCACCTCCCTCCTCGCCAGCGTCCTGTTCGACAGGCAGGCACGTGTGCCCGGAGCCGTCGTCGAGCATCTGGCAGGTCCACGCTCCGCCGCTCTGGGCGGCCACTTCGTCGCAGTTCATGATCTCGACCCAACGGGTGTCGCTGTCGCAAACCTGAGCGGCAGGCCCCGAGCATCGGGTGTCATTCACCCGGCAGTGGTCGACGGGGTCACAGGCGCCCACGGCAACTACGCAAATCAACAGGGGTAGCACTCTCATGCAGACACTCCTCTTGGAGCTGCCGTCTCGCGATCGTCGAAGGTCGCGAGCAGCAGGTTGCGCCGCGGACGCGGCATGAAGAGGCCGAAGCCCATCGGCTTCGCCTCGGTCACGAAGAGCCCAGGCGGCGTCCGCACGGCTTGCACCAGCGCGCCGCCGAGGTCGAAGATTGCGCCCAGGCGATCGCCGACGCGGACAAGGGCGTCACCGGAGCCAGCATCGACCAGCCCCAGCTTCTCGAGATCCGCGAAGTGGAAGACGAGCCGGATTCGGGAGCGCGGCGAATTGCCCGAGGCGTACTCCTGCAGGGCCTCGAAGGCGTCCGGTTCCGCCTGGCAGGGAATTCGCACGGGCGCGTGCTCCTTGCGAATGCGCTCGCCGATTCCATCGTCGTTCGTGTCGACCAGGACCGGTTCCTTGAAGTCCGGGTCGAACCCTCCAGCCAGCGGACCGGCGCCATCCGGGTCTTCGAGCGCAAGCGCCTTCGTGTCCAACCGATGGAGCTCCGCCAGGAAAGGGAAGATGAGCCGGCCGCGCATCAGGCCGCTCCGAGGCCGATCGGCTTTCGATAGCGCGCGAGGAGCAGGTCGATCTCCGGGTCGCTGGTGAAAAGCACTCCAACCCCGGAGAGCGGCGCGAGGCGGTAGCTCTGGTCCCGAGTCCTCTCCTCGAGAACCCGCCACTGCGACTTTGCCGCGGCGGCCTCTGCGTCACCGAGCTTCGGCAGCCAGCGCATCACGAGCAGCATCACCGCACGGCGAATCGCCACCGGCGGTCCGCCGGTGGCAGTGCCGTTCGGCTCCGTGTAACCCCAGAGCCCCGAGGCCACGACGTTGTCGGTTCCCTTCGGGAAGGTGCAACCCCGAAGAAGCGTGAACCGAGGAGCGTCGAAGCCCGGCAGGATGGGGGCGCCGCGAATCGCAAGGTCGTCCACGGCGAGAGATGCTTGGACGTCGTCGATGAGCAGCTCGTCGAGACGGATCGACGGGAAGGGAGGCTCCAGGGAGGGCGTTCCGCGACCATCCATGCGCACGACCAGCGAGCGGGGCTCGAAGAACCAGCCCGTCACGTGGTCGACGAAGGCCGACGCCTCGGCAAGCAGAGCGGTGAGCCGCTCATCGCTTGCCGTGGCAGGCGTCACGCCCTCATCTCGCATATCGGCCAGGGACGCGTACACGTCAGCCCCGGTCCTTCCTCGCCTTGGGATCCGCGCCATTCGCCTTCGCGGGCTCGCCGAGGTGGGCAGTGGTCAGCACGCCGTCGTTGCGCGACGGGGAGAGCCGCACATCGTCGGTCGCGCTGCGGCGCACCTTGGTCTCGACCTCTTCCCGCACGTCGAGCGCCTTGGCTTCCTCGTCGGTGCACACGTCGAACGCCAGTGGCGAATACTCGTCATTGGCGACCTGGTGCACGCCCCGGAGGTAGTCGGCGACCGCCTTGGTCACGCGGTGCCAGCCACGCTCTTCGTGGATCTTCACCCCCGCGTAGGTGAAGCGCCGCAGCAGG
>JAJZQG010000307.1 GCA_021847645.1 Myxococcales bacterium
TCTGAGGAAGAGTGCGCACGCGCCGAGCGCGCCAAGTCCTCTTTTGCCCTGATCCGAGTGCACACCGACGACGCCTCGCGCAGCGAGGTCGAAGAAGCGCTCGCGGTTGCCACCCGCTCCATCGACGTAGTCGCGACCTACGGGCCGGGCGAGTACGAGATGCTGGTGGTGGACGTGGACACGGCCACGGCGACCGACGTGCACAAGCGGCTGGCGCGGGAGTTCGAAAGCCGCAACGTGACGGCACGCATCGGCGTGGCGCAGTGGCCGCAGGATGGCCGCAATCCGGAGGCGCTGGTGGCAAAGGCCTGCGCGCGCGTGATCGGCACCGACGGCGCCGAGCAGCAGGGCGGACCGCTGGTGGTGCTCGACCCGGTGATGCAGCGCCTCTATCGTCTTGCGGAGCGGGTAGCCGACAGCACGATTGGGGTGCTTCTGCTCGGCGAGACGGGTGTGGGCAAAGAGGTTCTGGCCGAGACGATCCACCGTCGCTCACCGCGCGCGAGCAAGCCCTTCCTGCGCCTCAACTGCGCGGCGCTGTCCGAATCGCTCCTTGAGAGCGAGCTGTTCGGTCATGAGCGCGGCGCCTTCACCGGCGCCCTGCAGGCCAAGCAGGGCCTGCTCGAGGCTGCGCACGGCGGCACCGTCTTCCTCGACGAGATCGGCGAGCTGCCCTTGTCGACCCAGGCCAAGCTCCTGCGCGTGTTCGAGGGGCACGAGGTCATCCGCGTCGGCGCGGTCAAGCCCCGATCCATCGACGTGCGATTCATCGCGGCCACCAACCGCGACCTCGAGCAGGAGGCGCAGCAAGGCAAGTTCCGTGAGGATCTGTACTTCCGCATCAGCGGCGTGTCGCTGGTGATCCCCCCGCTGCGCGAACGCGTCAGCGAGATCGAGCCGTTGACTCGCGCTTTCATGAGACAGGTGGCGAACAAGCGGTCTCGCCCCCTTCCGGCGATCGCCCCCGACGCGCTTCGCTGGCTTCTCGAGTACTCCTGGCCAGGCAACGTGCGAGAGCTCCGCAATGTCATCGAGCGCGCGCTGTTGTTGTGCGGCGACGGCCCCATCACACTGGAGAACCTGCCGACCGAGAAGATGGGTGCCACGCTCCCGTCGCGACCCGTGCGCCGCCCCGCTACTGCCCCCGCGCCTGTCGTGCCCCGCCCCCAGATGGACGCATCCCCGCCCGCCCCCGCGGTCGGAGTTTCCGCGCTGCCTCCTCGCCTCGTCAGTCCCCCCGCTGTCGACGAGACAACCGCAGAGCTGCGCCGTCGTATCGAGGAAGCCGAACGACTCCGGATTCTGCAGGCGCTCGACACCTGCGCCGGCAACCAGACGCGCGCTGCCAAGATGCTGGGGATCTCCCGCCGCACGCTCGTCTCCAGGCTCGACCAGTACGCGATTGCCAGGCCACGCAAGAACGTCGGCGAGGATTGACCCGCAGCCGAACCGCGCGAGAACACCTCGGTTGGCTGCAACGTCACCAGTGCCTGTGGCCAATCCCGTCGTCCCATCCACGCGGGGCAAGATGCCCGTTTCCGCACTCCGCGGTCCGCGGTTGCTGCTGATTCCCCCCCGGCATTCTCCCTTGCATGCCTCACCCGGTCCTTGCCACAATGCCGCCCGAATCCGTCATGAACAAGCTTCCTATTCTCACCACCGTCGCTGTCCTGTCCCTCCTCCCGGCGCTCACCGGCTGCCCGAAGCGAGACCATTCGGGTGGCAGCGCTGCCGACGCCGCTGCGGCGCGTGCGCCCCAGGAACTCTCCGGACGCTCCGTCCAGGCCCTGGCCGAGGACCAGAATGGCAACTTGCTCATCGGAATCGCGCAGAGCAACGTCGCTACCGATCAAGGCGTCGTGCTCGTCGAGGGATTCGGCGTCTATCGCCTTTCGAAGGGCGCGTCCAGCAGCGTCCAGATCGCCAAGGGGCTGCCCCACGCCACCGTGCGATCCATCGTCGTCACGCCTTCCGGCGCCCTGATCGCCGCCACGATGAATGGCATCTTCCGCTCCGAGAATGACGCCACCGACTGGAAGCCGGTCGGCACTGCGCCAGCGCCGACCGCCTACGGCCTGCTGCAGACCCGCGCGGGCAAGCTGTTCGCCGCCACCAACCAGGGGCTCCTCACCTCTTCCGACGAAGGAAAGACCTGGGCGGCTGTAGGTGAGAATCACGGCGAGGTGAACGTGGTAATCGAGCACCCGACCCTGGGCCTTTTCGCCGGCACGGACAAGGGTGTCATTCACTCCGTCGATGGCAACACGCCGTGGGAGCCCGTGGGCCTCGCGAAGGAAACCGTGCTCTCCCTCGTCGTCGATCGGAAAGGCGAATTGCTCGCAGGAACGACGGCGTCGGACGTGACGGCGAGCGCGTCGAATCCGGGGTCGGCCATCATGGATGACCTGATTGGCTGGAAGGGCGGCGTGCTTCGATATGCGCCTCCGGCGACGGCGCTCGATGCCTGGCCGGCGGACGACGCCTCCCGCAAGAAGGCCACCGGAAAGGCGGCACCTGGCAAGACGCCGGGCAAGGACAGGCCCGTTGACGCTGGCACGTCTGCAGGCGGCGGCGGTCCGCCGGACGGTTCCGACGCGGCGGAAGATGCGCTCGAGGCAAGGTGGAAGCCAGCCGGGCTGCAGAACAGCACCATTTGGGCGATGGCGGCGCTGCCGGACGGCTCGCTGCTCGCTGCCACGCACAGCCGCGGCTTGCAGCGCCTCGACCCCGCGACCGGGACCTGGTCGACGACGACCGGCATCGAGCCGGACAATCCGGTGGCCGTCCTGCTGGTCACCGGTTCGGGAATCTACGCGGGTGCGGTGCACGGGCTCTTTCGCTCGACCGATCAGGGCCGCAACTTCCAGCGCGCCACCCAGGAGTAGGAGGGCCAATCCCAACCTCCGGCGCTCGGATAAGAACGGTGCCTGACCGCGGCAGCCCTGCCCGTTCCCGTCGCCCCCTGGCGGCTGTGCCTTCCCATGTGTACAGTGCCGCATGTGCTCCGGAGGCGACATGACGATCCCGCGTTCGTGTGGGACGTGCTAGCGAAAGGTTCACATGCGCGCCAGTCGAGAAGTTCCCGCCCATCAAGCCGCTGTCCGTACACCCGAGGATGTTCTCGACGAGGAGCCGTTGCACGTCCCGGAGCGTCTCGAGCTGATGCAGCCGTCGGCCGCCAAGGCCTTGCGCCTCGGCCTGTCGCCACGGTCCCCCGGCTTCCACGTGTACGTCGCTTGCGACCCCGACCTGCTGTTCGAGCGCGACGTCGTTCACGCCGCCGAAGCGGTCGCGGCCACACGCGCCGCCCCGAACGACATCGTCTACGTCCATGACTTCGACCGCCCCGAGGCGCCGCGTCCGCTGGTGCTCCCCGCCGGTGTTGCGCCCGAGTTCGCCGAGGCGATGGATCACATGGTCGACTCGCTTGGCCGCAAGCTGCGCGCCTTGTCCGCCTCGCCCACCGTACGCGAGACCGACGCCGCTCTCGGACGCGAGCTGACCAGCAAGAACAAGCAGGTGGTCTCGGATCTGGAAGCGTTCGCCAAGAACCTCGGCTTCGGCGTCAAGCTCGTGCCCGGCGGCGTGCAGACCTTCCCGATCCTGCATGGCAAGCCGGTCAGCGCCGAGCAGTTCGACGTGCTCGACGAGTCCACCAGGCGCGCGCTGGCCGATGCGGAGGTGCGCCTGTCCACCGCAGTGGAAGACGCGGCCAAGCGCATTCGGGAGATGACCGAAGCGGTGAACGCGGCGAGCGACGACGCCTTGCAGAAGGCTGCCGAGCAGCTCATCGCCGAGGAGCTGGGGCCCCTGGCCGAGCACTTCGCCAGCATTCCGCCCATCGCCTCGTACTTGAACGACGTGGCCTCGGAGCTGGTGCACGACTGGCGCGACTTCGTGGAACCCGCGCCTTCCGATGAGCAGGAATCCGCCGACAGCGACGAAGAAGAAGACGCGCATCACGACAACCCCGAGATCGCGAAGCGCACGGGCCGATTCGACGTCAACGAGTACGTCACGGTCGACCCCGAAAGCGGCGCGCCGGTGGTCTTCGAGCCCAACCCGAGCTTCTCGAACCTGTTCGGATACCTCGAGCGCAGGGCACGCTTCGGCACGCTGGTCACCGACTTCATGCGCATCCGTGCCGGTGCCATGGCCCGCGCCTCGGGCGGCTACCTCATCGTACGCGCCACCGACCTGATGTCCGACCCGCTCATCTGGGAGCGCTTCAAGCGCGTGCTGCGCGAAGGCCGTCTCGCCCCCGAGGATCCCCTCGGCCCCATCGGCATGTACGCCACCACCCTGCGTCCCCAGGCCGCGCCCCTCGATGTGCGCGTCGTGATTGTCGGCCCCCAGTCCGTCTACGAGCAGCTCTTGCAGCTCGATCCCGACTTCGCCACACTCTTCCGCATCAAGGTCGAGGCCGAGTGGTGGGTCCAGCGCAACGACGAGTCCCTGCGCAAGCTCGACGGCTACCTGATGTCCCTGCCCACCGTTCAGGCACTGGGCGCGACCTTCTCCCGGAGCGCGCGCGTGCGCCTCCTCGACTTTTCCACACGCCTCATCGGCGACCGCGACCGCTTGTCCCTGACCGTGCTGTCCCTCGAGGAAACCGCTTGTTTCGCCGCATTGCTCGCCCTCGACTCCGACCGCGAGGACAAGTCCGTCACCGCCGACGACATCGAAACCGCCTGGCGCGAACGTCGCGATCGCTCCGGCACCATCGAGCGCGAGATGCGCGACATGGCCGTGCGCGGCGAGCTCATGGTCGAGACCAGCGGCACCCGTGTCGGCGTCGTCAACGGCTTGAGCGTGCTGGCCGCCGGCGACGTCGAGTTCGGCCAGCCCATGCGCATCACCGCGGTCGTTTCCCTCGGACGCGAGGGCGTCATCGACGTCGAGCGCGAAGCGCAGCTGGGCGGCTCGTTGCACACCAAGGGCGTCGCCATCGGGCGCGGCTACCTGTCGTACATGTTCGGCCAGGTCCGCCCGCTGAGCCTGCGCGTGCAGATCGCCTTCGAGCAGAGCTACGGTGAGATCGACGGGGACAGCGCCAGCTCGGCGGAGGTCTTCGCGATCCTGTCCGCGCTGGCGGACGTGGGCATCGATCAGGGCATTGCGGTGACCGGGTCGGTCAATCAGCTCGGGGAGATCCAGCCGATCGGCGGCGTGTGCGCCAAGATCGAGGGCTTCTTCGACATCGCCGTGGCGCGCGGCCTGACCGGCTCGCAGGGCGTCATGCTGCCCAAGACCAACCTGCGACACCTGGTGCTTCGACCGGATGTCACCAAGGCCATCGAGGAGGGCCGCTTCCATCTGTACGCCATCTCCTCGGTCTCCGAAGGCATCGAGGTGCTCACCGGGCTGCCTGCGGGTGTGCGCGACACCTCCGGGCGCTTCCCTGCCGGCAGCGTCTTCGGACGGGTCGAGCGTCGCTTGATCGAGATCGCCGAGCTGCTGCGCAGCGCCGAGGCCGGTCCCGTCGACCGCGGCGCGCCGGTCGACAGCGACGGCGACACGGTTGACGCTGGTGCGGACTTCCGAAGAGCGTACGATCCGTAGCTCACGCTGTCCGGGGTTCCGAAGGTTGGGCACGAAGGACGAACACGATGGGCACTGGTTCCTCTACACCTCCACCGCGATTTCAGGTCTTCGTCGGCTTTCACACCGACGTCGGAAGGCAACGCCAGAAGAACGAAGACGCGCTGCTCGAGGTCGGCGTGCCTCTGGGCTACCTGATAGCGGTGGCCGACGGCATGGGCGGGCACGACTTCGGAGAGCGTGCGGCAGCGCTGGCGGTCGCGCGCCTCGAGGCCGTCGCGCGCGACGAGCTCGACGATCCCCGCCTCGTGCTGGACAAGGGCTTCAGAGAGGCCAACGCCGAGATCCATGCGGAAGCCCAACAGCTCGGTCGCACGATGGGCGCCACCTGCGTCGCCGCGCTCATCTCGAGCGGCAAGCTGCACGTGGCTCACGCGGGCGACGCCCGCGCCTATCTGTTCCGCGCGTCCGTGCTCTATCCGCTGACCCGCGACCACTCTTTCGTCCAGGAAATCGCCGACGCCAAAGGCCCTGGCGTGGCCGGCAACCTGCCCTCGAACTTCAGCCACATCGTTTCTCGCTCCCTCGGTACCCAGCCGTCGGTCGACGTGGCGATCCGCGAGCCGGTAGCGCTGGCAGCCGGCGACGTGGTCCTGCTGTGCAGCGATGGATTGACCAACATGGTCGAGGAGTCGCGCATCCGCATGACCCTGGCGGGGGCCACGCCGCGCGAAGCGGCCAAGCGCCTCGTGGACATGGCCAACGAGGCCGGCGGCCAGGACAACGTGACCTGCATCGTGGCGCGCGTCGACACCGAAGCCTCGCTCATCGATACCGCGCTCGTGGGCCTCAACGAGCTGCGCGGCATGTTCGTGCGCACGGCCGAGGGCCACCTGCACCCGATTGTCAACGGCATCATCGACCCGGCGAGCTGGACCCTGGCCGCGGTCGTGCTCGACCTGCGCAACGTGCAGAAGGGCGCCACCTGTACCCTGTCCACCGCGGAGATGGGGCCCATCATCTACGGCAAGCAGACCATCCAGGTGCCGCAGTCCACCGAAGCGCTCGTGGAGATGGGCGCCCGCGGCATGTGGCGAAGCGACGCCAAGCAGTCCACGCCGCCGGCAGCCCGCGACGAAAAAGGTTGAGCTGGATCCCGGCTGTCAGCGCGTCAGTGCGCGCCCTCGGCCGCCAGGAACCGCTCGGATTCCAGCGCAGCCATGCATCCCGTTCCGGCCGCCGTGATCGCCTGCCGGTACGTCCAGTCCTGCACGTCACCTGCCGCGAACACGCCCGGGATATTGGTCTGCGTCGTGCCCGGCTTCGTCTTCATGTACCCGTTGTCGTGCAGCTCCACCTGCCCGCGGAACAGGTCCGTGTTCGGCGTGTGACCGAGCGCTGCGAACATCGCCTTGACCGGCAACACCCGTGTCTCCCCGGTCTTGAGATCCTTGACGCGTACGCCCGTTACCTCGCCCTTGGCGACGTCGAGCACCTCGACGACGACGTGGCTGTAGAGCACCTTGATCTTGGGGTTGGCCAGCACGCGAACCTGCATCGTCTTGCTCGCCCGGAACTCGTCGCGCCGATGGATCAGCGTCACGCTGCCGACCACCCCTGCCAGGTACGTCGCCTCCTCCATCGCGGTGTCGCCGCCGCCCACCACGGCCACGTCCTGACCGCGATACAGCGCGCCATCGCACACCGCGCACGCGCTCACCCCGCGGTTCTTGAGCTTGTCCTCGCTTTCCAAGCCCAGGTAGTTCGCCCTCGCCCCGGTCGCGATGATGATCGTTTGCGCCAGGTACGGCTCCGGCTCGTCGGTCCACACCTTGAACGGCCGCTTGCTCAAGTCGACCTTGGTCACATCGGCCGTGACGAACTCGGTTCCTTGTCGCTCGGCTTGATCGCGCATGCGCTGCATCAGATCCGAACCGCCCACCTTCTCGGGGAATCCGGGGAAGTTCTCCACGTCGGTGGTGAACATCAGCTGTCCCCCCGGAATCAGTCCACCTGCGGAAAACCCCTCGATGCAAAGCGGCTTGAGGTTGGCGCGCGCGGCATAAATCGAAGCGGTCAGGCCCGCAGGCCCGGAACCGATGATGATGGTGTTGTAGGTTCTGGTCGACATGGTGCCATTTCGTACACGATGGAGGGTCTGGTTGTCGATAGGCCGCCAGGCGGCCCGTCCGTAGGAGCGGGAGCCCGCGCCAAGGATTCCTCCCTCCGCCGCCCTCGTCGATCGTCCCCGTGCAAAGCCCGACAACGCCCACCGCGACCGCGACGGCACCAGCGACGTCGGGACCGGGACCGCGGCCCTGCCGGCTCTTTGGACTTTCGACTTGCCCCGACGCAAAAGGGGGCTTACGCGTCGGTGCATGTCCGAAGGCTTCAATCGCGTATTGCTCCTGGGCAACCTGGGAGCCGACCCCGAGCTCAAGGTCACGCAAGGCGGGCAGTCCGTGCTCAAGCTGCGCGTGGCCACCACCGAGCGCTACCTCGACAAGAGCGGCACGCGCCAGGAACGCACCGAGTGGCACTCGGTCGTCATCTGGGGCAAGCGTGCCGAGGCGCTCCACAAGTTCCTCGCCAAGGGCAGTACCATTTTCGTCGAGGGCTCCCTGCGCACCACCAGCTACGAGGACCGCGACGGCAACAAGCGCTATCGCACCGAGGTCTCCGCGCAGAACATCGTGCTCGCCGGCCGCTCTGCCGGCCGCGGCCCGCAGCCGCAGGACGACGCTGGTGGCTATGCCCCCGCGCCCCAGCGTGCCCGTCCCGCGCCCCAGCCGCGCAACCCCGAAC
>JAJZQG010000049.1 GCA_021847645.1 Myxococcales bacterium
TTGTCCATGGCCCGCCGATGTTCACAGACGCGACTGGATTCGCACCGAATTCGACAAGATCGATAGTGCTGGCGCGCGCAATCCCCCGGTGCCGCAAGGGCTTGAGCTTTTCGGACGACGTCTAGCTGCTAGTTTTCCGGAAGGCTTTTCGGATGGGGTCTAGTTCCTGGAGCAGTATCGGTCCAACCCAAATCCACACCACCGAGGCACAACGGGATGAGTCGTGGATGGCGCGCCGGTTACGTGCGAACCCGACACCCTCGCACGATATTGATGCATCCGTTGGTTGCAGATAGATACGAGGATGCAACCGGACGTGGCACCCCAAGGATGCGTCGCAGGCGACGACCCAGTGATTTCCCAGCGATTCGCGCGGAACACAACTTGCTAGCGCGGGCGCGCGGCATGCGCCTCTTGCGCCTGTCCACGATTCGAGAACGGGAGCTCTTGCGTTCACACAAGACGAGCCCGCTCTGCGCACGCTGCGCACTACGCCCCGAGGAAACCATGCGCTTTCAACTCTATCTCCCTGTCGCGCTCACCGTCGCTCTTCTCCCTTCTACCGCCTCGGCCACCAACGGAATGGACCCCATCTCGTTCGGCGCCCGGGCCGCCGGCATGGCAGGCACGGACACCGCGGTCGCCACCGACACCAACGCGATGAACACCAACCCCGCTGGCATTACTCAGTTCGAGCACGGTGCGGACCTGGGCGTGAGCCTCATGATGCCCAAATTGACCCTCAATGACCAGGTCACCACGCCCCAGGGCACGATGCTCCTCAACCAGGGACTCAAGGGCGAATCCAAGGTCTTCCCCCTGATCAGCGCGGGCTACGCACAGCGCGTCTACGAAGGATTGCACGTCGGCCTCGGCTTCTACGTGCAGGGCGGCATGGGCGCCGAGTTCAAGAACGTCCACACCTTCGTCGACAACGACCCGACCACTCCGCTGACCACCCAGCCCACGCCCGCGACCTATGACATGAGCAGCCAGGTCAGCTACTTCAAGCTGGTGCCCACCGTGGCCTACCGGCTGGAGAACATTGCGCCGGGCACCGACCTTTCGTTCGGCGTGGCGTTCAACGTGGGCCTGTCGAGCATGAAGTTCAGCCATAGCGGCTTCCAGTTCCCGGAGCCCGACAACGACGGTGTCTACCAGGCGCACAAGGTCGAATTCAACAGCGACAATGCGATGGGCTACGGTGTTCGCGCGGGCGTCCTCGCGTCCTTCCTGCAGAGGCGTCTGGCCGTGGGCGTGTCATACCAGTCCAAGGCGTCACTCGACTACAAGGGCCCGCTGAAGGTCGACTCGATGATGGAGTACGACGCCAAGGCCGGGTTCGGCTGGCCGCAGGAGCTTGCGTTCGGCGTGTCCGCGCGTCCGGTGCCGCGCCTGCTGCTCGCGGTCGAGACCCGGTGGATCAACTGGGCGGATACCATGGACACGGTCACCTTCAGCGGCGCGGCCAAGGGAGCGGTGCCCCCGGGCTACGAGAGCATGACCATGCCCTTCCAGATGAAGTGGAAGAACCAGCTGGTCTTCTCGGCAGGGGCCGAGGTGCAGGTCCTTCCCGACCTGTTGAAGGTGCGCGCGGGCTACAACCACGCCAACAGCCCTGTGACCGGAGACGGCATCAATCCGCTCTTTCCCGCGGTCACCCAGGATCACCTGGCGGCGGGCCTCGGCGTGACGCTCGTCAAGGGTCTGACCATCGACGGCGCGGCGGAGTTCGCGCTGAACCACGAAGTCACCAGCAACGCGGCCAACCAGATGGCGCAGCAGCCGGGCACCGGCTCTCCCAACGGCTACCAGTTCGGCGTCGCCATGAGCCAGACCACCGTCCACCTGGGCGTCGGATATCAATTCTAGTCACGCCCGGACGGGGTCAGGGCTCTCATTCAGAAGTAGTTCGGCCGGACGAAATGGCACATGTAGCCGTTCGGATGCTTCTGCAAGTAGTCCTGATGATACGCCTCCGCGCTGTGAAACCGCGTCGTGGGCACGATCTGCGTGACAATCGGCCCGGCCAGCTTCCCCGATCGATCCGCTCTCTCCTCGACCTCGCGCGCTACCTTCGCCTGGTCCGGTGACTGACAGAAGATCGCGGACCGGTACTGCGTCCCGACGTCGTTCTCCTGGCGGTTGAGCGTGGTCGGGTCGTGGATTCGGAAGAACCATTGCACCAGCTTCTCGTAGGTCGTCCGGCGGGGGTCGAAGACCACCTTGACCGATTCGGCATAGCCGGTCGTGCCGGTGGCGACGTCCTCGTAGGTGGGATTGTCCGATGTGCCTCCGGCGTACCCCACTTCGGTGGAAACCACGCCCGGCTCCTTGCGCAGCAGCTCCTGCATGCCCCAGAAGCACCCCCCGGCGAACACGGCCACCTCCAATCCGGGCGCCACACCGATCCGGTTGAACTCCGCCGCGGCTCTGGCCTCTGCGGGAAAGTCCTCCCCGTTCGCCGTCGCGCTCGCGGCCGAGGCGCTGGCCGGCACACCAGCTCCCTCCTGCTTGGCAGGCTCGGCGGGAGGACGGTGGTCGTCGGAACGGCACCCGGCGAACGGGATCAACAGGGCTGCGAGAGGAGCGGCGTGGCGGTTCATGGCAATCGGTTCAACGATGGGTTGCACGTCCTTGGATGCCCGCGTTGGCCTGTGGGTGGTGCAGCGCAGGCGAGGTGACCTGATGCCCGGCGCGAGGTGCCTACCGGCTGCCGGAATCCCCGGCATCGGCTACGATGCGGGCATGGGTACCCGGGTCCGCTACCGCTTCGATCCCCACCACCCCGAGGTGGCCGCCATCTGCTGCTCGGATGGGCGCTACATCCGGGCGCTCGAGGAGTACCTGGCCGCCCGAAACATCGACGGCCACGATCTGATGGCGTTGCCCGGCGGCGCAGCGCAGTTGTGCCGCGAGAGCGCGTCGTACACGAGCGTCTCGGTGTACACCGACGCGCTGGATTTCCTCATGCGATCGCACCACACCGCGCACGTGGTGCTCGCCGCGCACGCCGACTGCGGCTACTACAGGAGCTACTTCGGGCGCGCGGATCGCTCGCGCCAGGAAGACGACCTGCGACGGGTCGCCTCCAGCCTCAGGGACCGCATGCGCGGGCTTCGTGTCGAGGCCGTGTTCGCGTCTCCAGCTCCGGACGATCAGGGTGGCGGGTTCGTGTTCGAGGACGTTCCGCTGGAAGGGCGATAGGCTAGTATCGCAACAGCATGGAACGCTTCCTGTGGATCTGCTTCGCGGGCGCCCTCGGAACCGGCACCCGCTATCTCGTCGGCTTGTGGGCGTCCAGGAACCTGGGCACCGCATTCCCGTACGGCACGCTGATCGTCAACATCGCGGGCTGCTTCCTGATTGCCGTAGTGATGCACGCGTCGATCAAGATCGCCGGCTTCCCCACCAACCTGCGCTTGGCGCTCACCACCGGCTTCATGGGCGGATTGACCACTTACTCGAGCTTCAACTTCGAGACCACCAAGCTGTTCGAAGACGGCGTCCCGCGCACGGCGCTGCTGAACTTCGGGGTGACCACCGCCGCTTGTTTCGCCGCCGGAATCCTGGGGCTGACGCTGGCGCGTCGGGTGCTCGGCGCCTAATTCTCAGGCGAACCAGATCCCCAAGGCCCAAGCGACCGCACCTGCCGCCGCCACCAGCAGCGGCCAGCGCACCAGCGACCAGCGGTATCCCTGGTTGCCAGCGCCGCGTTGCGTGGCATAGCCCGCCCCTCCGGCCAGCAGCGCGAAGCCCAGCAGCATCACCAGCACCCACCCCGTGCGCGGGTGCACGTTCCGCAAGAGCCCGTCCGCCAGACTCTGCTGCAGCTCGTCGGCAGGTGGCGCGCCGATCGAGGCGGGCGCGCCGCTGCTGGCCGCCAGACGCGCGATCGCCGCGTTGGCTTGCGCCAGCTCGCCGTCGTACGCGATCACGGCCCAGCGGCTCGACAGGACGGCATGCCTGACCGCGCGCCAGGCGAGCAAGGCGGAGGCCGGATCGCCGCGCGACTCGGACATCCGCGCCAGCGCGATGAGCTTCTGGTAGGCGTCCGAAACGTGCGGATCGCCCGGCGTGTACCACTCGGCAGCGCGCCTCGCGTGCACGATCGCCTCGTCGGTCTTGCCTCCCGCTGCCAGGGCCTCGGCGGTGCGAAGCTCACGCTGTGCCTCGATGCGCGCGCGCCCCACCAGCAGCGCGGCCGTAACCGCCACCATAGCCAGCGCCACCAGCGCGGGAACGACGACCCGTCGCAGCAGGCCCGGGCTGCTCACAGGAAATCGCGCTTCCGGAAGATGACGATCGCCACCACCATCAGCCCGATGCTCCAGCCCAGCGATTGCAGCGCAGCCCAGCCGATGTGCGCGCCCAGCGACACACCCACGGCCTCGCCGGTCAGCAGCGGGCGCGCCGGGACGTACACCTGCAGGTTCGGAACGATCTTGGACAGGACGAGGCCGGCGTCGTGCATGGTGGTGCCGAACACGCGTTCGGGCAGGTGGCCGAGCGTGTCGGCCTGACGGCCCACCACGAAGATTCCCAGGGTGAGCACGGCGGTCAGGAAGGGAGAGGAGAAGGAAGCGATCACGGTGGCGATCGCCGTGACGATGGAGACCTCGAGCAGGGTGAGCACGCACATGCCGAGCACGATGCGGCGGTCGTCGGGCACGCCCGAAGCGAGCCAGGCCGCGGCCGGGAGCATGGCGAAGGCCCATGGAATCGGGGCGAAGCTGCCGAGCCGCTTGACCTTGGTGACGAGCACCACGAGCAGCGCGACCGCGCCAACCCCCACGGCCACCATCAACGGCACGGAGCGTCCCCCCATGCCGGCCAGGGTCAGCAGCACGACGAAGCCGTCGATGGCGATGAACACGGCAAGGGTGAGCAGCGTTCCGAGGTACTTGCCGAGCAGGTATTCGTGGCGTCGGACCGGACGGGCGAGGATCGGGAAGATCGTCTTGTACTCGAGCTCGCGATGCAGGGAGGAAGCCGCCAGCAGGATGGCGACGGCGATCGAGTAGATGGAGATGGACGCGCTCCCGAGGTCGGCGATCACGCGGGGCTGGGACCGGAGCGTGTAGGCGCCCACGACAATCGAATACAGGGCTGTTGCCAAAGCCAGCCCGACCAAGCCGTACAGAATCCGCGCGCGGGCGGCTTCGCGGTACGTGTTGAGTGCGATCGTGGCGATTCTCACGAGCATCGTGCCGACTACGGTAGGTACGTCGGAGGCGGGCGGTTGGCAACGATTAGTGGCGCTCCGTCGGCGGGGCTCCCCGCCCTGCCGCTTTGCGGTACACTGAAAGATCGCCCCCCATGAGGTCGCCCATGCCCCAGCGCCTGCCTTTCTTCCCTGCTGTCCCCGTGGTTGCCGTACTGCTCGCCTCCTGCTCGGCAGGGGGCAACAATGTCAACACCCAATCCGGCATGGGAGGCGCCTCGGGAGCGGGCGGCTCCACGGTGTTCGACGGAGGCGGCGGCCTGGGACCGGATGGGTCGATCCACTGCACTCCGGGGGCGTGGTCCTGCTTGGGTCAAACCTACTATCTGTGCGCGGACGACGGCGTGGGGCATCTGCAGGAGCAGCAATGCCCGAACGCTTGCGACCCGGCCAAGGGGTGCGTGCTGTGCGTGCCGGGCCAGCGGCAGTGCCAGGGCACGGTCTCGATGATGTGCAACGCGGATGCGAGCGCGTTGGTCTACGGGCGGGACTGCGCCGAGTGGGGCTCGACGTGCGCCAGCAACGGGTACTGCTCCGATCCGTGCGGACAGGCAGAGTTGACGCAATCGTACGTCGGCTGCGAGTACTGGCCCGCGCCGCTCGCCAACGCCCCCGAGCTCGACAGCACGGTGTTCGACTTCCGCGTGGTGGTCGGCAACCCCAACGAGACGCAGGCCAACATCGAGGTGACCCAGGGCGGCACCACGGTCTACACGGGCGCCGTCCAGCCCGGCAGTCTGACCGAGATCCCGCTGCCCTGGGTCGACGGCCAGTCCTTCGGATTGCCGCTCAACAGTTGGCAGAGCATCATCAAGGCTGGCGGCGCCTACCGGCTTCGCTCCGACCAGCCCGTGACCGTTGCACAGTTCAATCCCTTCGAATACGCGGTCAACGGCACGTACTCGTACACCAACGACGCTACACTGCTGTTGCCGGCGCATGTGTTGACCGGCGACTACACCGCGCTGACGTACGTGCCTTTCTCCCGCGCCACCGGCACCGCGGGCGGGCCCTTCCCCTCGGCCCCCAGCTTCTCCAAGTACGGCGACTATATCGCCATCGCCGGCGTCTCACCCGACCCGACCAACGTCCAGGTCTACGTGGCGGCGAACACGGCAGCGGAGGCCACGGGGCGGTTCCCCGCCACGCCGCCGTTCGGCGTGGTGCAGTTCACGCTGCAACGGGGCGAGGTTGCGCACGTCGCGTCCGCGCCCCCGCCCGACTGCGTTGCTGGCCGTCCGGGCTACCGACGCGATCAGACCTGCCAGTTCAACGTCTGCGACTTCGTGGATACGTGCCGCGAGTACGAGTACGACATGACCGGCTCCCGCGTCGTCGCCGATCATCCCGTCGAAGTGTTCGGCGGCCACGTCTGCGCCTACGTGCCGTACTACAGCCAGGCCTGTGATCACCTCGAGAACCAACTGGCTCCCATCCAGACCTGGGGCAAGAAGTATGTCTCGCGACCCATGACCGACGGCGGCGGACCGGGCGACAACCTGGTGCGCGTCGTGGCCGCCTTCGACAACACCCAGGTCCACGTCGATCCGCCGCAGGGTGGCGTGGGCGACACTACGCTCAACCACGGTCAATGGATCGAGTTCATGGCCTCGTCCGCGTTCAGCGTGACCGGCTCGGACGCGATCATGGTAGGCCAGTTCCTCGTCGGCCAGTACTATCCGAATCCGGTTGCTTCTCGCGGTGATCCGGGCATGACGGTGCTCGTGCCCAGCGAGCAGTTCCGCAAGGATTACATCTTCGTTACCCCGTCGTCCTACAACGCCAGCACGAACGGCCAGAACTATGTGCTCATCACCCGTCCGCCCGGCGTAGGTCTAACCCTCGACGGACAGCCGTTGAACGCTCAGTGGCAGAGCGTGGGAGGCATGGAGGTGGCGATCGTGCCGGTCGACGGCGGCACGCACACCATGAAGGCGTCCGACAAGTTCGGGATGATCGCCTACGGCCTGGGCAGCTTCACATCGTACGCCTACCCGGCGGGCCTCAACCTGACTCAGATCACCAACGTGGTGAAGTAGGCTCTGCGCGCGGCGCGGCCTTCGTCACGCGCCCTTCATCCATGTCCAGCGTCCAGGCCAGCGCACCACTGTCGGCATGCGCGGCGTACAGCTTGCTCACGGGGTCGCGCACGAACACCATGCCGTCCCCCGCCACCGGCGCTGTCCAGATCGAATCCCCTACGTCCGTCTTCCACCGCGTTGCTCCCGTCGCCTTGTCGAACCCCAACAGATCGTCGCCGTCCACGCACACCACCACGTCCCGCACGATCGCCGCGCCGCGGCAGTCCCGCGACCATCGCGATCGACGCGTCGACAGGTCGATCGCATGCAGGTCGCCATCCGCGCAGAGGTACGCGGTCGAGCCGTCGACCGCGATGGGGAAGTACGTGGCGCACGCTTGTCCGGGAAGCCGGTTCGACCACTGCTCCGCGCCCTCGGCCAGATCCAGCTCGTGCAGCAGCCCGCCGTCGTCCGCCACGTAGATGCGATCGCCCACTGTCACCGGCCGTCCGAGATCGTCGGCCGCGTCGAAGACCCACTGCTGCTCTCCCGTCCGTGCGTTGAGCGCCGACAGACGGTGGCCATTGGCGAACAGCACGGTATCGCCGGTGACGGACACCACGGGATAGCGCATCTGGTCGACGGAAAAGCGCCACTGCTCGGTGCCCACGGCTCGGTCGATGGCGACGAGCCGTGCGGGGTCGGAGAAGACGAACACGTAGATGCGATACCGATCGACGGCGCTCACGTCGGACCAGCGCCCGAACGGGGCGCCGTCGTTGACGATCCACTGATTCTGGGGGGGCTCGATGGCGGCGGCGGCGAGCTGGCCCTTGCCGTTCATCCAGTACACGATGCCGTCCTGCACGGCGGGCGGGAAGACATTGGTGCCTTCGGTCGGGATGCGGGCGCGGAGGGTGCCGCTGGTGGTGTCGAGGGCAAAGACGCCTCCGGCGTGGTGCTCGACGAAGACGTGGTGGGCGTTGACGGTGGGAGCAGCGGCGGGCCAGGGCGAGGAGGCGGCGCACAGGGCGGCGCCGGCGAGGGCGGGCGCGAGCCAGACGCGGGAAAGCGGGCGGCGCGCGGCAGGCCGGGACGTCATGGCGCGACGCAGGACCCACCAGGACAGCGCGATAGCGGGCAGGGCGAGCAGATCGGTGGGGTCGGTCCAGATGCGGAATGGGATGCCGACGGCGGCGAAGGCGACGGTCCAGGTTTGGGCCGCGGCGCTCGAGAGCTTGAGAGCCGAGAACACGGTGGTGACGCCTGCGGCCGAGAGCCACCAGGAGCGGGGCGAGCGGCAGCGCACGAGGGCTGCGAGCAGCGCAGGCGCGACGAACAAGCCGGCCAGGTCGCTGAGCTTGCCGGTGACGGCGGCGGGCAGCAGGCCGGCGCCCTTGAGCAGGTGGTCGTTGAGCGCCAGCACGATGAGTGCGGCGATCCACGCTGGATGCAGCAAGGCCAACTCGGAGCGGAAGCGAGGTCGCGCCATGCGATCCAGCTAGCACGCCGTTTGGGGCGCGGGAACGCAAGCCATCGCGAACGTGCCACGGACTTCGAAGGGAGTTGCCCGCCGCGGCCATGGCCCGGACGCATCGCTGCCCACCGCCGTTCCGTCCGCCGCGATGGCGCCTGATCGCCCGGCCCGCTCGTGCTATCCTCGCCGCCACCGGAGGACACGTTGTCGTCGAGCGATCGCCTCACCAAACAGGAGCTCAGCTGGCTGCTCACGCAGGAGGCCCGGCGTGCCGCCCAGACCCTTCGCAAGGGCGTTGCGGCGCTCTCCCAGCCGCCCGCCGAGCTGCCCGGCGAACCGGCCTCGCCCCCCGCCGACATCGTGCATTCCCTGACCACGCTCGAAGACGCGATGAAAGCCCTCGCGTCCATCAACGTCAACGTCGCCACCCGCGGGGTCCGCGGCTCGATCGATCTGGCCGCCCTGGTCTGCGAGCTGGCGCCCAACGCCCGCCTGCGCATCGCCCCGGGCAGCGGAACCGAGGTGTTCGGCGACGAGAGCGAGCTGCGTCGCATGATCCAGATCATGCTTGCCCAGATCGGCGGAACGCACGGCACGCCCGGCCAGGACGCTCCCGAAGTGCGCATCGGCCGCGAGGGCGACGACGTGCGCGTGTCCGTGGCCTTGGGACCCGACACGTTGGCGTCCGGTTCGGGCGAACACGCATGGCTCAGCCGCATGGCGCTTCGCTACGGCGGACGCATGACGCTCGACGGTGGGCAGCAGTCGCTGATCCTTCCGGCCCAGGGAGCGTCGGATCGAAATGAAATCGAGGCCCTTCGCAAGGAGCTGGAGGCCGCGCAACAGCAGGGCGAGGCGTATGCGCGCGAGCTGGCCGCGGTCTTCGCCACGGGCGACGCAGGCGCGCACCCCACAGGCTCCCCTTCGACGGTGCCGCCGCCCGCGACCAGCCTGGCCCCGCTCGCCTCCCTGGCCTCGGCCATCGCCGCCCAACTGCGTCCGCTGATCGTCCCGCCGCGGGAGGGTGAGCCGGCTGCATCGGCCCCGGACAGCCCGGTGACCTCCCAGCTCAACGAGCTGCTATCCGACCTGCAGCGTCTCGCCAAGGTCCCCCTCGACGAGCTGCCCGCACACCTCGACGTGGCGTCGCTGGTGCGCTCCGTGATCGAAGACGCCGATGCGCGCGCGACCCGCCACGGCGTCACCGTGCAGTTCGATTTCGAAGGCGCGCTGCATGCCTTCGTCGCGCCCGGTGCGTTGCGCGCCGTGATCCGGTTCCTCGTCGACCACGCGATTTCGGCTACCGCGCGCGATCGACGCATCGTCGTTCTGCTCGCTGCCACGGACCGCAAGCTCAAGATCATCGTCGACGACGACGGCACCTCGGTGCCTGCCGCGTCGCGAGACGCGCTGGTGTGGCGCCGGATCGACCCTGGCAGCATCGGACGTCCGGGGGGCATCCACCTGCTGGCGGCCTCCACGATCGTGGCCCACCTGCACGGCTCCCTCGACATGGAGGATTCGCCCGATCTGGGGGCGCGCACGGTCGCCACGTTGCCTCTGCCCTGAGCCGTCGCCGGCCGCCGCGGCCGCCTTGGTGGCGCCCGTGCGGATCTGGGGCTCGCCTGCGCGTGTGTTTTCCGATACAACAGTCGGACGATGAAGATCCTGGTTGTGGAGGATCAAGACTCGATCCGACGGATGATCGAAGCCCTGGTGACCGGTCGCGGACATGATGTCGTGGGCGTGGCCAACGGAGCCAAAGCGCTCGAAGCCGCCATGCACGACCCGCCTGACATCGTGCTGCTCGACCTCAACCTGCCGGGGGCCTACGATGGCTTCGAGGTCTGTCGCCGCCTGCGCATGGACCCCACCACGCGCACCGTGCCCGTGGTCATCATCAGCGCGCTCGACGACGCCGACTCGCGCGCCAAGGCAACGCACGCGGGCGCCACGGCGTTCTACTCCAAGCCCTTCAGCCCCATCGCCCTGCTCAAGGAGATCGAGTCTCTCAAGAGCGTGATCCCCACGAAGACGCCCGTCTGAACCCCCCGGCCAACGGCATCTCTCTGCCCATCTCTCAGAGCGTATTCAGATAGCGCTTCGCGCGCTCCGCCGCCGAATCCATCAGCCCCTTGGCCTCGTCATCCGGGATGCGAAGCTTGCGCACCATCTCCAGGATCAGCTTGCCCTCCGGCTCCGACGGGTCGCCGTCCACGTAGCTGAGGAACACGGCGTGCTGCAGCAGGACACGCCGATCCTCGTAGCTCAGATCGGAGATCGGGATGTCGTCGACGCCCTTGGGCGTGGAGGCGTACTCCTTGATCGCGCTGGACTCTTCGTCCGTGGCACCGAACGCTTCCAACAGCGCCTGGATGACTTGCTTCTCCGTCTGTTCGTACTTGCCGTCCGCCCATGCGACCGGAATGAGCCCCTTGAGGATCGCCATGTTCTGTTCGTGCATGGGCCGAATGTTCGATGACGCGCGGTCGTTCGTCAACCCGAGCGACGGGCTTGGTGTTCGAACGGCCGGTCAGTGCCCGACGAACACTTGCGGGTAGAAGTACCAGACGGCGGCCAGCGCCCCCAATGCCAGGATCAGCAGCACGACGACGATGGCGAAGCTCGAGCGCGGCGCCCTGGGACGCGCGAACTCCACGGGCTTCATCGGGTCCGACTCGGAATCCTCGCTGCCCACCAGCCTGGCGGCAGCCGTGCCGGGGGTCTCGTGCTCCAGCTCGTCGACCTGGGGCGGTGGCGGCGTGGGCGGCAGACCCAGCATCTGTTTGAGCTCGCCAGCGACGTCCTTCGACGATCGTTCGGACGGCCTGGCGAAGGTTTCCAGCAGCTCGCCAACCCGATCCGGTCCCGCGCCATGAGCTGACGCTTGGGGCTCGGGTGCGGAGGGCTGCGGCGCCACCTTGGACGCGCCCGCGCCTTCGTCGCGGCTCACCGTGTCCAGCGCGGCCGGCTCGGGCGGTGCGGAAATCGGCGGCACGTCCAGAGACGGTACGTCGACCACCTGGGCCTCCGAGGCATCGCTGCCCACACCGGCTTCGACGTCGATGGCCACGGACGGCGTCGGGATGTCGGCTTCGACGACCTCGCCGAAGGCAGGCGCCGGGATGACGAGCGGGCGCGAGGGTTCTTGCGGGGAACCGGGCGGCGGCGGAGGCATCGCCGCCACGACGGGCGGCGGCGCCGCAAGGGACGCGTTGGGATCGTAGGTCGCGAGCCGGGGCGTCATGCCGAGCTTGTCGGGCGGGATGTCGCGAGGAAGCGAAGGCGGCGTCTCCGGTGTAGGCGGGGGCGGTGTGTCCGGCCCGCGGGTAGCAACGGGCGCATCCACTTCCGTCGGCTCGGGCACGATGGCGTCCGGGGCAGCCGCGGCCAGGGACGCGGACGGAGGCTGGGGCGGATGGGCGAAGTCGGGCTCGCTAGCTGCCTCGAGCACCGTGCCGGCGACCGGGGCGGGCGCGGCAGGCGCTGGCCTTGCGGGTGCGGGCACCTTGGGCGCGGCAGCTGGCGGCTGCGGAGGAGGACGCTGGGGCGCCACGGGTGCGAGCCGCGGGTCGGATCGTCGTGGCTCGGGCACGGGCTGGGGCGCGGCGGCGGGTTCTGGCGCGCGCGACGCCTCTCGTGCGAGGCGCGCGATGGCTCGCTTGGCCGCCGATCGGTTGACCGGCACCATCGCGGCTTCGAGCTCGCCCACCAGCGCCTCGACTCCTGCGCCGCCGTGGTTGCGCGCGCTCGCGGCCAATGCGGGCGCCGAGCCGGCCGCCACCTGCATCAGCTTGCCCAGCAGCACCCGCACGCTCCGCTCGGCCACCACGCCGTCCGACCCGCGTTGCGCGCCCACGATCGTCACCGTTCCGTCGTCGTGAACCCGAACGTCGGCCTCGCGCACGTGCGCCGGAGACGCGAGCAACGCGTCCGCAACCGCCAGCGCAATGTAGCCCGCGGTCTCCGGCGTGACCGGCGCCCGCCGCTCCTTCGCCGCTACCAGCACCTGTTCCAGCGTGACGTCCATGGTGGCCTACGCGCCCCTCACCACGATCCCGGCAGCCGCCAGGTATGTCTTGATCTGGGCCACGTCCTCGAACTCCTCGACGCAGTCCGGTTCGAACACCAGTCCGCCTACCCCGCCGTCGATCAGCACGCGACGCAATCCCTCCGTGGTTCGCACCGTGCCGGCGACGATGACGGGGACGTCGAGGCGGTCGGAGATGGCGCGCAGCGCGACGGCACAGTCGCCCAGGTCGGCCTGGCTTGCCAGCACGAGCAGCTCACCGGCTCCGGCAGCGGCGAGGGCCTCGAGCCTTGCGAGGTCGAACGCTGGCGCCCCGGGGTCGCCGGAGCCTGCGAGCGACCATCCCTCGCCTGCCGGGCTCAGCTGCAGCGCAACGCACAGCCCCACGGCTTGCTTGCCCCAGCGCGATGAGGCGGAGGCCGCGAGCTCGTCCGCCTTCTCCGCCCACAAGTACACGCGGTCCGCGCCCGCGTCGATCAGCTCGTCGAGCTGCTCTCGAGACATGGCGGGCTCGCGGACCGTGACCGGCACGAACAGCAGGCCGGCCGCCTGGCGAAGGCGGCGCACGACGGCCGCGTGGTCGATTCCCGGCGCCGGCACGAACATCAGCTCGTCCGCGGCCTGGGCGTACGCGGGTGTGTGGGCCAGATCGCCTGCGGCGCCGCGCCACTCCTCGGAGGCCGGGGGGCGAACATCGACGGTGACGGATGCGACGAGCCGTTTGGCGAGCATGACCTGAGGTTCCCATAGCGTCCCGGCCGGGAGAGGACCAACTTTCGGCCGATCGAGCCGCGAGCCGAAGGATCGCACCCAATGGGTGCACGGGGCACCGACCTGATACAATGCGCCCATGCAACATTGCCCGCGCTGTGGATCGCAAGCGGCCGACGGGGCTCCGGTCTGTCCGTTGTGCGGGCAGAACTTGCCGGGGGCTTTGCAGGCGCGAGGTCCGGCCGGTGGTGGTGCCCAGCCCCAAGCGACGGCGGTCAAGCAGACGATGATGGGGCTGCCGGGAGGGCCCACGGGCCCGTTTTCTCCGCCGCCTGGCACGCCAGGCCAGCCTGTCGGATCGCGCACGATGCTGGGCATGCCGATGACGGCCATGGCGCCGCAGCCCGCGCCGTCGCCCGAGGCGAATGTCGGCAAGAAGACGATTCTCGGCATGGCCGGACCGGTGCCCGAACCCGCGCCGCCCCAGGCGCCGCGGGCGCCGATGCATCGCACCATGCTGGGTATCGCCCCGCCCTCGGATCATCCGCCGTCGCCTGCCAGCCACCCGCCGCAAGCCGCCCCCGCGCAGCCACCCGCTGCCCAACCCTCGGCACAACGCACCATGCTCGGCGTGGCCCTGCCGGGCATCGCGCCCGTGCAACCCGCGCAACCCGGTGCGCCGTCGCCGCCTGCCCCGCAGCGCACCATGCTAGGTGTCGCCATGCCGGGCATCGCTCCGGTGCGGCCCGACCGGTACGCCCAGCAGACCGCCGCGCAGCCGCAAGCTCCTCAGCCCGGCCAGGGCTGGTATGACCAAGCTCCCCCCGTCGTGCCCGAGATCCAGCTCGGCGCGCCGCCCGCCAGTCCGCGCGTGGTCGTCTCCCACCTGCCCTTCTACCGCCGCACCGCGTTCTTCATCGTGGTCTTCGGCCTGTTCGTCGCGGTCGCCGTCGGGTTGTTCGCGCTGTTCTGGCCGACCGCGCCGCCCATCACGGCGCAAGTCGCGGTCGACGACAACGGCGCCGACATACTCGAGGTCCGGTGTCCCAAGTGCCCCGATGGAACGGTGTTGTCCGTGCAGGGCGCCAAGGCCACGGCCGTGTCGGGGCAGGCAAACATCCCGCTGACCCACCCGCTCGTCGTGGGCGAGAACCGCTTCGAGATCTCGATCGATCGGCCGGGCAACGGCCGCGACGAGACCGTGCAGGTGGTGATGCCTGTCGCCTATCGCATCAAGCCCGACCTGAGCGCGCTGCAGCAGCCCACACCGCTCATCCGCGTGGATGTGCAGGCCAAGCCTGGCACGACGGTCCTGATCGACGGGCAGCCGGTGGCCATCGGTTCGGACGGCAAGGGCAGCTACACGGTCGATGTGAGCGCGCAGTGCGAAGGGCCGAGCGCGGAGGTCAAAGCGATCGAGAAGTCGCTGCCCTACGAGGTCAAGGCTGCCGGCGGCGTGCAGGGCAAGGGGACCATCACGGTGAAGGTGGGTGTGAGCCCGCTGACGGTGCAGTCGCCGCGCGCGCAGTCCGTCATCGCCGACTCGAACTTCCTGGTCGCGGGACGCACCACACCGAATGCAGTCGTGGAGATCGAGGGCACGAAGTTCTCGGCAGGCGCAGACGGGATGTTCGCGAGGAGAGTCCAGATGAAGGCGGTCGGCGGCAGTGACATCCGCGTCCGGGCGACGGCTCCGGGCCAGGCGCCGCGCACGGTCGTGGTACACGTCAAGCGCGTCGACGACATCCAAGCGGAGGCCAAGAGCTTTGCGAGCGGCAGCAGCGTGACCGTCGCGAGCCTGTTCGCTCAGACCGACGCGCTGAAGGGCAAGCCCGTCGCGCTCGAGGGCGAGGTGTTCGACCTGCGCCAGCAGGGCTTCGAGCGCGTGATCCTGCTCGACGTGGGTACCGCGTGCGCTAGCTCGCCATGCTTGGTGCGTCTGATCGACTCGTCGACCACGGTGCTCGAGAAGGGCATGAAGGTGCGCGTGTTCGGCTACGTGTCGGGCTCGTACAAGACGCCCGACGGCAAGTCCGCACCCGAGCTCGAGGTCGCGTTCCTGCTGCCGGCGAAAGGACAGGCGCGAT
Source organism: Myxococcales bacterium (assembly GCA_021847645.1). Lineage (GTDB taxonomy): Bacteria > Myxococcota_A > Polyangia > Polyangiales > Polyangiaceae > JAJZQG01. The sequence continues at coordinate 15,551 of JAJZQG010000049.1, forward strand.
GACCGACCAGGCCGCCCCGGTTGGCGTGGCCTGCGCGCACTGCGGTGCGCCGATCCCGCCTGGTGCGCAGTCTTGTGCGTCGTGCGGCAACGTGCCGCGCGCCGTCGACGACGCGGACATCGGCGCGCGCGAGACGATCCCCACGGACACGACCACGCTGGGCGATCGCGCGATCTCGCGCCGGGTCCTGCGCTCGAGCGCGATGCAGATGCTCGACGACGAACGCGACAGCATGATGCCGCAGGGCCCGGACCCGCTCATCGGCCTGGTGGTGGCCGGGCGCTATCGCATCGTCGAGTGCGTGGGCCGCGGCGGCATGGGAGTCGTGTACAAGGTCGAGCACACCGAGATCGGCAAGCTGCTGGCGCTCAAGCTGCTGGCCGGCGAGCTGAGCCGCCAGCGCGAGGTCGTGCGCCGCTTCAAGCGCGAGGCGCTGCTGGCCTCACGCCTCTCCCACCCCAACAGCGTGCAGGTGTTCGACTTCGGCGTGTCCGACGGGCTGACCTACCTGGTCATGGAGCTGGTGAGCGGACGCGACCTGGCGCGCGTGATCAAGGCCGAGGGCGCCCTGCCTTTCGATCGGGTCGGCCGCATGATGGTGCAGGTTTGCAGCTCGCTGGCGGAGGCGCACGGCATCGGCATCATCCACCGCGACCTCAAGCCCGAGAACATCCTCATCGCGCGCGCGCCCGACGGCACCGACTTCGCCAAGGTGCTCGACTTCGGTCTCGCCAAGCTGCGCGAGGCCCCCGAGCTCAACGAGGTGACCGGCACCGGCCAAGTCGTCGGCACGCCCTATTACATGTCGCCCGAGCAGATCCACGGACACCCCATCGACGGCCGCTCGGACATCTACTCGCTGGGCGCGGTGATGTACGAAGCGCTCACCGGCGAGACGGTCTTCCAGGGCACGTCGCCGATGGCCGTGTTCACGCGGCACCTGACCGAGCAGCCCATCCCGCCGCGGGAGCGTGCGCCCCAGAAGCTCATCGCGCCCGCGGTCGAAGCCATCGTGCTGCGCGCGCTCGAGAAGGATCCGGCCGCGCGCTTCCAGACCGTCCAGGAGCTGCAGGCCGCCCTGGTCGAGCAGCTCGGCGGCATGGGCCAGGCCAGCATCGACGCGCTGCTGAGCTCGGCGCAGATGCACGCGCTGGAAGCCGACATTGCGCGGGCCACGGCGCGAACCGCCGACAAGGACGAGGACCGGGAAGGCCTGGCGCGCACCATGCTGCACGGCGAGATCGCCACGCGCGACGAGGTCGCCGCGTTTCATCGCAAGCTGGCCAGGCAACGCTGGATGAGCTGGGGCGCCGCGACGCTCGTTGCCGTCGGCGTCGTGTACGGCGGGGCGCGCGCCTGGGCCAGCGCCACCAAGAAGCCGGGCTTCCACGGTGTCGAGCTCGAGCCCAACAACCAGGCCAGCGAGGCCACGCTCCTGCCCTTTGCCACGCCCGTGCTCGCCAAGCTCGGCAAGCGCATCGATGCCCAGCGAAGCGACCTCGACTTCTTCGCCGTCGATGTCCCCGCAGGCACATCCGCGATCTCCATCAAGGTCACGGCGCTGCCCAACATGCCCATGTGCACGATGGTCTACAAGTCTGGCGAGACCAATCGCCGCGCCAAGTTCTGCGTCGGCAAGCCGGGCCGCAACCTGTTCGTGCCCGCCTACGATGTCGAGCCCGGCACGTGGCTGTTCGCCGTCACCCAGGACATGGACGCCTACGAGAGCGCCACGCCCTTCGTGCTCGAGAACGTCTCGGACGACTACCAGCTCACGATCGGTCCGGCGCAGCTCGCGGCCAACGCCGAGGTCGAGCCCAACGACGCCGAGGCGGGCGCCTCGCTCGTGGCGCCCGGCGCCGAGATGACCGGCACCTTCGGCTGGACGGGCGACGTGGACGTCGTGTGTTCCACCGCCCCGAAAGGCGCCGGCCCGTCGACCGTTCGCTGGGTGGTCGACGACGCCGTCGAGCGCACGCGCGATCGCGGCGCTGTGCTCGAGTTCGCACCGTCCAACGGACCGCGTGCGGGCATCGCCATGCGCCTGCACCGTGCCGACGCCAAGGGAGGCGCGCCGTCGACCGAGGACCTGCTCGCGCCGTGGCGAAGCGAGCCCTTCCAGGTCGATGCGTCCTCCCCGCCCGCTTGCATCAAGCTGCGGCTCACCACCGACCCATGGGCTGGTGCCAACGCGCCGCCCACTCCGCCCGTCAGCGACGAGCACTGGCGTGTCCGCCTGGAGATCGTGGCAAACTCGGTCCACCCATGAGCCCGGACAACCTGTCGCGCAAGGTCGATCGAACTCCGCAGCGAACGCCTGGCGCGCATCGCGCACGGCCGCGCCGAGCTGCCGTCGCGATCGCCGCCGCGGCTGCTGCCGCCATCGTCGCCACCGCGGCGGTGCACCACGCCGCAGCCGAGTACGTGCGCCCCGACTTCCCCGTGACGCTCGTGGTGGGCCCGTCGCTCGGGCCGCAGCCGATGGCGCGCTCCGACGTGGCGCGCACCGGACGGGCCGCGCGCCTGCCCGACGCGCCGCGCGAGCTGTGGCACCGCAAGATCCGCGGCGGGTTGTCCTTGCCGCCCATGGTCGACGCCAATGGCTCCATCGTGATCGCGGCTGCGGTCGCCGAGCTGCTGCAGATGACTCCGGACGGCAACGAGCAATGGCACCACGGTCTGGGCACGAGCGTGGCCTCGGACGGGCCGGTGATCCTATCGGACGGCACACGCGTGGTGCTCACCTCGCTGGGCGATGCGTGGGGAATCGGCCCCGACGGCTCCGAGCGATTCCACGCGGATCTGAGCGCGTTGGGCGCGGATCCGAAGGTAGCGCCGTTGCCTCTCGACAATGGGCACTTGGTGGTGGCGATCGCGTCGAACCTGGCCGAGATCGACTCGCAGGGCCTGCTGGTCGATCGCACCGCGCTTCCCGAGCGCGCGGTCGGCATGCTCGTGGCCTCGGGCTCCGGGGTGATCGCCACGGGCGACTCGGGCAAGGTCTACCGGTGGCAGCCGCCCGTGGCTCCTCGGCTCGTCGGCTCGTTCGGCGGCATCGTGCGCGACGGCGCAATCCTATCCGAGCCGGGCTCGCTGGCCGCGGTGGTCGATGCTTCGCGCCTGGTGAAGCTCGACTTGTCGAGCGGCAGCTCCGACACGCTGCTGAGCATGCCGGGCATGGAGGGCCCGCCCGCGGTCGGTCCCAAGGGCGTGCTGCGGGTGGCCGGCTCGGCCGGCTTGCTGGTGGGCATGAAGGGCCCGGACGAGACGCTGCGCACCTCGCTCAACGCCGCGCCGCCCACGGACCAGGGCGCTGCGGACGCGGGCCCGGCCGTACCGCTGTACACGACGCCCAGCCCGCCGCTGGTAATCGATCGCGACGGCCGCGTGGCGTTCGTGCGATCGGACGGACGAGTCGGCGTGGTGTCGCCCACCGGCGCCGTGCGCGCGGTGGACAAGCCGGCGTGCGGCAGCCCGTTCGCGCTGGTGCCCGCGGGGGACAAGAAGTTCCTGGTGGCGTGCCGCAACGGGAGCGTGAAGCTGTACGGGGAGTGAGCGCCAAGCCGCGACCGGGTAACGTGGGACAGGTCATCCACCCTGGACTCAGGGCGCATGCACGAGTCCCGATCGGAACCCGTAGAGCGTGGAGATCGGCACCTGGTACGCCTGACCCGTGCAAGTTTGGACATCAACCACCTTCTTGCGGCTCGTTCAGGCTGGTGCAATACACATCGACCGACTCGCCCGCCGGCAGCGTGACTTCAGCCCGCGCCACGATCACGCGGAATTCGGTGAACGGCAGGACCCAGGCCTCGGAGCTCTTGACGGGATACCGCGATAGCAGGAAGGTGCCGGTGTTGCCGTTCCAGGCGAATCTCGCACGCGGGTCCTGCGTGCACGCCGCACGCGTTTGGTCCGGGCTGGCAAACGATTCGAGCTGCACGAACCCGCAAGAGTAGCAGGCTTTGTCTTGAGCCAAGCTCGACCCCGTCAGCAACGGCAGTGTTTGCGCGACGCAATTCCTGGTCAGGCAGGCGCTCAGATCGTTGACCGGCCGTCCCGAAGCGTCGCCCTTCGGCTCTACACACTGGCTCTGGACGCACTCGATGAACTGGTCGAACGCAGCGTTGGGCGCCGCGCACGGGGGGGTCGTATGTGGCGCCGGCACTACACCGTTTTGATCCGTCGGGTCGTTCGGCACCGTGTCCAGGTCGAAGTCGAAGACCGCGTCGTACGGAAACGCGCTCGAGGCAGCGTCGAGGATCGCCGCGCGCGTGTCCGGGCCCCAAGCCTCCTGGACACAGACCACATCCGACGGCAGGGCGGCGACCGCGGACGGTGCCTTCGCCAGCCGCTCGGCGTGGTAGGCATCGAACGCGCCGTAGAGCTGGAGATTCACCGAATCGACGACGAGCTTTGACACGAACCCCCGTTCAGCGTGAAATGCGGCACACTGCCGTAGACTTGACCATCCGCGCATCGGGCGGTAGGCCAGGGCTTCGATGCTCCCCACGCTGTCTCGCCCCGCTCCGCACTGGTTGGCAACCTTGCTGGCGGGTGCGGTGTGGCTGGCGGCGGGAAGCGCGCCCGCCTCGGGCTCGCGCGTACTGCCCAAGAGGTTCACGCGCTCGCCCTATTCGTTGATGTCCCTTTCGGTGGGCCATCCGAACAACGGCTGGCAGGTTCGTGCGCGACGCCTGCGGGAAAAGACCTATTTGCATATCAAGCAAGGCAGCCGCCCGAACTCCTACGGCCACCCGGCCCTGGTGCTCATGCTCGAGCGCAGCGCCCACGAGGTGGCCCGCGCCGCCCCAGGCGCCGTAATGCTCGTGGGCGATCTGTCCCGCGAGCCCGGCGGCCCCCTGCCGGGCCATCGCTCCCACCAGAGCGGCCGCGACGCCGACGTGGCCTTCTACGTGCGAGACGCCAAGGGCCGCCCGGCCAAGCTCACGCACTTCGTGACCTTCGACGGCAATGGCCGCGCCACCGACGGCAGCGGCCTGGTGTTCGACGACGAGCGCAACTGGCTGCTCGTGCAGGCCTGGCTCACGGACCACCGCGCGGGCATCTTGCACGTGTTCATCTCCACGCCGCTTCGCGCGCGGCTGCTGGCCTACGCGGCGGCCCACGACGCGCTACGTGCCTATGTCAACGAAGCCGCGGCCCTGCTCCACCAGCCGGAAGACTCCACGCCGCACGACGACCACTTCCACGTAAGAATCGCCTGCCCACGCGATCAGGACGAGATCTGCCAGGCGGAATCGATGTAGCGCGCCGGAGGTGACGAGTCATCGCCCGTCGACGGCCGCCTCACGGCTCGGCGTAGCTGGACGCCACGTCTGCCAGGTACGCCACGGCCGGCGGGAACTCCGCCGCGAACGAGCCGAACTTCGACGCAGGCATGCGCAGCACGATCGAGTCGGACATCACGATCACCGACTTGCGCGCCGGCATGCGGTTGAGCAGCGCCTCGTGCCCCACCACGCTGCCCGGAGGCAACGGCACCGAATCGTCGCCCTGCACGACCTCGAACTCCCCCGCAAGCGTGATGTACAGCCCGTCGCAGCGCTTTCCCTTCTCCTCGAGTACGATCCCGGGCGCTGCCCGGCGCACCTCGAACAGGCGCGCCAGCGCCAGCTTCTGCTGCACGTCGAACGCGGCGAACAGGGGAGACGTCTGCAACGTAAGAGTCAGCAGACGACGAGTGAGCAGATCGAACAACGCACGATGCACGTCGGAGTACGCCTCGGCGATGCGACGCAACTCCGCGGTAGCAATCCGCAATAGCGACAGGGGCCCTTGGGCCCGCACGCTGGCCGGGTACACGCCCCCTCGCAGCAGGGCCGCCTCGCCGAAGGCCTGGCCCTCGGTCAGGATCGCGCCCGGCGCGGCCTCGCCGTGAATCAGCATCTCGCCAGTGCCGTCCACGACTACGAACAGAGCATCCGCGGCCTCGCCCCCGCGGCACACCCACTGCCCTTCGCCCAGGGAATGCACATTCGAGGAGCGCGCCAGCTCGGCCAGCGCCTCGGGCGATACCTCCGCAAACAACGTCGTAGCCGACAAGCTCGACACGCGCTCGGCGCGCAACGCGTCCAACACCTCCGGGTCGTCGATCCGGCTCAGCGAGGACAGGCTCATCGCCTCCAAGTCGCCGATCTCGATGGCGACGGACTCCTCGGCCGGGACATCCTCGTAGCGAACCTCGTCGGCCGTGAGGTCGAGCGAGAGAGAGAGCGGCTTGGCCAGCGCAGCCAGACCGCCCGCCGGCATGCCGCCCACGAAGCTCGGCCCGTCCGGAGGCGAGATGCGCACCTTGGGGCGCGCCGCAGGCGGAACGGGGGGCGGCTCCGGCTCGCTCATGAGAGCACGCAGCACGGCTTTCGGCACCGGCGGCGCGACGGCCCCGGCTGCCGGCGCGCTCGGCAATGCGACGGGCGGGGGCGGCGGACGCAGCGTGTCCTTGGGCACCGGCGGAGGCGGACGAAACGCCGGCGCCTGCAGCGCCTTGGCGCGAAGCGCGCGGGTCGATTGCTGGTCGAACGACGACAGCACGTCGGCGCGCTGCGGATTGAGCTCGACCAACTGGCGCGCAACTGCCACCGCGCGCGTCAGGAACCCCTGCTTCTCGAGCAACTGCACCGCCGTGACCCAGGCGCGCTCGGCCTCGGCCTTCTTGCCCGCCTTCACCAGCGCTTCGCCCAGCCGGTGCGGCCAGCGCGGCTCCTCGGGCTCCAGCCTCGCCAGCGCCTGCAGCGCCTCCACCGCGTCCCGCGCGTTTGCCTTCCGCACGGCTTCGTCGAGCTTGTCCCTCAGTCGTGTTCCCTCTTCCGTCGGTCTTGCCATGCGCTCCGTCCCTGTGCTTTGGCTCGCCTCGCCGCGCCGTCACCACCGCTGCCGGTCCGACGGCATGCGACCATACCACCGCCGCTTCCCAATCGACTCCAACCGATCCCTCACCCGCTGCTGCGTTGCCTTGTCCACCGGTTGGGCACGCGCGACGCTCAACGCCGACATGCCATCCGCAGGCTGCAGCGACGCGTCGTCGAGGATGGCCCAGGTATTCAAGATAGTGGGCTTGAGCTCGACGTACACGCCCAGCGCCTCGGGTTGCGGCGGCGCCGTGCCTTCGAACCGGCACCAGCCGTTCGCGTCTGGTGCGTCGGTCACTGGACTCACGGGCGCGTCGAGCACAACGCCGTAGGTCATGGCCCGAACGACATAGATGTTGACGATGCCGCAGGCGCTGCCCGGCACTTTAGCCCACAACAACAGCTTCGCGGCCCCGCTCGTGGCACCGGTAGCCCTGCCGTACAACGCACTGCTACCCGCAATTCTCACGCAGCGCAGCCCCGACCGGCAGAGGCCTCCCGTCTCGACGTCGACGCGCTCCTGGCCGTCCGCACTCATCGCGACCCAGCCGGTCTGCCCCGCCCCGGTGCTCCACTCGAAGTCCGGATCCATGAGCAGGTCGCCGGCATGTTCGAGATTGCCGAACGGGCTGCGATCGAACACGAGGCGCTTGACCGGCCCTGCCTCTCTCGGAGGCTCCGCATCGACCTGCACGTCGGGCAGCGACGGCGCATCCGGCGGCGCCGCATCGATCGCCGCAACGGGCGCCGGGTTCACCGACGGCGTCTCGCTCGCGCAGCCCGCGGCCCAGACCACAGCGCTCGCCCAAGCCAGTATCGTCGCGCGCACGCTCATGGCATGGCCTCCGATCTCACCCACGCCAGCGCTCGCTCGTAGATCGTGTCGCGCCCCTGGAGCAGATCCGATTGCAGCGGCACGACGATTTCGTCGGGCGCCGCGCCCGTGCCGAGCTTCGTCTGGCCCTCGAACGAGACCGTGTCGCCGTCGGCAAATTGCAGCGCCGTGTTTCCCCAGAAGTTCAGCTGGTGGAACGATGAGAACGCTCCCGCCGTCGCATGGGGGCCGAAGATGCGGACCTTGGCCGCTCCCTTCATTCCGTAAGGCAGGTAGTCGCTCGCCGAGCCGTCGCGTTGGATGAGCAGTGCGACCGGCAGCTGCTCGTCGGGCGAGGAGCTGCCCACGGTATAGGTGATATCCGCGTGCGACTTGTACGTGTCGAAGATGGCCTGGCCCTCGGCGAGCGTGTTGGGCCCTTCGTAACCCGCCGTGGGACGCGCGAACGGAAAGACCGCCAGCACGAGCTTGTCGCGCACCAGCTCGGTGATCGCCTCCGGGGCGTCGATGGTGCCGCCGTTTCCCGCGCGGTGGTCGAGGATCAGGCCCCGCGCGTGCGCCGCGAAGTCGACATTGTTCTGCTGGAACAGGCTCGTATAGGCCGGGCCCCACAGGCTGTCCCAGGTCATGCCGTACAGGTCCTCGCTCGGTGCCGAGTCCACCAGCAGGCCGGTGAAGATCGCGTCGCCGACCGCGTGCGTGCTCGGATCCGGCCCGTCGACCAGGTGGTAGCCCGGACGATTGTCGCACTGCACGCTCGGCGCTTGGTCCGGATCGTCCGGCGGCAACGACGATATCTCGATCACCTCGGGCACGTCCGAGCAGGCCAGCGTGGCCGGGTCGCACCGCAGCACGGTGATGGAGCGCGCGAACCTCGGGATCAGCCCGCGCATCCGCTCCGCGAATTCGGCGTTGACCTGCTCATCGTCGGCTTGCCACCAGCCCCAATCCACGTCGATCAGCGACCGCGCCCACTCGATGGGGTGCATGCCGTCCACCGCCACGAGCCGGTCGCCCGGATGCATGTCCAGGTTGTGACCGGGCCCCACGTGCGACACCAGCAGGTCGAGATACCGCGGATCGGACGGCCAGACGTCCGGTGATTGGTCGGCGTGCCCCTCGATGAAACACAGGTTCAGGTGCTTGGGCACGTTCAGCAGGTCCATCATCCCGTCGAGGTGCGAGTGCCAGTCGTGCAGCTTGTGGATGGCCGTGGAGAAGTGATTCCAGAAGGACCAGGCGGTGCCGGCCGATCGCATCTTCTCGAGCTCGGCCAGGGCGTCGGGCAGGTAGTGCTGGCGCGAGTAGGCGCCGCCGAAGAACCAGCGCAGCCGCGTCTCGAGCAGGTCCACCACGCGAGAGCGATCCTGCGCCCGCGGAAGCCCGGGCACCAACGCGGCTCCCTGACGGCAGGAGCCGCCGACGCACACGGCGTCGGGTCCGCACACGCTGTCGCGCACACCGCTGCACGACGGCAGCTCGACATACGCACCGGCCGGCACGATCTCGAAGCCGTCCACGTCCGTCTGGCCACGCACCGCAATCGCCACGCCCGCGAGGTCGCCGGCGTCGATGGACACGGCGCCGGACTGCAGCTCCACCCAGCCGTCGCTCGTGCATCGTCCCGTGGGCGTCATGTCCGCCAGCACGCGTCCCTCCGGACGGGTCGCGTACCTGGCCTCGAACACGGCGGCCGAGCTGCCGCCCCGGGCCCACAGCCGGGCGCGATAGGACGCTCGCACCGTGGGCGCCTCCATCGGCACCACCACGAAGTCCCAGGGGCTCGCCGCTCGCACACGCGCGTAGCGGCTGCCTTGCAGGGCGTCGTCGCCCGCCACGGGCTCGATTCCCTCGATCCCGTTCGACCCGGCTCCTGCTTCGGCCGCGCCCGCATCCGCGTCGCCCGCGTCTGCGTCGAACGACGGCATGGTCTCGAAGCCTTCGGAGGCGACCGCATCGGGCGCAAAGGAGAAGTTGCCTTCCGGATCGAACGACCCCGCGGCAGCTGCTCGGGCCACGAGCGCAACGGCCGCAAGCGTGCCGGACGCCACGACGGTTCGCAGCGTGCTCATCGGATCCTCCCTCGAAGCATCTGGGGAATCGGGGGCTCGCGCAAAGGGGCGGGACGGAGCCTCTCGCGCAGGACCGCCCGCAGACGATCGACGACGCGCGCGTGCTCTGCGCCGGCCTTCACCAGGGCGAGAGATGCGGCGCGCTGCGGCGCAGGCGCGGTCATGACCACGTCGTCGACCAGCACAGACGTGAGCGCCAGGCCGCTGACCGAGATGAACACGCAGGGCGTGTCGTTGGGCATCGGCACCGTCGCCGCGAGATGGCACCAGCCGTCCGAGTCCGGGGTGACGCCGTTGGCATCGATGGCTGGGCCGGGCGAGTCGGACAGCACGCAGCCTGCCACGGAGACGGACGCGATCGCGCACGTCGCGGAGGCCGGGGGTTTGATCCATAGGCTCAGATCGGCGTGGTCCGCGTTCGCGGGCGGGCGCATGGCGAAGCCGGCGATTCCGGATTGCCCGCTGACGTTCGCGCATCGGATGCCCGAGCGGCACGCCGTGCCGACCGCGAAGGCCGGCGCCGAAATGCCGCCCACGGGCAGGTCGCGGAACCATGGATACTGCATCGTGAATGGCCCGGCCCACTCGAAGTCGCCGTCCATCAGCAGGTTGTCCGTGGCCGCGTAGTCGCCGAACGGATCGCGCCAGCTCACCGTGCGTCGCACCGCTACGCCAGCGTCGGGCGCGACGGCTTGCGCATCGGAGGCCGACGAGTCGGGAGCTGCGTCGGCAGCCGCGTCGGCACCAGCAGGCCGGGGCGCGGGCGACGACGCGCCGCCTTCGCTGCCGCATCCGGCGAGCATGGTCGCGGCCGCGAGGATGGCGAAGCTTGCGTGTCGAATCATGGCGCCACCTCCGATCGCACCCACGCGAGCGCGCGAGCAATGGCCGTGTCGCGCCCCGCAACCAGGTCGGACTGGAGCGGCATCACCGTCTCGTCCGGCGCCACACCGTGACCACACAGAGAGTGACCATCCGCGCCGATGGTATCGCCGATGGCCACCTGGTAGTTGATGCCGCTCGCGTAGGTCAGGCCCAGGAAGGTGCTGTACGCCCCGTTGGTGGGGTTGGGACCGAAGATGCGGACCTTCGGTGCGCCCTTCATCGCGTACGAGAAGATGTCGCTGAACGAGACATCCTGAGCAACGAGCAGCGCCACCGGCACGTCGAGCCGCGCGTTGCTCGAGCCTCCATACCAGGCAGCGCCCGTGGCCTTGTACTTGTCGACCAGGTCCAGCCCCGCCGCGAGCGTCTCGGGCCCCTCTTCGTCGGCGGCCTGGCGGAACAGCTCCACACCGAAGAACGTCGGCGCCCGCACGAACTGCACGATGGGCTCGGCCGACGCCGTGGTGCCCGGCGCGCCCGCGCCGCCGTTGCCCGTGCGGTGGTCCAGGATCACCCCTCGGCCGTCCTGACGCCAGGCTTGCACGGCTTGCGAGATCTGCGTCGCACCCTGGGTCTGCACGATGAGGTCGTCCCAGACCAAGCCGTAGATCTTCTCGGAGGACGCGGTGCCGAGCACCGGGCCGGCGATCGCGTTCATGTCGAAGGTGTGGTCCGCGGGCTGGCCCGCGACCAACGCACCCGGACGATGATCGCACGAGACGACAGACGGACTGGAGCCGGCCGGCTGCTCCGCGATCGAGGCGACATCGATGTCCTCGAGCGGGCCGCAGGCCGAGGCCGCGCAGGGCAGCACCGAGATCGTCCGTGCGTAACGCGGAATGGCGCTTCGCATCTCCGCCACAATCAGCGACAGCGAGGCCGGATCGTCGGCGTCCACCACGGCGAAGACCCGCCCGATGAGGCTCTTCATCCACGCAATGGGAGGGCGCCCGTCGATCGCGACGAGCCGGTCTCCGGCGTGCAGTCCCCAGTTGAGCGTGTCGCCCGCATGCGAGACCAGGATATCCGGCCAGGCAGGGTCAGCCGGCTGCGCTGCATGGGACAGGTCCGCATCGCCCAGAACGAAGCATGCGTTGAGTGGCCGCCGATTCTCGAAGAAGTAGTCGGCCAGGGAGAAGACGCTCGTGTGGCTGTCCTGCAGGCGACGGACCGCGGTGGCGAAGGATCTCCAGAACTGCCAGCGAGAAGTGGCCGACTTCATCCCTTGGGTTTCGGCGAGGGCAGCGGGCAAGCGCAGCTTGCGATTGTCATAGGGACCGAAGAACATCCGAAGGCGGGCCGCCAGGTAGTCGGCCAGCTGCACGCGCGCCGCTCCGTCGGGCATGGGAGGCACCCAGCCCGAGGTGTTCCTGCACCAGCCTCCGACACATAGGTGGTCTGCGTCGCACGACGGGTCCAGCAGCCCTTCGCACGCGCGTGCCGGCTCCCAACCCGTTTCCTCCGCAGCAACGACCTCGATCGAATCGACGGTCACGCTGGCGCCGATGAAGAACATGAACGCCGTCGTGGTCTCCGAGCCATCGCTCATGAACGGTGCGGACGCGAACTCGACCCAGCCGTCGCTCGTCATTCGCCCGGTGGGAAACATCTGCGAGAACTCTCCGGGGCCCTCGCCGACAGCGTCGATCGCTACGCCCGCAATGCAGTCACCGCGGCACCACGCACTGGCCTTGAAGGCGCCGGGCTCGTGCGGCAACGCCAATGTCACATCGACGTCCCGATCGGCGGCTTGCGCTTGCAGCACCTTGGCGCCATCGAGGGCATGGGCGTCGTCGACGGCATTCGAGGGGGACAAGCCCGAGTCGGGCGCAGGCACGAAATCCTCGAAGCTTTCGACGAAGACGGCAACCGGGTCGGCAAGCCAGGTGCCGTCCGCCGCGAACGCGTCTGCGCTGGCCGACGACGCGACGCAAGTGAGCAGGGCAGCGGACGCAGCGCCAGCGAGGCCTGCGGGCGGGAGCGCGTGACGGAGCATGTCGGCGCCACGCTACCGCAAGGGGGCCTCGGGCGGATACGCGGAAGGGTGGTGCATGCCAAGCCTTGCGCAGAACCGGAGTGATGGGTCCCACGCAGGTCGGCGCAGCGGCGTGCAAGTGCGAGGAACGGCGAGGGTCGGTCCAGCGCTTGCAGGCGTCCGATGGCCGCGCGCGAACTCGGGTCGTGGCGCCACGCTCGACGCGTGGCAGTACGGACGATGTGCGGGGGACGGGGGCCGCCGGAAGCGAACCATGACACGTCGCAAGCGGCTGCGCCTTACGGGCTAGTTGCGCGCAAGTCCGCCGGCATGGGACCCTCGGTCCTAACACAGCGAACCAGAAAGGTTATTTCACAGGCACGCGGAGGGCCGCTGCGCGTCCAGGCAATTTCAGTAGCCTTGGCCGCCTCTTTCAACTAAACAGAGGCGTTCGTAGGCGCGCGTGGGGTTGTTTCGAGTGAACGCGCGCCCTGTCCGCCACACAGACGGGCAGCGCGATTCGGTACCCCCATTGATGGAGAGTTTACGATGAAAGCACGTCTTGGTATTTCCATAGCTCTGCTGCTTGGCGCTGGGATGCTGGGTTGCGCGAGCGAGGCGCAGCTGACGGTGGGCTCGGTTCCTCCGCCTGCTCCTCCTGCGGCTGCTCCTCTCGACAGCGACGGCGATGGGATCGCCGACGACGTCGACAAGTGCCCGAAGGAGAAGGAAGACGGTCTTCCTCCGGATCCGAAGGACGGCTGCCCGAGCACGGACCCGGACAACGACGGCATCCCGGGCACGGTAGCCAATCCGAACCCGGACAAGTGCCCGCTCGAGCCTGAGACCTTCAACGGATTCCAGGACGAGGACGGCTGCCCCGACACGAAGCCGACGGTGCAGTTGGTCGGCCAGGAGATCAAGATCAACGAGCAGGTCAACTTCAAGACCAACAGCGCGGAGATCGATCCGTCTTCCAACAAACTGCTCGAAGACATCGCGAACGTGATGAAGTCTCATCCGGAGCTGGACCTGATCGAGGTGTCGGGCCATGCGGACAAGCGCGGCACGGCGGCGCTCAACCAGAAGCTGACGCAGAACCGTGCGAAGGCCGTGGTCGACGCCCTGGTCAAGCTCGGTGTCGAAGCCAAGCGTCTTCGCCCGATGGGTTACGGCCCCTACTGCCCGCTCGATCCGGCGGACAACGACGCTGCCTACGAGAAGAACCGCCGCGTGCAGTTCCACGTGCTGGTGCGTGACGGCAAGCCGACCGGCGTGGAGTGGGGCGGCTGCGACGAGGCGAAGGCCAAGGGCCTGAAGCCCGCTCCGATCTTCGCGACGGGGAAGCCGGGTGCCAAGCCGGCCGAGCCCGCGAAGCCCGCAGCCAAGCCGGCCGAGGGCGCGAAGCCCGCAGCCAAGCCGGCCGCGCCCGCGAAGGCTCCGGCGGTCGTTCCGCTTCCGACGCCCAAGAAGAAGTAGCTGGGCTGTCTTCGCACGACGTTTTTCGACGTCGCGCATTCACCGCGAAAGAGCGACCAGCGCGTGGCTCTTTCGCGGCTTGCTTTTGTGGCGCCCGGAGCGCCGATCGTCGTCGCTCGTCAGAACCGACCGTCCAACCCCAGACCAGCCCACGTGCCGGGCGGCGACGACGTGACGCGCAGCGACTTGCCGATCGAGGTTCCGGTGCGCGCCTGCTCGCTCATGGAGGCGTGGCCGCTGGCCACCAGCACCAAACCGGTCACCAGGGCGCCGACGCCCACGCCGAGCGTCGCGTTGGCGATGGTGGTGTCGCGCTTGCCGCTGTCGTAGGTGTCCTTGGCGGAGGACGGGCAACTCTGCCGGTCCGCACCGCAAGCGGCCTCCAGGTCCGAGATGGCGCTGGAGCGGCGCGCGTAGAACAGGCCGGAGACCCCGAGGGAAACCACGCCGGCACCCGCGACGATCCAACCGACCGTGGCGGTGGTGCTGCCGCCGGGCGGGGACGGGGCAGGTTCGGGCGTTTCAGGTTCGGCGGGTGGGGCTTCGTTCTGTGCGGCAGGGAGCGCAGCGGCCGGCTCGGGCGCGGCCTTCTGCTGCTCGAGCGCCACATCGACCGTCTCGTGCGCGCCTTCCTTCACGTCGATCTCGCGATGAAACGGCGCAAAGCCCGCCACCTGCGCGTCGACCACGTGCGAGCCCGGATCCACGGGCACCCCCTGGGCCGCCGCGCCCACATCCAGGTCCTTGCCGTCCAGGGTGATTGTCGCGCCGGCGCTGTTCTCGCCGAGCGTGATGATGATGGTCGGAATGCGCGGCTCCAGCGCGTCGATCGCCCGACGACTCTCCTTTGCTACCTTGGACCCGCTCGATTCCGCCTCGGCGTCGGCCAACGCGATCCGGTACTCGCCCAGCGCCTGCTGAAGCTTGCCCAGCTTCTCGTAGCACAGCGCGATGTTGTAACGGATGTTCGGCGTGCGCTTGTAGGTCGCCGCCTGCTGCAGCTTGTCGATGGCCGAGCTGTAGTTGCCCGCGGCCTCCAGCGCCAACGCCTCGTCGAACAGCGCCCTGGCCTGCTCGCGCGTGATCGGTGCGTCCTGCGCGGCGGCCTGATGCATCGGCAAAGCGACCCATGACGACCACGCTCCAACGGCAAAAGCCATCAACCAGGCGCTGCCTCGCTTCCTCCAGATCATGCGCGCAGCATAGCGCGAGCCGCCCGGCATGTCGTCCCCTGCCGTGGGCCCCACATGACGACCGTCGCCCGCCGCATCGAGCCCGGGCTCACTTGGTCGCACTCGCCCCTTGCCCGAATCGCGCCCGGTACAACTCCATCGCCTTCTCGGCCACGTTCACCACGTCGCCCACGTCCCGCCCGTAGCCGTCCGCACCGATCTCCTGCGCGAACGACGGGGTGGTCACGGCGCCGCCGATCACCACCACGTGCGGCAGCCCGCGCTTCCTGACCTCGTCGATGACGTCCTTCATCCGCATCATGGTGGTGGTCATCAAGGCCGAAAGGCCGATGATCTGCGCACCATGGCGCGCCGCCTCCTCGAGCACGGTCTCGGTGGGCACGTTGCGCCCCAGGTCGTGCACCTCGTAGCCGAAGTTGCGCAGCATCAGCCCCACGATGTTCTTGCCGATGTCGTGGATATCGCCCTTGACCGTCGCCAGCACGATCGTGCCCTTCTTCTCCACCGAGCCCGACGCTTCGAGCAGCGGCATCAGGATCGCCACGCCTGCCTTCATGGCGTCGGCGCTCGCGATCAGGTGGGGAATGAACTTCTTGCCGGCGCCGAACAGGTCTCCCAGCTCCCGGATCGCCGGCGTGAGCACGTTCATGAACAGATCGATCGGCTCGAGGCCCTCGTCGAGGGCGTGGCGCGTGAGCCGCTGCACCGCGTCCCGATCCCCTTCGACCACCGCCGCGTGCAGCAGATCGCGCGTCGTTCGCGGTGTTGGCGCCCGCGGGCCCTGGTCGTTGCCCGCCTCGCCGACCGTCTCGAGCAGCTTGCCTTCCTTGGCGGCCTGCAGCAGCGCCTTGTCCCGCTTGCGACGCTCGTCGAGCTCGACCGCGAGGTCGATGTAACGACGGCACCCCGGATCGCGGCCGGCGAACAGGCTCGCCGCGTGGGCCACTTCCCACAGGTTGTCGTCGGTGGCGTTGCAGATCGCTGCATCCAGTCCGTTGCCGATCGCTTGGGCGAGGAAGGTGTTGTGAACGGCCTGGCGTCCGGGCAGGCCGAACGAGACGTTGGACAAGCCGATGATGGTCGAGCAGCCGAGGTCACGGACCACGGCGCGGATGGTGTCGAGGGTCTGCGCTGCCGCGACCGGTGCGGCGCTGACCGTCAGCGAGAGGCAATCGAAGACCACCCAGTCCCGCGGGATTCCGTGCTTCTCGCAGGCTCGCAGGATCTTTTCGGCGTTGCGAAGGCGGTCGGCGGCCTTTTCGGGCACCTCGGCCTCGGCCAGCATGCCGATGACCGCGCTGCCGAACCGCTTGATCAACGGAAGCAGCTTGTCAGCTTTCTCCGGGTCCGGGTCCACGGAGTTGACCAGCGCCCGGCCGGGATAGGCACGCATGCCGGCCTCGAGAGCCTCGACGTAGGACGAGTCGAGCACCAACGGCAGGTCGACCGCGTTCTGGATCGCGATCACCGCCTTGCGCATCATGTCCGCCTCGTCGACCAGCGGCACGCCCACGTTGACGTCGAGCGCGGAAGCGTGGCCCTCGGCCTGCTTGCGCGCGTCGGCCACGATCAGGTCGGTTCGTCCCTCGCGGATGGACTCGGAGACCTTCTTGCGGCCGGTGGGGTTGATGCGCTCACCGACCACGGCGAAGGGCGCGCCCGGGCCGATGCACAGCACGCGCGATCGGCTCGCGAGCCATACGCCGGGTTCGCGCTGGGTGCGAGGGGGCACCACGCCCTTGATCTCCCGCGCGATGCGGCGGATGTACTCGGGCACGCTTCCGCAGCATCCGCCGACGATGGCCGCGCCTCTTTCGACGAAGGGACGGGCAAAGGGCGCCATCTCGTCGGGGCCCTGGGGGAACACGGAGCGGCCGTTGCGCAGGACGGGCAAGCCGGCGTTGGGCTGCACGCACAGGGGCAGGCTGGTGGCGCGGCCCAGGCGCCCCACCACTTCGAGCATGTCCTCGGGGCCGACCGAGCAGTTGACGCCGATGACGTCGGCGCCGCAGGCCTCGAGCACCACGGCGGCGGACTCGGGCGTAGCTCCCGTGTCGGTCACGCCCCGCTGGTTGTAGGTCATGTGGGCGATGACGGGCAGATCGGGAGCGACCTCGCGCACGGCGATCAGCGCGGCCTTGGCCTCGGACAGGTCGAACATGGTCTCGATCGCGAACAGGTCGACCCCGGCATCGAGCAGGGCGCGGGCCTGCTCGCGGAACAGGGCCACGGCCTGTTCGAAGGGCAGATCGCCGAAGGGCTCGACCGTGGTGCCGCTCGGGCCGATGTCTCCGGCCACCAGCACGGCTCGGCCTGCGGCCGCGCGACGTGCGATGGACACGGCGGCCTCGTTGATCTCCCGCAACTGCGCCGCAGCACCATATTCGCCCAGACGCAGCGAGGTGGCACCGAACGTGTTGGTCAACACGATGTCCGAGCCCGCGTCGATGTACTCGCGGTGTACCGACTCGATGGCTTGCGGGTTCTCGAGGTTCCACAGATCCGGCGCGTAGCCGTCGGGCAGCTTGCGCGATTGCAGCAGCGCCCCCATCGACCCGTCGAGGATCATCACACCTCGGCGCAGCCGCTCCACGAAGTCGGTTCGTCGATTCACGAGGCGCTCGTGTAGAGCACGACCGGCGCGGTCGCAATGCACGCTGGTCCCTTCGGCGTCGAATTGTCCAGCCCCGCGGCAAGCGCTGGAGCAGCCAGTCGCCCAACGCTATGATCTATTCATCGCATGTCCATTCCCCCGAAATCGCTGTCCCATGGCGATGGGATGCCGCCGCTCTCGAGCGTCGATCACCGGCTGGAAGCGGCTGCGTTCGGCGTGATGGACGGAGCCCTGGCGATCGTGCCCGGGGAGCACGTGGTGGTGGTGACGGACGCGTCGACCGCGGAGTTCGGCGAGGCGCTGGTTGCGGCGGTATCGGGTTTTCGTGCGACGGCCGAGGCGTTCGTGCTCGAGGACTTGGGGCCCCGGCCCCACGGAACGCTGCACCCGCTGATCCGTCGCGCGCTGCCGCGGGCCCATGCGAGCGTGATGCACACCTCGTTTCACCGGGGCGAGTACCCAATGCGCGCCGAGTTGGTGGACGTGGCGCTGTCCAACCGGCTGAGGCACGCGCACATGGTCGGCGTGACCCGGCGATCGATCGTGGCGGGCCTGGCCGCGAGCCCACTGCGCATCGCGGAGGTGTCGCGGGCCTTGCGGCTTCGCATCCTTCCGAACTGCCGCATCCACGTCCGCAGCTACGCCGGCACCGATCTGATGGTGCACTGCGAGCCCTGGTGCAGGTGGTACGAGACCAGCGGCGTCATCCAGCCCGGAACCAAGGCGAATCTGCCCGCGGGGGAGCTGGTCACCAGCCCGTCATCGGTCAACGGCGTGTACGTGGCCGACGGCTGGGTGGGGGACGGAGGAGGGCTGGTGCATGCGGAGCTGGCGGCGGGACCCTTGAAGATCACGTTCGCAAGAGGCGCAGTCGTCGGCATCGAAGGCGAGGATGAAGCGATGGTGCGCCAGGTTCAGCAGCTCATCGCCCGCACGCCGAATCTGGACCGGGCGGGGCTGATCAGCTTCGGGACCAACGTAGGCATGACCGGCCTGGTCGACGACATCTTCACCAACCAGAAGCTGCCGTCGTTTCACATCTCGCTTGGGTTGTCGTTTCCCGAGAAGACGGGCGCGTCGTGGACAGCGCGGGACTGGATCGCATTCACCGCGCGCAACAGCGACGTGGACATCGACGGGGCCGCGGTCATGCGGGCGGGTCGCTACCTGATTCCGTAGGCTAACCGCTTGTGCGGGACACGACGCAAACGCACGGGGCCGCGGGCTCGCCCTGTGCTACAGTCTTCGCCCCTGCGATCCAGCCATGAAGCTCGCTCCTGTCGTCCGCCTTGCGCCGAGCAAGCGGCCTCCGAAGAAGGCCGGCTGGAAGCGTGTGCTGTTCTTCTGGCGCAGGGACAAGGACGCGACCGCGAGCCTCACGCCCAGCGCGCCCCCGCCAACCAGCTACCGCCCGAAGGCGTCCGTCTTGTCCTCGCGCCCTGCCCCGCTCGCAGGACACCCTGGCCCGTCCGGCGATCTGCGGCTGACCCGCGACGATCCTGCGCGCGCACCGTCCGCGCCGCCCTCTCGCCCCAACCCGTTCCTGCCGTCGATCCCCTTGTCGACCGCGCCGCCCGCCCTGCGCAGCGAAGCGCCCACGCCCCTGCTGCCGCCGCAGCCCCGGCCAGCCCCGTCGGCCCCGCGTCGTTCGCGCACCGGCTCGAGCATCGCCCCGGTGGCCGCCGAGCTTCAGGTTCGCCCCACCGTGCCCATCCGCGCCATCGCCGTCGCCCACGAAACGGCCAACGCCGTGGGCACCGTGGAACTCAGCTGCTCGGCGGCCGGACTGCGCATGCACTTCGTACGCATCAGCGCCTGGTCCGAGGGCTACGTGCCCTACCCCGCCACGGTCAGCCAGAACGTCGTGGTTCCCTACGACGAGATCGCGCGCGTGATCATCGACGGCGACGGCCTGGTACACGTGGTGGTGGACCCGGGACGCACACCCTACAACCGCCTGGTGCTCGCCGGCCTGGTCCACGACGTGGCGTTCGATCACCGGACCAGCCACCGTCGCAGGGCAAAGATCGAGCGGAACGTGAGCCTGGCGGCGCTGCTGGCGTGGGTGCCGATCGCGCTGGTGGTGTCCGCGTTGTTCCCGTCGCTGTCCGGCGTGCTGGTCGCGGCACTGTCGCTGACCGTCTCGGGCATCGTGCACACGATGCGCGGCGAGATCGCCTCGCGCCTGGTGCTGTTCAACGCGCAGACGCAGACCGTGCGCGACGAGCTTCTCGCGGAGTTGTCGCTTCATCTGCCACCAGGCCGCGTGCGCGAGCAGGTGGCGTCCGCGATGCCGGCGCCGTCGGCCGCGCCAGCCGAGCTGGGCGTGCCGGACGCGGCGGAGGCGGGCAGCCTGCGAGGTCTGTTGTTCACCGCGGGCGTGGCGGCTGCCGCGGCGGTCGTGGCGATTCTCATCGGTAAGAGCCTGGTCATGTCGTCGCCCGAGCCCTCGGCGGCCAACAACGATCCCTGGGTGTCGGTGTCGGGCACCACCTTGCCGGCCGCGCAGCTTCCCGCCTCGGCCAGCGCGCCCATCCAGGCCGATCCGGTCAAGCCCAAGGTCGTGCTGCCGCCCTGCGTGTGCGAGCGCGCCGACTCGCCGCTGTGGAAGGACGGCATCCCGCGCTTGTCGGTCCTCGCACACAATCGTCCAGGCCGCACATCGCCGGAGCGTCCGTCGATGTACCCGGAAATCGCGGTGGTCAACAACACGGCAGACGACCTGAAAGACGTCGTGCTGACGGTGGACTTCCTGTACGGGGGCGGCGAAGGACGAAAGCCTCGCGTACTGGACAGCAAGGACCTGTTCTGGGAAGGTCGCCTGGGGCCCGGCAAGGCGGTCAAGTGGCGGGTGAAGGGGCGCGGCGACGACTTCCGCGTCAAGTCCTTCGTCTCGGGCATGCTGGGCGATCCCGGCGCAGGGCCTGCGTCCGCGGACGCTTTCTACGAGCTCTCGACCACGGCCAGGACGCCGTCGGTCCGCGTGCACGGCGCCAAGATGCTCGCCTATCTGGGCGACAGCCGCGTAGCCGACACGCTCGAGAAGCTGCGGCGCGCCGGGCACCCGGAGTTCGCGGACACGCTCGAGCAGATCGCCCAGGCCACGCGGCCGCTGCGTGTGTGTGGTGTGAGGGCCAATCCGGCCACTGGCGTCGAGCAGGCGCTGCGCGTCGAGGCATGCGTGTTCAACGCGGGCACCGAAGGCAAGGAGTCCCCGCTGGTGACCGCACGGAGTCATCGCGCCGATCAAATGCGCGAGTCGCGCTGGACGGTCGAGACCACCATTGCACCCGGCAGCGGCGTGCTGACCTCGGGCATCGTGGACGTGCCGGACGGCGACCAGGGCGACGTGCAGGTGGACATGACGGTCGAGCCGTAGGAGGGCCGCTGGCCGGGCGTGGTCGCGGCGTGTCCTTGAATGTGAGTCCCGAGGCCTTCATGCACACATACGCTCGGACAAGTGCCGCGGCCCTGGTGACGGCATCGTGGATAGCCGCCATATCCTGCAGTCCGACCGCGCCCTCTCCGAGAGTGGCGCCGCCCCCTGCGAGCGGCGAGCCCCAGCCGCCGGCCAGCAGCCGTGCGTCCGTGTCCGCGCCAGCACCCTCTGCCAGCGTGTTTCTCGCGACGGACGCTTCGGCAGCGTCGACCGCGCCGCCGCCCGATTCCTCTGCACCGCCCGCGGCCGTCGAAGAGTGGGAATCGCCGTTCCGGTTCGAGCGCGTGCTCGAGGTGCCCGTCCGATCCCTCGCCCTCGGACGTCCGCCCTATGTGGCAGTGCTGTCCGATCAGCCGTGGATGATGGACGAGTCGGGATGGCACGAGCTGTCCCTGCCTGCAGACATAAAGATCGGCTCTCCGAACAGCCCGGTAGCGATCTTCTTCGGGCGCGACGACAAGCCGCGGATCATGGGCGCGCAGCGCAGCGTAGGTGGCAGTTGGGAGGCAGTCTACGACCGCTGGCACCAGGGCCGCTGGGAGCGCGACAAGCGCGAGATCGGGCGCCTGGCGGGGGCCCCGGCAGCCGGCTTGTACGGCGTGCTGGGCGACGAGGATCCGGAGGTCGTCTGCAAGGACGGCGACGTATGCATCATCAAGCGAAGGACCGGGTGGAAGACGATCCCTGCGCAGAAGGGATTGCTGCGCGTGTGGGTGATTGCCGGGACTGCCTACTTGCTCGGCGACGGCGGCATGAACCGGCTCGAGGGTGACGGCTGGGCCGAGCTCCCGTGGAGCTTCGAAGGCCGCGGCAAGGAGAGCGGGTTCTGGGTCGACCAGGGGCAAGGAGTGTGGGTGACGGCCGCGTCGCAGAATGCCATCTATCGCGGCCAGGGCGGGCGCTTCGTGCGCATGGACGCGCCGGTGGCCGCGCCCTCGATGATATGGGGAGGTTCGGCGGGCGACGTGTGGGTGGCCGGCAGCGACGGAGTCGGTCATTTCGACGGGACGTCGTGGAAGCGGGTGAAGGGGTTGGCGGGTTCTTTCACGCAGGTACGAGGGCGCGGCACCACCGAGCTATGGGCCGGAGGAGCCGCGGGCCTGTGGCGCGGCACGAGGCAGTAGGGGGTTATCCATGGGGGCAGAAGGCACGATCGACTTCCAAGCCGGCCAGGTCATCGACGGCCGCTACCGCCTGGTCCGCAGCATCGGCGAAGGAGGCATGGCGAGCGTCTGGGAGGTCGTGGAGCTGAGCCGCAACGAGACGATGGCGATCAAGTTCCTCGCGAGCGCTTTGATGGCCTCGGCCGAGGCCCAGGCGCGCTTCGAGCGCGAGGTCAAGGCGCTGTCGAGCATCGAGAGCCCCTTCGTGGTCCGCGTGATGGGCTATGGCGTGGCGCCGGGCGCGCAGCCCTATCTGGTGCTCGAGCGGCTCGTCGGTCGCGACCTCGACGCCGTACTCGCCGACAAGCCGACGCTCGACCTGGAAGAAGTCGAATGCGTGGTTCGGCACGTCTGCGGCGCGCTGGCCATGGCGCACCGATCGGGCGTGGTTCATCGGGACATCAAGCCGGCCAACATCTTCGTCACGGGCAGCGGCGTCGAGACTATCGCCAAGCTGGTGGACTTCGGCATTGCGCGCATCGAGAGCGAAGGGGATCAGGCGCGTAAGCTCACGCGCCCGGACGAGGTGCTGGGCACGCTCGAGTACATCAGCCCGGAGCAGTTGTTGGGCAAAGGACCGGTGGACAACAGGGCTGACCTGTACAGCCTGGGGGTGGTGGCGTACCGCTGCCTCACGGGCCAGATGCCGTATCCGGGCGACACGCTGGGCGAGCTGCTGTTGAGCATGACCAGGCAGACCCCGGCGCCGCCGTCGCAGCACAAGCCTGGGATTCCGCCTGCCATCGATCGGTGGATGGAAAGGGCGCTGGCCCAGGAGCGCGACGCCCGCTTCCAGACGCCCGAGGAAATGGCCGATCGCCTGGTCATCGCGGTTCGATCGTTCCGTGCGCAGTTGTCGCGCGAATCGCCTGTCTTGCCAGCAAGCGCGCCCGCGGTACCGTCCTCACGCACGGCGCCGTCCTCCGGACGCGGGTCGCTGCCGTCGTGGGTCGACCGCGCCGAGGCGCCTCAGCCCTCGTGGCGCCCGCCGAGCGCCACGTCGACGACTCGTCCCGCGCAGGACCCGACGCTGCTGCCGAGCCGCACGGCGCTGATGTTGGGCCGTACGCTGTCCAAGCTCGAGTACCTGGCGCCCAGGTGGATAGCGCCTATCCTGCGTTCGCGCGGGCGATCGACCGGCGCGACGCTCAGCGAGATGGTGCGCCAGGGCCGGCTCGCCTTCCGGCAAAGCTTGGTCGACCACCGAATGTTGTGGACCGGCATCGCCGGCGTCGTGGCGCTCTCGGTGCTCGTAGCAGCGTTGTTCCTTGGGTTCGGCTGAGCGACAGACGGCTGGAGCGAGCGCAACAAGCTCCAGGATCGACGGCCGCCCGGTGAAGCGGTGATCACGCCGGTAGCACGAACTCCAAGGCGCCGTCGTCCGGAATATCGCCCCCCGCGACAATCCTGTGCCGCAGGCCACGAGCTTGAGTGACAATCCGTGACGTGTCGCACTTCGCAAGCGCCCTTGTCGGGTGACGACCAGGCGCCGTGCGGACCCGGCGCGAGGATAGCGGCGAACACGGAGTGACCGGTATCCTTTCGTCAAGTGTTCTGAGGATGCCTGGAGAGCACCCAGGTCTCGCTTGACACTCTTTGTCGACCAGCGTACTCATGGAATCGGAGCGTGGTCGCTACGAGGTTCCCGAGGTCATTGCCGGCACAGCCGGTGAACACCGAGGTCGAGCGAATGCTAGAAGAAAAGACGGGCGCACGTCGCGTGTCAAGCTGGAGGTATTCGCGGGCAGCGGCCCGACCACTGTTAGCTCTTGTCCTCGCGCTGGCAACGTGGGCTTTTCCCAACGTGGCATCGGCGCAGACGAAGTGCTCAGGCGATGCTACGGACTGCGATGCAGACGGTGTTCCGAACAACCTCGACCCTTGCCCAGCCATTGCCGGGTAGGCATCGACCCTGAAAAATGGCTTCGAGGATGTCGACTGTTACCTTCCAGTTCTGAGGCAAGCCTTCGAGCAGCCGGGCGCCACTCCCACCCGAGCTGCCGACTCGCATCCGCTGCGATATCGGTCCGGCGGGGGCGGTGGGAAATCAGAGTCAATGCGACCAAAACGGACGCATGCTCCCGAGCTGTGCGACCGCGGAAGGCGGTGGGCTGGTGGAGGTGTCTTGGGAATGAGGTGCTGAGCATGCATAGAATCACTCGACGTCGATTTCGTTCGACTTGCGTCGGCCGTGGGTGGCTGCTGTGTGCGGCCGTACTCCCGGTGTTGTCCTGCGGAGCCTCGAACAAGAAGCAAGAACAGTACTGTGCTTACACGGTCATCAAGCTGACTTGCGAGAGCCGTGCCGACATGCAGCGCGACTTCACCGTCTGGCCCGGACGTGGAAAAGTGATCTCGATAGACGATGGGCCGTGGGAGACGACGTTGGGGCCCGGTGATTATCCCGGCCAGGAGTACGGCTGTTGTTATCTCGTGACCTATGAACCAGACGGGAGTTGGTAGCTGTAATGGGGACGCTCAGGATGGCTCGAAGGCTCCGACGAAGCTGTGTGGGCGCCGTTTGCCTCCTGTGCGCGGCCGTCGTCCCCGGGTTGTCCTGCGGATACTCGGATAGGAAGCAGGAGGACTACTGCACCTACACGATCATCAAGGTAACGTGCGAGAGCCGCGAACAGATGCAGCAAGACTTCAAGTACTGGGCGGCGCATGGGAACGTTATCTCGATAGACGACGGGCCACGGGAAACCACATTGGGGCCCGGTGACTATCCCGGCCAGGAGTACGGCTGTTGTTATCTCGTGACCGATCAACCGGATGGGAGTGGGTGAAGATGCATACGCTCAGGTCGGCGCGAATCCTCCCATGGAATGGAGTTGCCGGCATCGGGCTGCTGGCGCTCGGTGGATTCTCTGGTTGCAGCTGCGGCAGCTCGGGGTCCGAGCCCGCTCCTGCCCCGGCAGGATCCCAGGCGGGCACGAGCCAGTCGATTCCGCAAGCCGTTGACGGTTACCCCGGCTGCACCGATCCTTCGTGCTCGGAGGCGGCCCGCGCATGCGATGATTTCTTGCGTTCGGGATGTGGCAAGACGGAGTACCCCTACGATGGCCCACTGCCGGGGACCGGCATGGGCACCGACGAGTACCAGGGTGTCGTCGGTGCCTGCGCCACGGCTGTGAGAGGTGTCGTGGAGGAGCTCGTCATGGAAAACGACGAAGGTGCCGAGGATGCCGCCGACGCAGGGGCGGCTGCATCTGACGATCAGGACTTCGTCCAGAAGGCCGTTGCCTTTGAGCTGAGCAATGTCGCGCGCTGCACGCGTCGGGCGAGCGATTGCCAACAGATGGCCGATTGCATGAAAGGAATGCACCTGCTTCCGCCGTTTCCCGCTGGAGTACCGCTGCCGCCTCCTGTCGAGGCGGGTGCTCCTGTCGCCGAACCGTACTGGGCGGTGCCCTACAAGGGTGATTCGCTCGATCCGCTCGACACGCCGAATCCGTGGGACGGCGGCGTGACCCTCATGCCGACTGACTCCCCGAGCTGTGTCGCGTGCGCGATGGATCGCTGCCCGACCTTCGCCTACTTCTGCTTCGGAGCGGAAGGCAACTCGACATACTGCCCGAACGGCGACTGCTGCCACTCGCTGCGACGATGCGTGCGGGCGTGTGGAGGCTACGAGCCGCGAGCGGCCATATCGAAGTTCTACCAGTGCCTGGCGCGATGCCAGCAAGGGCGTCCGCATGCCACACAGCAGCTCGCGAATTTGCAGAATTGCACTGATGTGGCTTGCAGGGGCTGCGACAGCTACGATGTGTCCAGTGACGGAGGCGCACCATGACGGCTCTCCACGCGCCCGGGGGGAAGACGGACGGAGCTTCGCGCAAGACGACACGCACGCGCATGCTTGTGGCACTTCCGGTTGCCGCTGCAGCGGCGGTCTTCGCGGTTCTGGGCGTCGACGGCGTGCCAGCACGAGCTCAAGCGCAAAGCGTATCGCCGCGTTCCTGGGCGGCGACCGACTATCGTGTTCCCACGCGTGACCAGGTGGTCAACGCCGGCACGCGGGTGGGGCTTGTATGCGGGCTTTCTCCCGGTGGCACCGCGGTGACGTCTTTGCTGATGCGCACGGCAAACGCGCCGACCCTCAACCCGGCCGACGCCAGCGCACTCGCGTGCATTCTCGGCGCTCCGGCCGGCGCAACATGCGATCAGCTCAAGGAGTGTTTTGGGGGTGAAGCACCGATTCCCGTCATGCCCACCTGCGATGGCGACACGCTGCGCACGTACATTCTCGACAAGGCCGGGAGCAAGAAGGTGGCGGCCATCGCGGCGTGCCGGGCATTCGGCGCATCCTGCTAGACCACATCCGAAAAGCCTTCCGGAAAACTAGCAGCTAGGAACAAGCAACAGGAACGCGAACACGGAACGCCAGCGAAGCTCGGCGGGGAAACGAAGGG
>JAJZQG010000050.1 GCA_021847645.1 Myxococcales bacterium
CCATCGAAGAGCAGGAAGTCGATGGACTGGGTGCCCGACGCGCCGCCGTTGTCCTTGGGCGTGAGGTCCGGGTAGGTCCAGGACGTGCCCGCGTTGGCGATGGACGGGATGGTGGCCGCGGCTTTCAGGTGCAGGTGCTGGTAGGCCAGCTGCAGGGGAGCGCCGATCGTGTGCAGCACCGTGCCGTCGGCGGTCGAGTCCACGGAGGACACGATGCGCAGCAGTCCGGTGGGCGCTGCGCTCGAGGCACCGGCCACGATGACGGCGCCCCGGGAGATTCCCTTCAACACGGCCGGTGTGCCGGCAAAGGTCAGCGCGCCGTCCGCCGAGGACGACTGCAACGCCGAGAGCGCGGCGGAATCGAGCTGGATAGTCGAGGGAAGGAGCTGGTAGTCGAGGGCGGTCAGCGGGGCAGGCAAAGCGGGCTCGGAGGTGGGCGCGGACGGCGAGCCGGAGCTGCAACCCGTGGTCGCGAGGAATGCCAGGAGCCAGAAAGCGATGGGAGAGGCAATTCGAGGCAAGGGCAACACTCCGTGGAAAGCGGGTTAGAGCGACACCGAGCGGGGTGGGTTCCCCCCTCGGCCGAGCAGCGAGAGATGTGCTTAGCACAAGGTCACGATTCACGCCGCCCGGCGCGGAACGATGACTCGTATCACACCAGTCGGGGGACTGCTCGTTCCGGGACGACCTGCGGACTACCCAATTGCGCCCCACTCCACTAGCCTGCGCGCGCTCATGGATGTCGCTCTCGCCACCTGCCTCGTTCTCCCCGAGCCCGACCCCGATGAGCCGATCCTGCTGGACGCGCTTGCCGCAGCCGGACTCAGCGCAGGATGCCTGGCGTGGGACGATCCGGATGCGCCGTTCGGGTCGGCTGCGCTCACGATCATCCGGTCGACGTGGAACTACCACCGTCATCTGCCGGCGTTCCTGCGTTGGGTGGATGGGCTGGGCGATCGCCTGGCCAATCCCGCTCCGGTGATTCGGTGGAACGCGCACAAGTCATACTTGATCGAGCTCGCGAACGCGGGAATCCGCACCGTGCCGACGGTGCTCGTTGCGCGCGGCGTAGGCCCATCCCTCGAGGCCCTGCTCGAGCGCGAGCGCTGGAGCGACGCGGTGGCCAAGCCCGCCGTGTCGGCAGCGTCGTTCGAGACGAGGCGCGTGCGGCGCGGTGATGTCGGCGCGGACAACGAAGGCTGGTTCGCTCGGATGCTCACCGAGGGCGACATGCTCCTGCAGCCGTACGTCGAATCGGTGGACGGCTGGGGCGAGCGTGCGGTGGTCGTGGTCGACGGGCGGGTTTCACATGCGGTGCGCAAGGAGCCGCGGTTCTCCGGGCAGGATGAATGCGTCTCGAGCGCGCTCGAGGTCGAGCCCGACGAGCGCGCCTTGGCCGAGCGGGCATTGGCCCTCGGAACCGGGATCGCGGGCGTGCCGCGGCTGCTCTACGGCAGAGTCGACATGGCCCGCGACGAATCGGGGGCACCCATGGTCATGGAGCTGGAGCTCATCGAGCCGTCGTTATTTCTGGCACAGCAGCCGAGCGCGATACCCATGTTGGTGGGCGCGATCGCCGAGCGGCTGCGGGCGCGCACGTCGCACGGATGACGGACAGAACCAGGTTCGCCCCCCCGCGCCACGCCGATACTCGGCCCCCTCGCCGTTCCCACGCCCTCTCGCACCGCCGTTGAAGAAACCAGTACCTCGTCGAGATCTTGCGAACTGAAGAAACCAGAACCAGGTTCGCCCCCCCCGCGCCACGCCGATACTCCAGGTTCGCCCCCCCGCGCAAGAAACCAGAACCAGGTTCGCCCCCCCGCGCCACGCCGATACTCGGCCCCCTCGCCGTTCCCACGCCCACTCGCACCGCCGCGTCGCGACGTTTGGCCCCCGCCAACAAACGCACGAATCCCCCGCCGCACTGTCGCGTACGGCAAGACAAACCACTGCGTCGAGCCGCCTCGCGACAGCCCCGTGCATCAGCCCGTCACAGCGCTACGCCGCCGCTGGCAACACCTCCGCTCGATGATGCACGCGCATCCACCAAGTTCCGTCGGGAAATGCCACCGAACGCTCTCCGACGCGCCAGGCCGCGAGCGCCACCGCGTACGCTTTGCGGAATCCCCGCAGCACCTTCTGGCAAGCCTTGCGCACGAACACGTCTCGCGCGGCGAGCACGGGGTTGATGGCGCGCTTGACCTGATAGCTCTTGGCCCGCTGCAAAAATGACTTCTTCATCACGGCGTCCGCACCCAGAAATTGCATCCCTTGCTTGGCCACTTCAGCGTGAGCCCGCTCGACTTTGTCCGCGATCGCAGCCCGACAGCGCTCGGTCCAGTGATCTTCATCGACACCCGGCGGCGGGCAAATCCGAAGCTCCACCGACTCGGGCGCCTTGCCGTGGGGGTCGAAGTATACCCGCGGCCGCTCGGCGACCATCGAGCCCGGCTCCCACCGCAGCAAGCCCGGCCATTGCTTCGGCTGTGCCACCAGCGCGGCGGCAACGGGGTTCGCTGCTGTATACGCCACTTTGGCAATCACATCATCGAGCGTCGGCAAGAGCACGGCGCTGGTCTGCTCGCACGACCAGAGGTTCTCCCACTGACCTTGCGAGGCATTGAGCGCCTTGGCGAGGGACCGATGATACTCTCGTAGAAAATCGGGCAAGCAGCCGCGCACGTCGGTGATCACGACGTGAACGTGGTTGCTCATGACGACGGCGGCGTGCACAAGGACGCCGCATTTGTTCGCCGCCCAGGCCAGGCAATAGGTGGTGATCTGGTTGGTCACCGGATGGGGACGCATGCGAAACGTGCGCTGGCAGGCGCGGCGGGTGAGCATGTACGAAGCGCCCGGAACAACGCGGCGAGGCTTTGCCATGCACGAGGCAAGAGCACCATCGGTGCCAATTCAAGATTGGCGAATTCCTCGATGAATCATGGCGTTCGCGCTGGGTCGCGGGTGGCGGCCGCCACCCGATCGGAGCCGAACACGACCCGGCTTCCGACATCAAATGCCTTCAAACAAGGGCCGTAGCGAACGAAGGTGGCGGGTCGCCACCCAAATGTGGCGGCCGCCAGCTCGAACGCCCAACGCGGCAAATGCGCAGAAGAGAAATGAGCAAGCCCTTCCCACGCGGGGCCGAAGCCGCGGCGGCTGACGCATCCGCATTTGGGAGGGGCGAAGGACCGCAGGCCGCTTCGGCCGAGGACCGGTCGGGGGTGGGCATCATATTATCTGAGTCTCGCTTGGAGCGTAGCTGTCGATCACTCGAAAGAGCGGCACCAAGTCCGGGGCGCGCACAGTCCTGGCGCCGTGCGCGGCTTGCAGGCGATTCCAGACTAACGATCCCCGCGTCCGTTCCCATGCTCAGGAGGCGTGAGCCGGCTGGGGCTGGGCCAGTTCGCGTTGAAGGACGTCGCTGTGCACGTGCGGGGAGACCACGGGCAGGTCGTGATCGAGGACCCCATCGCAGCGAGTTGCGACGCCGTCGATCCGGGGTTCGCCATCTCGCCGCAGCGTGTGCAGAACGGGTATCCAGCGCTGCGGGCGCACACGCGCGAGGCGATCGAGGCCGCGAGCGGCGCCGCGGTCAATAGCCCGGTCGTGGCAGCGCTGACCCACACGGAGATTCACCCGGCTCGGGTGTTGACTTTCCTGGGTGACATGTCGCGGGGCTACTACCGCTTCCAGACGCTGGTGCGGACGACGACGCAAGGGACGTTCGTGTTGCGTCCGACGCGGGTGGCCGCGGCGTGCTCGCCGGGCGTGTTCAGGCCAGTGGCGGCGGGGCGGGTCGCGGTGGAAGCGCGCGGCGGTGAGAGCTCAGATCGCGCGCCGCGTCGTACCCAGCACCGACATCGCACGTGCAGTGGGGGCAGTCCTGCGGTGATGGTGCACGCAGGCACTGTCGGACGAACGTGAGCAGAGCCGTGCACGGATTACCCGCTCGCGCGGCTTGCGAAGGCGGCTCGCCCGGCTGGCTCGAAACACGCTTGCTGCGATCTGGGATTGCGAATACGACCGGGTGCACGGTTGTTGCTTCCGCAGCGCTGGCGTAGCATCCCTTCTCTGGGGCCTTGCGCGGAGCGAGCCCCGACATGAAACGTCCCGACACCGTATCCCGTCCGGCGCCGAGCTGCCCCGGCCTTCGAATGGATTTGGCCATGATCAGAGTGCCCGAACGTGCGAAGCGCGCGCGACTTGTCGCATCGGCGGCACGGACCCCGCCTTGGAGGAGACAGCATCGTGAGCCGTGAAGGCAAGCGTGATGACGATTCCCTTGTTGCGTGGTTTTCGCGCAGCTTGGGAACCAAGTTCGCCGGTGTCATCTTCGGCGTGGTGTTGCTGACCACGGCCGTGCTCGGGTGGTTCTCGTACACGAGCACGCGCGACGCGTTGCGCGATCAGGTGGTCGGCAAGCTGGAGGCGGTGCGCGAGGACAAGGCCCAGCAGGTGGTACAGCACTTGTGGAACGTGCGCGCCCGGGTCAGCACGCTCAGCCGCGAGCCGGAGGTCACCGAGGCGCTCCCGCGGCTGCTGGCGTACCTCCATCCCGGGCCGGGGGGCGCCGGAGGCCAATACGACGTGTCGAGCCCGGGCTACCAGGAGCTGTACCGGCGCTTGCAGGCGGGGTTCAGCAACCGGTTGGCGATCACGACCGAAGCTCACAACGTGTACCTGATCTCCGCGGACGACGGGCTCGTGATGTTCAACCTCAGCGGGGAGAAGGATCTCGGCACCAATCTTGGCACCGGGCCCTACCGGGACAGCGCCTTGGCCCGGACCTGGTCGCAGGTCGTCAAGACCCGAAAGGCCGTCGTGACGGACTTCAGCCACTACGAGCCGAGCCCGGAGCCCACGATGTTCATCGGCGCGCCGGTGTACGACGACTCCGATCGTCTGGCCGCGGTGGTGGTCGAGCAGTTTTCCGCGAAGGGTCTGACGGAGCTGCTTCAGCAGAAGGCGGGATTCGGCAACACCGGGGAGGTGTTCCTGATCGGCGAGGACAAGCTGTTGCGGAGCAAGCTGCGCGACGAGCCGAACGCGGCGGTCTTGGGTAAGGAGATCGACACAAACATCGTGCGGGACGTGTTCGCGGGACGGCTGGGCACCCGGAGCTATCTGGATTACCGGGGCGTCTCGGTGCTGGCGACGGCCAGAATGCTCGGTCTCAAGGAGGCGCTGGGAACGGACTTCGACTGGGCGATCATCGCGAAGCAGGATCAGACAGAGGCGTTTGCGCCGCTGGCCGAGTACACGCGGCGGTTCGCGATGGTGATGACGGCGGCGCTGGCGCTGGCGTTGCTTGTGGGGATCGTGCTGGCGCGCACGGTAGCGAAGCGGGTGACGAGCCTGGCGAAGGTGGCCGACGCGATCGCGAAGGGGAATCTGGAGACACCCATTGCGGTGCCGGGGCGCGACGAGGTGAGCCGGTTGGCCGAGTCGATACGTCGGATGCAGGCAGGCCTGCGGGACACCAAGGAGAGGACGCGGCAGACCGATTGGCTCAAGGGTGGCTTGGCGCGTCTGAACGACGCGATGCGCGGCGTGGATGATGAGAAGCGGCTGGCCGAGAAGGCCATCGCGGAGCTGTGCAACCACCTCGGCGCGGAGGTCGGCTTGCTGTACGTGGCCGAGGACGAGGGGGCCGATGCCGGAACGCTCGGCTTGGTGGGAAGTTATGCATCCAAGGGTCAGCAAGGCGCGCCCGCGCGGTTCAACCCGGGCGAAGGGCTCGTGGGGCAGGCCGCGCTGGATCGCAAGCCGATCGTGGTAACCGACCCGCCCAAGGACTACATCCGGGTGGTTTCGGGCTTGGGCGACACGGTGCCGCGACAGATTTGCGTCGCTCCGTTCTTGTTCGAGGACCGGGTACGGGGCGTGGTGGAGATCGCCACGCTGGGCGAGCTGGACGCGATGCACCTGGACTATCTCGGACAGGCAGCCCACGTGCTGGGCGTCTCGTTCGAGACGGCCATGGGGCGCAGCCGGCTGGCGCGGGAGCTCGAGCGTTCGCAGGCGTTGAGCGCACAGCTTCAGGTGCAGCAGGAGGAGCTGCGGGTCACCAACGAGGAGCTGGAGCAACAGGCCCAGGCCTTGAGCGTCTCGGAGCAGAAGCTCCGGGCGCAGCAGGAGGAGCTGCGCGTCTCCAACGAGGAGCTGACGCAGAAGAACGAGCTGCTGGTGCGCCAGACGCGCGAGGTGGAAGCGGCGCGGCAGAACCTGGCGGAGAAGGCGGAGGAGCTGGCGGTCGCGAGCAAGTACAAGTCCGAGTTTCTGGCGAACATGTCGCACGAGCTGCGCACGCCGCTCAACAGCCTGCTGCTGTTGGCGCGCGGGTTCGTGGACAACAAGGATGGCAACCTCACGGACGACCAGGTGGCGTCGGCGCGGGTGATCCACGACGCGGGCAACGACCTGCTGTCGCTGATCAACGAGATTCTGGACCTGGCGAAGATCGAATCGGGCCGGATGGATCTGGTTCGGTCGCGGGTATCGCTGCAGGAGCTGGGGACGGTGATCGAGCAGGCGTTCGGCCACATGGCCAAAGCGCAGGGGCTGGCGCTGGGCGTGGAGATCGAGCCTGGGCTGCCCGGGGCGATCGAGACGGACGCCAAGCGGCTGCAGCAGGTGGTCAAGAACCTGGTGTCGAACGCGCTGAAGTTCACCCACGAGGGAGGGGTGACGGTGCGGTTCCACCGGCCCGCGGCGGGCACGGATCTGAGCCGCAGCGGGCTCGATGCAAAGCAATCGCTGGCGATCTCGGTCACGGACACGGGCATTGGGATTGCTCCGGAGCACCAGAAGCTGGTGTTCGAGGCGTTCCGGCAGGTGGACGGAGGCACGTCGCGCAAGTACGGCGGGACGGGCCTGGGGCTGTCGATTTCGCGCGAGCTCGCGCGGATCCTGGGCGGCGAGCTGACGCTGGTCAGCGGGACCGGCAAGGGTTCGACCTTCACGATCTACCTGCCGTTCGCGGCCCCGGCGCCGAGCGCTCCGGTGTCGGACGCTGGGACCAAGCGCGCGCCGGCGGTGGTCGCAGCTCCGGGGCCGCAGTCGGCCGGGGCGCCGCCGCGGCCGCTGGGGCTGGTGCCCGACGATCGGGACAAGGTCACCGAGTCGGATCGGGTGATTCTGGTCGTGGAAGACGATCTTTCGTTCGCGAAGATCCTGGCTGCGCAGTGTCGCAACAAGGGATTCAAGTGCCTGGTGGCGACCAGCGGCGAGGAGGGGCTCGAGCTCGCGCAGCGGCACGTTCCGCGGGCGGTGCTGTTGGACCTCAACCTGCCGGGGATCGACGGCTGGCAGGTGCTCGAGGCCATGAAGGCCGACACGCGCACGCGCCACATTCCGGTGCACGTGGTGTCGGTCGAAGGGCCCACGGTGGAGCTGATGCGCAGGGGCGCCATCGGCCACCTTCGCAAGCCCGCGACACCCGAGTCGCTGGAGAAAGCGTTGTCCATGCTCGAGGAGGTGTCGAGCCGCAGCGCCAAGCGGCTGCTGATCGTGGAGGACGACGAGCAGATGCGTCGTCACATCGTGGAGCTGCTCAAGGACAAGAACGTGCAGGTGGACGAGGCGAGCAGCTCGCAGCAGGTAATCGAGGCACTGGTCCGGACGCACTACGACTGTCTGATCCTGGATCTCGGGTTGTGGGACATGGACGGCGACGACCTGCTGCGCACGCTGTCGCGGGATCACGGGCTCGATCTGCCGCCGGTCATCATCCACACGGCACGCGAGCTCACGCGCGAGGAGGAGGCTCGGCTGCGGGAGTACACGGACTCGATCGTGGTCAAGGACGTGCGCTCCGACACGCGCCTGCTCGACGAGGTATCGCTGTTTCTTCACCGGGCGGTGGCGGACATGCCTCCGCGCCAGCAGCGGATCATCAAGGACCTGCACGGCTCGGACGCGGTGCTGGAGGGCAAGCGGGTCTTGTTGGCCGACGACGACATGCGGTCGGCGTTCGCGCTGACCAAGCTCCTGGCCGAGCGCGGGATGCAGGTGGTCAAGGCGGAGAACGGCGAGAAGGCACTCAAGGTACTGTTCGAGGGTCCGTCGGTGGACCTGGTGCTGATGGATATCATGATGCCGGTGATGGACGGCTACGAGGCAATCCGTCGCATACGGGCGGAGGAGCGATTTGCGCGGCTGCCGATCATCGCGCTGACGGCCAAGGCGATGTCGGGCGATCGGGACAAGTGCCTGGCGGCCGGGGCGGACGACTACCAGACCAAGCCGATCGACCCGGAACGTCTGATTTCCATGATGCGCGTGTGGCTGTCGAGGTGAGGCGCGTGAAGACCGACGAGATCGAGGACATCGAGCTTCGCCTGCTGCTGGAGGCGATCTACCAGCGCTGGGGCTACGACTTCCGTTCCTACGCGCGGGCGTCGATCGCACGGCGTGTGCGCGGCTTCCTGCCGTCGTGCGGCTGCCAATCGGTCTCCGAGCTCATCCCGCGGGTCC
Organism: Myxococcales bacterium; assembly: GCA_021847645.1. GTDB lineage: Bacteria > Myxococcota_A > Polyangia > Polyangiales > Polyangiaceae > JAJZQG01. The sequence continues at coordinate 8,479 of JAJZQG010000050.1, forward strand.
TGCACGACGAGGCGGTCTTCTCGCGGCTGGTGCAGACGCTATCGATCACGGTCACGGAGATGTTCCGCGACCCGTTCGTGTACCGCGCGCTGCGGGAGCTGGTCGTGCCGGTGTTGAGGACGTGGCCTCACATCAAGGTGTGGCACGCGGGCTGCTCGACGGGCGAGGAGGTGTACTCGACGGCGATTGTCCTGCAGGAGGAGGGGCTGTACGACCGGACAACGTTGTATGCCACGGACTACAACGACGAGGCTCTGGCGCAGGCGCGGGAGGGCATCTACGAGCTGGAGCGGATGCGCGAGTTCACGCGTGCGTACCTGGAGGCCGGTGGCAAATTGTCGTTCGCGGACTACTACCACGCACGCTACGAAGCGGCGGTGGTCGGCTCGCGCCTCAAGCGCAACCTGACGTTTGCCAACCACAACCTCGCCACCGACGGCGCGTTCGGCGAGATGCACATGGTGGTCTGCCGCAATGTGCTCATCTACTTCAACCGGGAGCTGCAGGACCGCGTGCTCTCGCTGTTCGCCGAGAGCCTGGTCAACGGCGGATTCCTGTGCATCGGCACGCACGAGGACCTGCAGTTCTCCGCCGTCGCGGACGCCTTCGAGGAGGTGGACCGGGCGGCCAGGATCTATCGCCGAGTGGTGAAGGCATGAAAGCCGGAGGCGCTACCCAATGCGAGGCAATCGCCATCGGAGGCTCGGCCGGGGCTCTCGCGGTCCTGACCGAGCTGACCGAGGCGCTGCCGGCCGGCTTCCGTCTGCCCATCCTAGTGTGCCTGCACCTGCACCCCTCGGACCGTGGCCAGATGGCTCGCCTGCTGGACGAGCACGGCGCTCTGCCCGCTATCGAAGTGTACGACAAGATGCCAGTCGACCAGGGACGCATCCATGTGGCACCAGCCAACTATCACCTGCTGGTGGAGCGGGAACGAACGCTCGCGCTGTCGGCCGATGCGAAGGTGAACCACTGCCGCCCGTCGATCGACGTGCTCTTCGATTCCGCCGCCCGGGCCTACGGAGCCCAGCTGCTGGCCATCCTGTTGTCGGGCGCGAACGAGGACGGTGCGGCGGGCATGGGCGCCGTCCTGGCCCGAGGCGGGCTGACGGTCGCTCAGCGACCGGACACGGCCGAAATGCCGATCATGCCCCGAACGGCCATGGACGCCGGGAACGTGGCCGCCGTGCTGACGCCGGCGGAGATCAACGCACTCGTCGTTCGCTTGCATGACAATCCCGTGCTCGACGGCACGGTCGGGGGAAGACGCGCATGAGCACCGCCCAATCGATCTTGATCGTCGACGACCGACCACAGAACCTGTTCGTGCTGGAGAAGACGTTGTCGGTGCTGAACGCGACGGTCGTTGCGGCGCAAAGCGGCAACGAGGCGCTGGCCGCCACGTTGAACCACGATTTTGCGCTGGCCATTCTGGACGTTCAGATGCCCGACATGGACGGCTTCGAGCTGGCCGAGCTGATGCGGGGCGACGAGCGCACGCGGCACGTGCCGATCATCTTCCTGACGGCTGCCTACGGCGCGGAGGACAAGGTATTCGAAGGCTATCGCGCGGGCGCGGTCGACTATATCGTGAAGCCCTACCAGGCGGACGTTCTGCTGGCGAAGGCCGAGGTGTTTCTGTCGCTCGACCGGATGCGCCGGGAGCTGGCCGCGTCCGAAGCGCGCTCCCGGATGCTGTTTAACCAGGTCAACGACGCGATTCTCGTCTACGAGCTGCCCGAGGCGGGGATGCCCGCCAACTTCCTGCAAGTCAACGACGTCGCCTGCGACCGGCTCGGCTACTCGCACGAGCAGCTGCTGTCGATGTCGCTGCTCGACATCATCCCGGTCGAGCGGCACGCCGAGATTTCCGAGCTGATGGCGCAGCTCCGGAGCCGGGGCGCGATTGTCGCCGAATCGACCCACAGAACCAGCGCGGGCGCGCTGGTCTCGGTCGAGGTCAATTCCCACCGATTCTCGGCGGACGGCAAGACACTGGTGTTGTCCGTGGCGCGGGACATCACCGACCGCAAGCGGGCCGAAGAGGAGCTTCGCCTGGCCAAGCGCGCGGCCGAGGACGCCAGCCGGGCCAAGAGCGTATTCCTGGCGAACATGTCCCACGAGATCCGCACGCCGATGAATGCCATCCTCGGGTTTGCCCAGCTGCTGCGGCGCGATCCTGCGCTGACCGAACAGCAGAACCAGCAAGTGAGCACGATCATGCGCAGCGGCGAGCACCTGCTGGCCGTCATCACCGATGTCCTGGAGTACTCGAAGATCGAGTCGGGCCGGCTCACGGTCGAGGAGTCGACCTTCGATCTGCGCGACGTGCTGCGCGACCTCGACGCCATGTTCCGGCTGCGGGCGGAGGCGAAGAACGTGCTGCTGCAGCTGGTGGACCTCGGCGGCGCGGAGCATCATCGCATCGTCAGCGACGAGACGAAGCTGCGCCAGGTGCTGGTGAACCTGGTGGCCAATGCGCTGAGGTTCACCGAGCAGGGGAGCGTAGCGGTGAGGGTCAGCGTCAGCGCCGGGCCGCAGGACCCAACGCTCTTGCGCCTGGTGGTCGAGGTCGAGGACTCCGGGCCGGGCATTGCCCCAGAAGAGATTCCTCGCCTGTTCCAGGCCTTCGAGCAAACCGAGAGCGGGCGGCGCTCGAGCTCGGGCACCGGCCTGGGACTGGCCATCAGCCGCAGGTTCGCCGAGGTGCTGGGCGGAACGTTGGACGTCTCGAGCGAGCTGGGCAAGGGCAGCATCTTCCGGCTCGAGATACCCGTTCGGGCGGGCGTGGCGGACGCGAGCGCGCCCAAGGCGGTGCCGCGCCACGTGACCGGGCTCGAGGCCGGCCAGGCGGCCGTGCGCGTGCTGGTGGTGGACGACGAAGCGGACAACCGCGCATTCCTGGAGGCGCTGGTGGGGCCGGTGGGGTTCGACGTACGGACGGCGGAGAACGGTGCCCAAGCGGTGTTGGAGTACGAAGCGTGGGCGCCGCAGCTGGTGCTCATGGACCTACGGTTGCCCGGGCTGGATGGAACCGAGGCGATCCGGCGCATTCGCGGGCTCGACCGGGCCGGTGCGACGAAGATCATCGTAGTGACCGCCGCGGCGTTCAAGGAGGACCGGCAGCGGGCCCTGGACGCGGGCGCCGACGATTACCTGAGCAAGCCGTTCCGCGAGGAGGCGCTCTTCGGGAAGATCCAGGCCCTGCTCGGTGTTCGCTACACATTCGGCGAATACATGACGCCGCTGACCAGCACGGTATCGGATCCCCCGCAGGCTGGCAGTGCGGACCAGCTGGCGGCCCTGCCCAGCGGGCTCGTCGCGGACTTGCAGCATGCGGCGCTGGCGGCGGACCACGATCGGATCATGGAGCTGTGCGAGCAGGCGGAAGAGCACAGCCCCGGGCTGGCCCGGCAGCTTCGCGGGTTGGCGGCCGCGTTCGCCTACAAGAGCGTGCTCTCTCTGCTGGAGAGCGGAAAGGAGCCATGATGGCCGAGTCCGACCACGGCACGGCGAGCATCCTCGTCGTGGATGACACGCCGGTCAACCTCGAGATCCTGCTGCGCACGCTCAAGTCGCGCGGGCACCGCGTGCGTCCCGTGCTCGACGGCAAGGTGGCGTTGGAGGCCGCGCGTGCCGAGCCTCCCTCGCTGGTGTTGCTCGACATCCACATGCCGGGCATGGACGGCTTCCAGGTATGCGCGGAGCTGAAGAGAGATCCGCGGCTCGCCGACATCCCGGTCATCTTCATCAGCGCCAACACCGAGACCGCGGAGAAGGCGCAAGCGTACGCTGCCGGGGGTGTGGACTACGTGACCAAGCCCTTCCAGGTAAGCGAGATCCACTCGCGGGTCGAAACGCACCTAAAGTTGCGGCGTCTTCAGACGGAGCTGCGCCAGCACCAGGCCCGCGAGCAGGAGCTGATTGCCGAGCTCACCGGCGCCCACCTCGCCGCCATCGTCGCCCTGGCGAAGCTCGCGGAGGCGCGGGACCCGGACGCGGCCCGTCACGTGACACGAGTGCAGCGATTCTGCCGCGTGCTGGCCACGCGTCTTGCCCAGGATGGCGCGTACGCTGGTGCGATCGACGAGGCGTTCGTGGACCACCTGGTGTTCGCCAGCGCGCTGCACGACATCGGCAAGGGAGGCATCGCGGACGCGATTCTGCTCAAGCCCGGGCCGCTCGGGCCGCCGGAGAAGGAAGTCATGAAGACCCACGCGGTGGCGGGGGCCGAGGCGATCGGGGCGATCCTGCGGGATCACCCGGACAGCGCGCTGCTGCGCATGGGCGTGGAGATCGCCCGGTCCCACCACGAATGCTGGGACGGCACCGGGTATCCGGACGGTTCGTCGGGGGACGCGATCCCGCTGGCCGCGCGCATCGTGAGCGTGGCGGAGCGATACGACGCGCTGCGGAGCAAGCGGCCGTACAAGCCGGCGCTCGACGCGGCCCGTGCGCGTGCCGTGTTGACGGAGGGTGACGATCGGAGCGGGCCGCGGCAGTTGGACCCGCGCGTGCTCGCGGCGTTCGAGGCGGTCCATGGGGAGCTCGCCGCGATCTACGAGGAGCTCACGCCGCCGGCCGCGTGAGTGAAACTACGCACCGCCCAGCCCTACAGCTCTTCGTCGGTCTTCACCTCGATACCGCTGTCCAGCAGAAGCCGCGCGGTCACGCCGTCGCCGTCCACCAGCTTTCCGCTGAAGGTGCCGTCGTAGATCCGGCCTCGTCCGCAGGAGGGCGACCTGGCCTTGAGCACGGCCAGACGGCACCCGTGCTCCCGCGCGATACGCAGCGCCTCGCGCGCGCCGGCCAAGAAGGCTTCGGTGCGATCGTCGCCATGCTCGGAGACCACGCGGCCGTCGAGCAGCTCGTGGCGCGGCCGCGGCGTGGGGAGCCCGGCCAGCTGCTCGGGGCACACGAGCACCGTCCGGTGCCGGGCCATCAGCCACTGGACGCCGGGGTGCGGCAGGGACTTTCCGTCGTAACGACAGGCGGTTCCCGCCAGACAGGCACTGATCAAGATGGTCGCCATGGCCTTGCTCGCTCCCGATCTTGCGATTCTCGAGGGCCGGCCGCAAGCCCGGGCGACACACCCTTGTGCATTGCCTCCGGCGGCTCTGGCCGCCACAATCCCCCGTGCCGAAACGAGGTGAGCCATGCAGACCGACACGATGCGCGCGATGGTGCTGGAAGAGGCGGGCAAGCCCCTGCAGCTGCGACAGCTCCCGATTCCGTCGCCAGGCCCCGGACAGCTGCTGATTCGCGTGGCTGCCTGCGGCGTGTGCCGGACCGACCTGCACATCGTCGACGCCGAGCTGACGCGTCCCAAGCTGCCGCTGATTCCGGGGCACGAGATCGCGGGCACGGTGGAGCGTGCAGGGGCCGGGGTGAAGCGTTTCCGGCCAGGCGACCGGGTGGGCGTGCCGTGGCTCGGCTCCACGTGCGGGACGTGCCGCTACTGCGCTCGGGGCCAGGAGAACCTGTGCAGCGAGGCCGGCTTTACGGGGTATACCATCGACGGCGGCTATGCGGAGTACACGGTAGCGGACCAGCGGTATTGTTTTCCGCTGCCCGAAGGGCTGGGGATGGCCGAGGCGGCGCCGCTGCTGTGCGCCGGGCTCATCGGCTACCGGTCATACCGGATGGCGGGCGATCGCGTGGAGCGTCTGGGCATCTACGGCTTCGGCGCGGCAGCACACATCATCGCTCAGATTGCCATTCATCAGCGCAAGCGCGTCTATGCACTGACCCGCAAGGGAGACACCGACGCGCAGCAATTCGCCTTGCGGCTGGGCGCCACCTGGGCCGGAGACTCGGACGAGCTGCCTCCCGAGCCGCTCGACGCCGCCCTGGTGTTCGCGCCGGTGGGCGCCCTGGTGCCGGCCGCCCTGCGCGCCGTGGACAAGGGGGGTGTCGTGGTCTGCGGCGGAATCCACATGAGCGACATCCCGTCGTTCCCCTACTCCATCCTGTGGGAGGAGCGAACGATTCGCTCGGTCGCCAACCTCGAGCGTCGCGACGGCGACGAGCTGCTGGCCTTGGCCCCGACGGTACCGGTGAAGACCGAGGTAGAGCGCTTTGCGCTCGAGGAGGCCAACGAGGTTTTGTCCCGGCTGCGCTCCGGCAGAATCCACGGTGCCGGCGTCCTGGTCATGGATAGCGCGGCGTGAACGCCGACCGTTGTGCACCTCCGCCCGCTCGGCTACACCCCTGGAATGGCCGACAACGAGAAGGACCAAGAGCTGTCATCCGTCGACTTCGAGCGGATGAGCAAGAAGCGTTACCGGTGGGTCTATGCGGCAGCGGCCCTGGTGCTCGTGCTGGGGGTCGTGGTGTGGTACGCGCTGCGATCGATCGAGCGCGAGCAGCAGAGAAAGCTCGCGGTGTCGTGGAGCGAGCTGTCGGCGTGCCTGCTGGGCGGTGAGCTGCCGTCGGGCACCACGCCGGCCGTGCGGGTGCGCAACACGCAGCTGGCGGTCATGGGGGTTCCGCTCGACAAGCGTCCGAAGGACGGCGACTATCCGTGGCCGGACAGCTGTGCAAAGTACGGTCACGCGGTCTTCGAGACGCTTCGGGACCGGGGCAAGACGGACGGTCTGGCGGAGTCGGCGGAGAAGCTGGCCAAGGAGCTGAAGGACGAGAAAAACGACCAGATCGATCTGTCTCCGGCCATCGAGCGCGCGTGGGCGGACGCTGCCGCGTTCGGGCTGAGCGCCGAGGCTGCGCCGGAGGTGGCGGCTCCTCCCAAAGCGGTGTCGCCGCTGGTGCTCGAGGGCCTGCCGGCCGCGGCGAGGCTGCCGGGCAAGACGTTTGCGTTGGTGAACGTTCATGTCCAGACGTTCCTTCATCCGCGGACCTGGTTCCTGGTCGAACAGGCCGACGCCGGTGAGCCGCCGGTTCTGTGTCGCGCGGCGGCTAGGGGCCGATCACGTGCGGCAAGCTGCCGGAAGGCGCGGCGCGGCTGGGGCCGGGGTTGCGGCTGTGGGGCACGACCGATGACGGGGCGCAGCCCCTGCTGTTCGCGGGCGACCGGGGCAGCGCAGGGATCGTGCGATGGCCGGGCGGGGAGAAGATCGCGGACACGATGACCTACGGCGCCTGGTCCCGGGCGGACGGCGGGGCGACGCTGCTGGTGTGGAACGACGGGGGCCACGAAGTGCGGTATGCGCAATACCCGGCCGGGGCCGCACCGCTCGAGAGGAAGCTGATCGACGGCAAGGAGATCGGCAATCCCTACTACACGACGGGCCTGTTCTGGGGATGGTTCGTCTACGAGGCATACGACAAGGAGGCGGACGAGATCCGGCTCTACGCGAGAAAGCTGCCCGACGGCGCGGGAGAGCCGGGGCCGCTGCTGACCGCGGGCAAGATCTGGGAGCCCGGCGTGGTGCAGGAGTACCAGGAGGAGCCCGAGATCACGGGCTGCAAGACGGACAAGGGCCTCGCGGTCGTGGTCGCCGGCCGCTCGCGCGACTCCATCTCTTTTCTTGCGGACGACAAGTGGACGACTCCCGTGCCCTCGGAGCAGTCGGGGGGACAGCTGACCTGCCGAGGTCTGGAGGCCACGACCACGCGGGTGACCTTCGCGCGCAAGGTCGACCGGTTCTGGCCCACGGTCACCCAGAGCCGATGCAACGTGTCGGCTTGCACGCCGGGCACGGCGCAGCTCGAAGACATGATTCCCGGCCTGGTCGACCTGGCGCCCACCGAGACGCGTCAGGTGCAGGCCGTGGACATCGACGGCAATCTGGCGCTCATCTGGCACGGCGGGGAGGTGGGCGGCGTGCGCATGCGGTTCGGGCCGGTGGAACGGATGAAGGACCTGCACGACACGGTCATCTACGACGACGTGACGGAAGGCGGAAAGCGCGTGCTTTCGAATCTGCTGGACCTGCGTGTGATTCCCGGCGAGGGCTTTGCCCTGCTGCTGCTGAGCACGACCAAGGGCGTGCACGTGTTGCGAATCGACGGCAAGGGCGCGGTGACGCCGGCCACGATCAAGCTCTGATACGCGCCAGCGCCGCGTCAGCCGATCTCGCTGCGCAGCTGATCGAGATACGCCCGCAGGAACGCCGTGCGCGCGGCGCCCAGGCGCCTGGCCTCGGCCGTGTGCAGACGTTCCTGGATCCGCAGCAGCTTCTTGAAGAAGTGATCGAGGGCGTACGCCTTGTCGTCCGGCTCGCGCTGCTCGCAGAATGGGTCCTGCGGCGCATGGAACGGGCGGGCCATCGATTGGCTCGTAGCGAAACACCGCGCCACGCCGATGGCGCCGATCGCGTCGAGCCGGTCGGCGTCCTGCAGCACCGCGGACTCGAGGTCCGGGGGCGCCATCCCGGCCGACCAGCCATGGACGCGGATACACTGCGCCACGCGTTCGGAGGCGGGCTCGCCGACGCCCACCGTGCGCAGCACCCGCAGCGCCTGCTCGGCGCACAGCTCGCCCGAACGGTGGGAGTCCGGGTGGTCCTTGGGCAGATTGACCAGCTCGTGCAGCAGCGCCGCCGCGCGCACGACGTCGATATCGGCCCCTTCGGCCCGCGCAATTCGAAGGGCGTTGCGCTCCACGCGCTCGACGTGCAGCCAGTCATGGGCGGAGTCGCTGCCGGCCCGCTCCCGGGCGACCGCCCGGAGACTCTGCATCAAGGGGTCGGGAATGCGCGGGGAGGACATGGCTCACGATCGCGCGGACAGGTCCTGGAGCGCGTAGACGTTGATGGTCTTACCGCGGGCATGGCGGATGGCCTCGACCGCGGACTCGGCCGCGGACAGCGTGGTAATACACGGAATCCCGCGCTCCGAAGCCGCCACGCGGATGGCCTTTTCATCATAGAACGACGCTTTGCCCAGCGGCGTATTGATGACCATCTGGATATCGCCGTTGCGGATGAGGTCCGTGACGTTGGGCCGTCCCTCGTTGACCTTGAACACAAGCTGCGAGGGCACGCCGTGATCGAACAGGTGGAGCGCCGTGCCGCGGGTGCCCACCAGCTTGAAGCCCAGCTCGGAGAGCTTCTTGGCCACCCGAAGGGCGTCGGCCTTGTCGTTGTCGTTGACCGACATGAACACGGTTCCCTGCTCGGGCAGGTCGATCCCCGCGCCCAGCATCGCCTTGAAAAACGCCTCGCCGGGCGTCTCGCCGATGCCCATCACCTCGCCGGTGGACCGCATCTCGGGCCCCAGCAGCACGTCCACGCCCGGGAATTTGCGGAACGGAAACACCGGCATCTTGGCGAAGAACAGCGACGGCTGCGGGTCGTCGTACAGGCCGAGCTCGTCGAGCGTGGCGCCCATCATCACGCGCACCGCGTGCTGCACCATCGGCGTGCCCGTGGCCTTGGCCAGGAACGGCACCGTGCGGGACGCCCGCGGATTGACCTCCAGCACGTACAGCTCGGAGTCCTTCTCGGCGAATTGCACGTTCATCAGCCCGCGCACGCCCAGCGCCAGGCCCAGCTTGCGGGTGACGGCCACCATCTCCTCGCGGATGTGCGGCTTGATGCGGTAGGGCGGGAAGAACGCCGCCGAGTCCCCCGAGTGTACGCCGGCTTCCTCCACGTGCTGCAAAATGCCCGCGATGACGACGCGGTGGCCGTCGGCGATCGCGTCGACGTCATACTCGTAGGCGTCTTCGAGGTAGCGGTCGACCAGCACGGGCCGGTCCTCGGAGGCCTTGGTCGCGGTCGACAGGTAGCGCTCCAGGCCCTCGGGCTCGTAGATGATGCGCATGGCCTGGCCGCCGAGCACGTACGACGGCCTGACCAATACGGGGTAGCCGATCGATTCCGCGACACGCATGGCCTCGTCGGCCGAGCGCGCCATGCCGTTTTGGGGCTGGCGCAGCCCCAGCTCGTTCATCAGGGCACCGAACCGGCCGCGGTCCTCGGCCAGATCGATCGCGTCCACGCTCGTTCCCAGGATGCGCAGGCCGGCCTTCTCCAGGCCCGCGGCGAGCTTCAAGGGCGTCTGCCCGCCGAGCTGCACGATCACGCCGTCGGGCTTCTCGCGCCGCGCCACGCCAAGCACGTGCTCCAGGGTCAGCGGCTCGAAGTACAGACGGTCTGCTGTGTCATAGTCGGTCGAGACCGTCTCGGGGTTGCAATTGACCATGATGGTCTCGACGCGCTCGGCTTCGAGCGCATAGACCGCGTGGCAGCAGCAGTAGTCGAACTCGATGCCCTGGCCGATGCGGTTGGGCCCGGAGCCCAGGATCATGACCTTGCGCTCGTCCGTCGGCGCCGCCTCGCAGTGCGACTCGTAGGTCGAATACAGATAAGGCGTATACGACTCGAACTCACCGGCGCAGGTGTCCACGCGAAGGTAGGTCTGCTCGACGCCCTCGCGGCCTCGCTGCTCGCGAATCGACTGCTCGCTGCTGCGGGTCCAGTGCGCCAGGCCCACGTCGGTCATGCCCTCGCGCTTGGCCTCGAACAGCACCTCGCGGGGGAGCGACTTTCCGGCATAGGCGGACACCTTGCGCTCGAGCGCGGCCATCGTCTCGAACTGGTGCAGGAACCACGGATCGATGCCCGTGAGCCGGTGCAGCTCCTCGAGGGGCTGGCCCTGGCGGATCGCGGCGAGCACGGCGAAGATCCGGTCGGGCGTGGGCGAGCCCAGGGCCGTGGCGGGCCAGGACTCGTCGCGGGAGGGCAGCGCGAAGTCCAGGGACGCCAGCCCCTTGCGGAAGGCCTCGCGGAAGGTGCGGCCGATGGCCATGACCTCGCCCACGGACTTCATCTGGGGGCCGAGGCCGCGGCTGGCGTCGGGGAACTTGGCGAAGTCGAAGCGCGGGATCTTGACTACGACATAGTCGAGCACGGGCTCGAAGCACGACGGCGTGGACTGGGTGATGTCGTTGGGGATCTGGTCGAGGGTGTAGCCCAGGGCGAGCTTGGCGGCGATCTTGGCGATGGGAAAGCCGGTGGCCTTGCTCGCCAGGGCCGAGGAGCGCGACACGCGCGGGTTCATCTCGATCACGACCAGGGCGCCGTCGCGCGGGTTGACCGCAAACTGGATGTTCGAGCCGCCGGTCTCGACGCCCACCTTGCGAATCACGCGCAAGGCGGCGTCGCGCATCGCCTGGTACTCCCGATCGGTGAGCGTCTGCGCGGGCGCCACCGTGATCGAGTCGCCCGTGTGAACGCCCATCGGGTCGAGGTTCTCGATGGAGCAGACGATGACCACGTTGTCCGCGCGGTCGCGCATGACCTCGAGCTCGTACTCCTTCCAGCCAGCCACCGACTGCTCGACCAGCACCTGGTGGCTCGGGCTCTCCTCGAGGCCGCGGAAGACGGCGTCGCGGAACTCGTCGCGGTTGTAGGCCATGCCGCCGCCGCTGCCGCCGAGCGTGAACGAGGGGCGCACGATCGCGGGCAGGCCGACCTTCTCCAGGGCCGCGTCGGCCTCCTGCAGGCTGCGCACGATCGCCGAGGTGGGCGTGCTCAGCCCGACCCCCTTCATGGCGCGGGCGAACAGCTCCCGGTCCTCGGCCAGGCGAATCGACTCCAGGCTCGCGCCGAGAAGCTGCACACCAAACTTCTCGAGCACGCCGCGCTCCGCCAGCGCGATCGCCAGGTTCAAGCCCGTCTGCCCGCCGACCGTGGGCAGGATCGCGTCGGGCCGCTCGCGCTCGATGATGCGCTCGACCACGTCGGGCACCAGCGGCTCGACATAAGAGCGATCGGCCACGGACGGGTCGGTCATGATCGTAGCGGGGTTGGAGTTGACGAGCACCACGCGGGCGCCCTCGTCGCGCAGCGCGCGGCACGCCTGCGTTCCGGAGTAGTCGAACTCGCAGGCCTGGCCGATGACGATCGGCCCGCTGCCGATCACCAGGATCGTGCGCCCTTTGCCTTTCATCTCATCGACCCCGTTCCATCATCTGAGCGAACCGGTGAAACAGGTGGTGGCTGTCGTGCGGGCCGGGCGACGCCTCCGGGTGGAATTGCACGGAGAATGCTGCGTAGCGACGGTGCCGCAGGCCCTCGACCGTGTCGTCGTTCAGGTTGACGTGCGTGATGGTGACCTGGCGCCCGTCGAGCGACGAGCCCTCGACCGCGAAGCCGTGGTTCTGGGCGGTAATCTCGATGCGTCCGGTCTCGAGGGCGCGCACCGGGTGATTGCCGCCGCGGTGTCCGAATCGCATCTTGTAGGTGCGTCCGCCGCAGGCCAGGCCGAGCAGCTGGTGGCCCAGGCAAATGCCGAAGATGGGAACGCGGCCGAGCAGGGCGCGGATGGTCTCGACCGCATAGGTCACCGGCTCCGGGTCGCCCGGGCCGTTGGAGAGCAACACACCGGTCGGCTCGAGCGCAAGGATCTGCTCGGCCGGGGTCGACGCGGGCACCACGGTCACGCGGCAGCCCACGTGATGGAGTTGGCGCACGATGTTGAGCTTGATTCCGAAGTCGAGCGCCACCACGTGCAGCTTCGACGACGCATCGCCCGCGGTCCACGGAGCGGTGCAGGTCACGCGGCTGGCGAGATCGAGTCCGGCCATGGGGGGCACGTCGCTGGCATCGCGGACCATGCGCGAGAGGTCGTCGTGCGGGTGATCGGCGAGGTTGCCGGCCAGGGGCAGGCCCGACAGGGCATGGGGCAAGGCGCGCACCACGCCGCGCAGCACGCCGGTGTCGCGCAGGTGCAGCACCAGGGCGCGGGTATCGAGGCCCGAGAGCGCGGCCACGCCGGCCTCGGCGAGGGAGGATGCGAGCGAGCGATTGGCGCGCCAGTTGGACGGCGTGGGGTGGTAGTCGCGCACGATCAGCCCGGCGGCGCGCGTGCGTGAGGACTCCAGGTCCTCGGCGTTCACGCCGTAGTTGCCCACGTGGGCGGTGGTGAGCACGACGATCTGGCCAGCGTACGACGGATCGGTGAGGATCTCCTGATAGCCGGTGGGCGAGGTATTGAACACGACCTCGCCGCTGGCCTGGCCGACCGAGGAGAACAGGTCGCCCCGAGAGAAATAGCCGTCCTCCAGAACCAGGATCCCGTTGGCAGGAGGCGGAGACAGGGACGGAGCGGTCAACGCGGGGGCGTATGTACGGGGAGCCGGGGCTGCCGTCAAGGGACAGCGAGAAGATCGGGTGCGGCGTTCCGTCCCCGGGACAGGAGCGAGCGGCGGTCGGCTACCGCGGAATCAACAGCGAACCGCACGAGCCGATGCCCAAGACGGTAGCGAAGGCCAACGCCAAGAGAAGACCTCGTCGCTACGCTCCGATCGCGAGCCGCTGGCCAAGTCGTCGGAACGGCTGGCCGGGTGCGGCCGGAACGGCCGGCCAGATGGGCCGGAGTACCCAGCTCATCGCGCCTTGCTTGCCCGAGCCGCGCTCGGCACCGTACCGACCCACTTTCGGGCAATCACTGCTAGTCCCCCGCCCTCTCTCCGTTCCATGCCCGCCCAGTCCATGAGCCTTCGCACCGCTCCCAGCCCTGTCCCGAGAGAGGTGCGTTCCTGCGGCTCCCGCACGAAGCGTCCCGCGGAGTAGCCATCCACCCAGACCGCTTCCATGTCGGCGATCCCGGGGCCCCTGTCCTCCACGCGCACCTCGAGCCCCACCATCGGATCATGAAGCGGGCGAAGGATGACCCGTCCCCACCCGGCATACCTGACCGCGTTGGTTACCAGCTCGCTGGTGGAAATCGCAATCGCCCAGGCGTCTTCCGGTGCAAACCCCAGCTCGCGGGCAAACTCCGCAGCCCGCGCCGCGCTCCACGTCGCATCGGCCGCATGCCTCGCGATCCACTCGAGCCGCTTTGTCATCGCCCCCACCCGACAGAATGGATCCATTCACCACGGAGGCGCAGAGCCCAAAGAGGTCTTGTTGTCTTGATGCAGCAGTGCAGCCCGATGGACGACACGTGCCGCGTCCAAGCGTAGCCCGACCGAATCGACAACATCCGCCCTCCGTGCTCTTCGTGGCTCCCGTGTCGAGAGCTTCTCTGCCGATCTCGCAGGCAGCCGAGGACACTCAAACCCGAACGACGACGCAGGTCGCATCGTCGTGGGCCTTGCCGTGGCTCGACACGACGGACTCAGCGATGCGCTGCACCGGCTGCGACTCGTAGCCATCCAGGGAAAAGCTGGTGGAAATCCCGTCGGTGAAGAGCGCGAACAGATCCTGCGAATCGAACAGGTGCTCGAATACCCTGACCCTGCGCAGAGGCCGGGCTACGATGCCGGGAGCGCCGACCGGGGAAAAGGGGCGTCGTGTAAGCGTGCGTAGCTCCACGTTCCCTACCGCAGAGAAGCTCAGGCGGCGGGCGCCGATGCGCAGCAGTGCAACGGCAGCTCCCCGCGTGCCCTTGGCTGCCAGCGTGGCGCCCTGCAGGATTGTGTCGAGACTCTCGTCTGCGTGCTCTTCGACGTACCTGCAAATCAGCTGGGCTGCAGCCGCCGCCTCCGGCCCGTGCCCCAATCCGTCGGCGACCACGATCGTCGTCTCTTGCTTGGAAACGACCGCATAGGCGTCCCCGCAAACGTCTTCCCCGCGAAGGGTTCTCTGGAACGCGCCAATCTCCATTCTCACCTCAGGAACTTGCGCGCGGTGATTCGCGTCCCCGTCCGTTCGCTCGTTGCAAGCTCGAACTCGTCCATCAAAGACCGCGTACCGCGCAGCCCCATGCCGAGGCCCGTCTTTGACCTATACTTTCCGCTCAGAATCTCATCGACGTTGGAGATTCCCGGGCCCCGATCCTGCGCCACGATCTCGATGCCGCGACGGCTGCCGTCGAGCACGGCGATGCGGATCTCGCCCTGCCCAGCGTAGACCACGATGTTTCTCGCCAGCTCGGAGATGGCGGTCACCACCTGCACTTCAGCGGAGGCCGAGAAGCCGATTCCCTGAGCAATCTGCCGTCCCATCGATCGCGCGGACAGCACATCGGCTTCGGTGCGGATGGCGACGGTCTCGGACTTGGCGTCCAGGCCTTCCTCGCGCGCGGAGCTTCGGAGCAGCCCAAACACCTTCTGCACACACGAAACGCGCATTTCGCGGTCGTGCAAGATCACTTCAAGGGCCCGATCGATTTCCGCGGTGAGCCGTGCGATGTCAGCACCTTGCAGCGCGTCGAAGCTGACCCGCGCCCGGGCCGCGCTCAGCGCGAGCACGCAGCGAGCGGCAGGGCCTCCGACGTGGTCCTCGAGAATGGCCGCTGCAAGCGCCTCGACTTGGCTCATTGGGCACCTGGACGCAACCGACGCAAACTCGACGGCGCCGCCAGCATCTCGACGGCCGCTTCGAGGTTGAGCGCTGCCTCGACCCCCTTGAGCTCGATTCCCATCTCGACGATGGTCATGGCGATCATGGGCGCCATGCCCGAAATGACGGTGCGAACCCCCATGAGCCCGGCGATGAAGGCGATGTCGTGGATGGCACGAGAGATGTAGCTGTCGACCAGGTCGATGCCCGAAATGTCGATGATGAGACCGCGCGCATGGGTGCGGCCGATCGCATCGGTGATGTCGTCTCGCAGCTCCGCCACGAGCCGGTCGCTCAACGACACCTGAACCGAGACGATGAGACTATCGTAGAGCTTGATGATCGGGATGCGCATCGCGTCGGGCATGTACAGCCTCCAACAGCGGGTTTCGCGCGGCAGACTTGCTCACCATGTCCGACTGACCCATGGCGCGCAAGCACTTCTTCAGCCCGTCTTGCAGGGTTCGAAGGGTGTGAACCGCAGACAGGTCGATTCCAAGGTCCACGAGCGTCTGGGCCACGGCGGGCCTGATGCCGGTCAGGATGCAGCGAGCCCCGAGGAGCTCAGCGGCCTTGACCACCTTGATGAAATGGTCGGCAGTCTTGGTGTCGACCACCTCCACGCCGGTAATGTCGAGGATCACGTAGCGGGACGGCCTCGCAGAGATCTCCGAGAGCAGACGCTCCATGATGGCGAGGCTCCTGCGGGAATCGACGACTCCGATGATGGGCAGCGCAATCACGTTGTCCCACAACTGCAGAATTGGCGTGGACAGCTCATCGATGGCGGAGCGTTGCCTCTCGATGAGCTCCCTTTCCAGCACCTCGGGGGGCTGGAGCGCGGTGGGCTCGGCGTCAGGCATGGTCGTGGGCCTTGCGCCATGCGCCGAAGCGCGGCCCAGGGCAAAGCCCGTGATGGCGCCGACGACGGACAGGAAGGGACCATCCTGGTGGTCCGAGTCTTGGGCGAGCCGGCCGGCGTACAGAAGCAAGCCCAACATACTATCCCTGGAGTCGATGGGCACCGCCGAGAACCCATCCAGCAACCATGCGGGTGCGGCAGGCCAGCGCGCGCGCAATTCATCGGGCTGCAGCATCGCGTGGGTGCCAGCCCGACACAGCTCCCCCAAGAGGGTTTGGGCCTCCGGGGAGGAAAGCGCAGAGGTGTCGGTCACACCAAGCGCCGAAACGACGTCCAAGCGGCCGCTATCGCCGACGAGCATGGCAACTGCGGCGCGTGCTTGCGCGAAGGCTGAGCTTACGGACAGTACGGTTTCGCAGATGGCCCCGGGCGCATCCTGGGGCAAGGCATCCAGGCTCTTGGTGACGAGTTGCAGGATCTGAAGCGCGTCGTTGAGGCGCCGAGCCTCTTGGCCTTTGCCGGCCTCGTCCAGTGCAGCCTCGACCTGTCCCGTCGGGGTATCATCGACTGCCATTCTGCAACCTCATTTCCGGAACCAGTTGGTGCGGCGTTCCTTATGGGCCGGCTCTAGCCGTCGGCGGCATCGGAGTCGCGCTCCGACATCTCGAGAGCGGCGACCAACCCGTCTTGAAGCGAAGCGAAAGTCCTCGCCTCCCTGAGGTCGACCTGATCCATCAGCGACCTGGCGACCGCGGCCGACATGCCCACGAGCATGCCTTCGGCACCGAGCAGGCGGCACGCCTGGACCATCTTCACGAGCACGGCCCCGGCGTGCTCATCGGCAACCGTCAGACCGGTGATATCGATGAGAACCGAGGTCGTCTCACGCTCCGCGATGGTGTCGAGCAGCTTGCGTTTGACTTGCGAGGCACGATCCGCCGTGATCTCGCCAACCAACGGGACGAGGAGAATCTTGTCCCAAATCTGGATGACAGGCGACGACAGGGCAGCGAGCATGTCTTGCTGCTGGCGAATGGTCTCGATCTTGGCTTGGAGCTCTCGCTCCCGCGCTTGAAGGACGCGTTCGAGCTCCTGGCGACGCTCGAGAATGGTGTGGTTGAGCTTGGCGGCGTAGGAGTCGGCCATGCGCATCATCGTGTCGAAGCACACGTTGTCGAAGGCCTCGACGATCTGCAGCACGAGCGCCGGGTCGGTGAAGCGCTGCGGCGCGAGGTGTTCAATCGCGCGGCGCACCGAGACGGCTCCCTTGAGGAGCGTGGAAGGGTGAAACTCGGTGGACGCTCGGAAGGTCGCCACCATCTCGACGAAGTCCGCCAGCGGGCCGAAGTCGTTGTGCAGGAGGGCGGCCTCGTAGGCGCTGGTCATTCTGACAATGATGTTCCGCGTCTCCTCGCGCGGGCGGTGACCTTTGAGGTCGACGGACTGGCCGAAGATCCAGTCAGTAGCGAAGTCGATGACCTCGCGGCGCGATTCTTGGAAGAAGGGCTTGACCAGTTCTTGGAGGGGGCGATCCATGGTCTACGATTTCACCCTGAAGTTGAGATCGAGCCGCGGGCAGCCCACGGAGGCTGCACCGGGGAGCCTGGTTCCCGCCGTCGGTCTACTAATTCGCCTGGCATCCGGCCAAGAACGCTTGCAGAAGAGCCGCTGTCTGCGCAGGCCGCTCGACTTGCACATAGTGACCGGGCCCCGGAAGCACGGCCAGACGCGCGCCGCGGATGCGGGACACAACCGTCTGCTGTAGTATCGCTGGGGGCAAGAAGGGGTCGTCCGTCGCCGTCACGAGGGTCGGGCACCGGATCTGGTCGAGCTTGCTCTCAAAGCCGCCGGCTCGCCATGCGTCGAACGACTCCCGAATGCAGGACGCTGGAATTCTCCCCGCATCGTCGAGCAAGCGTTCGAGCGAGTCGTGCTGCAGCTCACGGCATGCCATGTTCAGGATAGACCGCTGCTTCTCGCGGTCCCGCCCCGATGTGCCGAAGAGTTGCACAACCGGCTCCGGCAGGGGCACGCCCGAGGCCGGGACGGGGCAAAGTAGGACCTCACCTGTGACCCGAGTTGGATGCGTTGCGGCAAGATACTGGGCAATCTGGCCGCCCATGCTGTGGCCGACGACTATGAACTTCGACGCACCCTCCGCGTCAGCGATGGCAAGAACGTCGTCCGCATAGCGCTGAATCGAATAGCCATGGTCCGGCTTGGCAGAGGTTCCGGACCCGCGAAGGTCAGGAATGATGAGGCGCGCGTCCGGGGTCCAGACCTTCAGCAGGTCGTCGTAGACGACGCCGGAGACCATCCAGCCGTGGATGAGGATGATGACGTTGTCCCCGGTGCCGAAGGTGCGATACCCTAGCTGAGTCCCATCTGACGCAATGACATTCGGCATGCCTCCGTCCTTTCTGCTCAAGCCAATGTTCGTCCCATAGGTGACCGGTCGTTGTCAAGAACGAAATGGGATTGGGCCTGGTTTGCCTGGTTTGGTTGTGGCTGCAAGTGTGCAGTTTTTGCTGGACATACGAGCCCGAAGAGAGGTACACAAAAATTGGGCGTACTTTTGGAGTTGCCGAGACAGTAGGGTTCGCTGGTGGACGTGACGACGCTCGGAAAGGAGGTTCCAGACTTCGACTTGGATGTGGGTCGTTATCTGCTCGTTATAAGGAGGACTGGAATGCGCAGAGATGCTTTGCCCGCACTGCTTGGTTGCCTCATCGGAGCAGTAGCTGCAGTGGCTTCGTCCAACGCCTCGGCCTACGAGCCGCCCAGCGGCACCTTCACGGTGCAGGCCGATGACGGGGTCAAGTTGTCCTACTACGCCTTCGGAAACGGCGACAACCCGGTCGTGTTCGTCCACGGCTGGATGGTGTCCGGACGCGTTTGGGACAAGATGCTTGGGGGGTTCGACACCACGGGGCTGCGCATCATCGTACCGGACCTTCGCGGCACGGGCGAGTCCGACAAGCCCGCCACCGGCTACACGCTTCAGCGCTACGCCGATGACATCATGACGATCGTTCGGAACGAGCACATCGGCCGATTCACCCTGGTCGGCCACAGCATGGGAGGGCAGCTGGTCCAGCTTCTTGCCACCGAGCATCCGGGCCGGGTCATCGGCATTGCCGCCCTCGCCCCGGTCCCGGCCTCCGGCGTTTCCCTGCCTCCCGAAGCCATTGGCCTCTTCCGCTACTCAGGCGGGAACCGTGATATGCAGTCCATCATTCTCGATCTTGCCAGCCCCGGGCTTGACCCCGTCGACAAGCAAGCTTTGCTCGACGACGCGGCCACCATTTCCCCGGAGTGCATCCTCGAGAGCTTCGATGCCTGGACCGCGGGAGGCTTTGCCGACCAACTCGACCGCATCCGGGCGGGCACTATCGTCGTTGGCGCCGCCGACGACATCTTCCTGCCTGCGGACGTTCTGCGGTCCATGGTGGTTGAGCCGATTCGCGGCGCGCGTTTCGCCTACCTTCCCGGCGCCGGACACTACGTTCAGGTAGAGCTTCCTGACCAGACCTCCGCTGTCCTGCAGGGCTTCTTCGCTGGGTTGCCGCTGCATGTGGACTGACAGCGTCCCCCGTTCTTCCTGAGCTCCCGCCTGCTCTCGAGCTCTGACCCGAGAGCTGCGCGCCTGCACAAGTTCTCTCTTGAATCTGCTCCAAAATTGCGCGTAAATAGGCTCTCATGGGAGTTTTTCGTCTCTCGCTTTGCTGCGCTCTCATTGTCCTGTTCGTGCCCGGCACCGGCTGCAGGCCTACGGTGCAGGAGCCCGACGAAAAGCCTGCCAAGTCCACGGCAGCCCCGCGCATCGAATGCGCCGCCCCTGCCCACGACTTCGGGACCGTCGTGGAGGGGCAGACGGTGCACCACGTCTTCCCGATCCGCAATTCGGGCGCCGCCCCCCTGATCATCGGCAACATCCGCGCACCAGCCGGATGCTCGGTCGAGGTGCTTCCCCAAAAGGAAATTGCGCCCGGATCGAGCGCCGACGTCAAGGTGACGTTCAATACGAGTGGCAGGCGAGGCAACCTTGACAAGGCCATCACGCTCGAATCCAACGATCCAAAGTCCCCGGCACTCTCTCTTTCGATTCGTATCGACGTCGACCCGCTCCTCGGTTTTGCCCCATCGACGCTGCACATCGAAAGTCGCTTCGGGTCGAGTCGGACGGTTGAAGTCGCCCTGCAGGGCACATGGGCTCCCGATGCCAAGCTCGGAATCGCCTCCGTGACGGGGGACCTGCTTTCCGCGGAGCCATTGGGCAAAACTCCTCCTTCGGACCGGCGCGGCGTGCGGGTCACGCTGGACGCGAAGCGGATTGGCGAGGGGGCGGGCAACGTGGTGGTATCCACGGGCGTGGCCCCGATCCCCGAGATCGTGCTGCCCGTGAGCTGGCTTGTCAGAGGGAACGTCGAGGTCCGCCCCTCGACGCTCGTCTTCGATCCGGAGACGCCGCCCGGGCTGGTTCGGATTCTACGCGTGTCGAGCTCCAAGGCCGATTTCCGCATTGACGCGGCCCTCGCGTCGACCAGCGTATTTGACGCGACGGTGGTGAAGCTGGGCAGTCCCGGTGCCTTCGAGGTGCGCGTGTCGCTGCGGGGGGCAGAAGCCGCTGGCCAGTCGCCCACGGGAAATCTGACCTTGAAGACCAACGACCCCTGGCAGAAGAGCATTGTGGTGCCGCTTCGGACCGAGGGCGAAGTGCCGGCGGCTCGGCCTGGAATGTTTCAAGTGCACGGGGGGCGATAGACATCATCGAGTTGGTGAAGCAGGCCGCGCTGTCCCCTCACCTGATGATCTTGCCCAGGCAGTCCTTCAGGTCGTCGAAGCTGTAGGGCTTGCTGAGCAGTCCGATGAAGCCATACGAGCGATACTCAGACAGCACCGGATCGTCCGAGTAGCCGCTGGACACCACGGCCGCCACATCCGGCTCAACCTCCTTGATCCTGCGCAAAGCCTCCTGGCCGCCCATCCCGCCGCGCACCGTCAGGTCGAGGATGAGCAGATCGAAGGGTCTTCCGCTCGCGCGCGCCTGTCGGTGCTTCTCGACGGCTTCCTCTCCGTGGGCGGCAAGCTCCACGTCATGTCCGAGGCTCTTGAGCATTTCCCGGGCGACGGTTCGGACCATGGCCTCGTCATCCATGACCAGGATGCGCCCCTCCCGCGTCTGCTGGGCTGTGGTGGACGGCCGCGGGAGGGCGTCGCGGGGTTCGGGCTCGAGCGCTGGGATGTAGATGACAAAGGAGGTGCCTCTGTCGCGCTCGGACAGCACCTCGATGCTTCCACCGTGGTTCTTCACGATGGAGTAGGAAGTGGCCAGACCCAGGCCCGTTCCCTTCTTCTTGGTGGTGAAGTAGGGGTCGAAGACCCGTGATAGATCGCTCTGGGGTATTCCCATGCCGGAGTCAGTGATAGCGATGCGGACGAACTTTCCCCCGTCGGGATGAGCTGGACGGGATCCCGCGGCGAGCTCGACGTTGGAGGCAGACACCTCCACGGTGCCACCGTCGGGCATGGCTTCGCTCGCGTTCAAGACGATATTGTGGATGACCTGGGCGAGCTGGCCATCGTCTGCCTCCGCGGGCCACAGCCCGTCGGGCAGCGCGAGGCGGCAGCCGGTGCGAGAGCCGCTCAGGGCAAATCGGGCGGCGCTCTCGATCACGGGGCGCAGGTCGAGGCGCTTCTTCACCGGCTTGCCGCCCTTGGCGAAGGTCAGGAGCTGGGTCGTCAGATTCACCGACAACGAGAGCGCCACCTGCGCCTGGTCCAGCATCTCAACCACTTTGTCCGGGTCGTGGGCGGAGAGCTTGGCCAGGGACAGCTGCCCGAAGACGGCCTGCAGAAGGTTGTTGAAGTCGTGGGCTATCCCGCCGGCCAGCCGCCCGATCGATTCGAGCTTTTGGGTCTTGAGCCGCTCCTCTTGAAGAAGGTGCTTCTCCGTAATGTCGTTGACGGTCTCGATGGCGGAGATGACCTCGCCCGAGGCAGCAGTGACGGGGAAAGCCTTGGTTTCCAGGTGGATGAAGTTGCCTCTAGCGTCCTTGCGAAGGTGAGCCGCCGCGTTCACCTTGCCGGTTTCGAATACCCGACGGACGGCGCAGTCCTCGCCCCGCTCGTAGCACGGAACGTCGCCGCCCCATATCTCGTAGCAGTGCTGACCGATGATCCCGTCCGCCGAGCGCCCCGCCTGGTCGCAATACGCTCGGTTGGCCGTGAGGATGCGGTAATCCCGGTCCACGACGATGAATCCCTCGTCCACGCTGTCGAGCATGCTTCGAATGAACTGCTCGCGCTGCTGGATTTCGGACTCGGCGCGCTTTCGCTCGGTGATGTCCTGCACGGTCCCGCGCTGAAGTCGGGCGCCCGTCTCGTCGCGCAGCACTTCCGCCTGCATGTGAACGACCCGCGTCTCGCCGTTGCGGATGAACCGGAACTCCAAGCTGTGGACCTTCCCGTGCTGGATGGCGTCTTCCCTCGCCGTTCTGACCAGCGTACGGTCGTCGGGATGGACCAGCTCGACAAGGCGGTCGATGTCGGGCGGGGTCCCGGGCTCGAGCCCAAACAGGCGGAACAGCTCGTCGGACCAGTCCAGCTTGCCCGTCGCCAGATTGCGCTCCCAGCTCCCGATGTGGGCGATACGCTGCGACTCGGCGAGCTGCTTCTCGCGCAGGCGCAACGCCTCTTCCGCCCTCTTGCGCGCGGAAACGTCCATCACGCCGGCCAGCGCTCCGGCGTAGCACCCCGACGCGTCACGCAGCGGCGAGGACTCCACGGAGGCGTATACGAGGCTTCCGTCCTTGTGCCGGAACTCGAAGTCCGTCTGCTCTTCGATCCCCCGCTCGCGACGGTCGAAGTATCGAGCCGCGTGGGCGCGCCCAGCGTCGCTCATGAAGGCGAACATAGGCTTGCCCAGCATCTCCTCGACAGCATAGCCGAGCATCTGCGCCATGCGGGCATTGACAAAGGAGGTGTTGCCGTCCTTGTCGATCATCCAGATGCCTTCCTGTAGACTCTCGACGAGCTGGCGGTACTTCCTCTCGCTATCAACGAGCGTCTGCTCGGCCTGCTTACTCTCCGTCATGTCCAGCAGCAGCGTGGCCACCTGGTCCGGCCCGAACGGGTAGCTGAGCGCCTCGTACCAGCGTCCGGTCTCTTGCGAGTACCGTACTAGCCGGGTTGACTGTCGCGTCACAACCGCGCGATGCAGCGCGTCGACCAGAGGCGGGTCAGCCGCACCGAGGACCTGGGCTCGCGTTCTGCCGATGATCTGCGCGCGCGTCTTCCCGAGAAACCGCTCCATCGCCGGATTGACTTCGACGTATCGTATGTCGACCGCGCGCCCGGCTTCGTCCTTGACGATGTCCTGGATGAGGAACCCCTCCCGCATATTTTCGAAGACCTGGAAGTAGCGCTTCTCCAGCTCCCCCCGCGCCTCCTCGAGGCTCTTCGGGGTGACGGCGCCACGGCCGGCCGGATCGTCGTTGTCCGCGCTGCCCCGCCCGCCAGAGGGCCTCTGGCTCGGAGCTTGGGGAGCACTCTGCCCAGCGGTCGAGCTTGCGCGCTCGGCCTGGTGTGCTTCACCCGTGTCGGAATCGCCGGACTTCTCCGTCGCAGCTGCTTTGGTCTCGGACATCGATACACCTGGGTCTGCGTGACGAACCGGCTCCCGCCACCTGGTTGCGGCCATGCCCTGGCCGCGCCACCGACGGACTTCAGCCCGGCGTCGTCAGCCGGACGTGATCTGCAAGTAGCTCCTACAAGGCGAGCCCGCGAGGGCTCCCGATCCTTATCTCGCTGGCACCACACACAAGTCCACCAATTGCCCTATATACGGAAAACCATACATGAACGTGGCGACAAAGTCGAGGGGATCGTCGCGCGCTCGCTCGCTGCGCTCGCCGACGCGCTGGCGGCTTGGAGCGAGGCCCGGGCGCGCCGATGTGGCTCGGACCGCCGCGGGTGTTGGGTGCGCGAG
This sequence comes from Myxococcales bacterium, assembly GCA_021847645.1. Lineage (GTDB taxonomy): Bacteria > Myxococcota_A > Polyangia > Polyangiales > Polyangiaceae > JAJZQG01. The sequence goes on from JAJZQG010000050.1 coordinate 32,525, forward strand.
CTGGCGATACGTTACGGAAACCCCGGCGACCGGGGCGACGGCAGGCGCGCAGCGGGTAGCGCACGCGTCGCCACGCGCCCTGCGATGCGCCTTGTCACGAGCCTCCACCGCACCGACCCTCCCGATTCCAAGGCTGGTACCCAAGCGTTTTCGCCCTTCAGCCCCGACGCCGGGCACAGCTCAACGCCGCGCCGCGCGACGTCGCGCGCACGCCGCTCCCCCTTCACGCCGCCATCATCGTCGCGTCAGCAGTCAGGCGCGGAAGGGTCGATGCCGTCCCATGCGGTCGGCGAGCGCGCGCTCGACGGGGTCGGGCAGCGCGGGTCGACGCCCACGACCCTTTCTGGCAGGGGCTCGCCCGTGATGTCGATGCCCACGGTTTCGGGGTGCCTCAACTCCGCGGGCGCGAGCGGCAAGGCCAGGTGCACAGCACGGCCTTGCAAAAGCACAGGACCATCGCGAGGCGGCGAAGCGCGCGCGACGGCGGTGCAGCGCAGTGCCCGCGGAACGAGCCATGTCATGTTTCTCTTTGTTTCGCCGGGTTCGCCTGGACTCAATACCGCTCCTCTCCCAAATCAGGGGAATGGTCGGACTTTGCTCGGCGTATCCATATCGCCCTTGCCAAGCGGGACCACCCCCTCCCAACATCCGGACGCCTTTGCTGCTTTCAAGCCCCTGCACCTCTGCGTTCACCTTCTCCGAAACGCCCACGCCCTCCGTTGACGGACTCCGCCCCCTTCGCGACAATGCGCCCCACGACCAGCCTCCTCCGCTTGGCCTTCCCTCCCGCAATGAGCAGGTGACGTTGTCCCGTACGATCGTGCCTCCATCCGTCCCGACCCCGGACAAGGGCACGCCCCCCCTCGCCTCCGCCAGGCTCGCCGGCCAGACGCTCGAGGCCCTCGCCGAGCTCGCGTGCGGCGTCCCCCCCTCGCGCGATGCACTTCATACGCCGGCTTCCGACCCGGACTCCATTTACCGCTGGCTGCTCGCGCTCGTCCTCCGGCTCGTCTTTTTGCTGCTCGCCGACGCCCGCCCCCAATCCCTGACCGTCCTGCTCGACCAGCTTCGCCTGGACGCGTCGCGCTCCCCCGACCGCATGGATCAGAGCTTTCGCGCATGGCCCCGGCTCCTGCAGCTCGCCGGTGCGTATGACGGTGCGGCGCCCAGAATGAGCGACCGTGTCGTGCTGCGCGTGCTCGAGAAGCTCCTGCTGCTCGACGGCATGCCGGTGTCATACCCCGCGCTCGACGCCGAGCACCTCGGCTCGGTCTACGAGAGGTTGATTGGCTTGCGCCCCGAGCGCGCGCCGGAGACGTGCATCGCCGTCGGCAAGGACCACGCCCTGGTCGGGCTCGAGACCTTGCTCGCCCTGCCAGGCGCCGATCGCGCGCAACACGTGACCAACACCGCCGGCGCCGCGCTGCCCGACAACGCCGCAAAGGCTCTCCGAAACGCTGCCAACATCGAGACCCTGGTTCGCGCCCTGGGCCGTCGCCTCTCGCCCCTCACGCCGCGCCCCGTCCCCAGGGGCGGCCTGGTTCTCCGGCCCGCCGACGACCGGCGCCGATCGGGCGCCCACTATACCCCGCGAGCGCTGACCGAGCCGCTCGTTCGCATGACCTTGCGTCCCATCCTCGAGAACCTCGGCCCCCATCCCGACCCGGATCGCATTCTGGCCATCAAGCTCTGCGATCCCGCCATGGGCAGCGGCGCGTTCCTGATCGAGGCCTGCCGGCAGCTGGGCGACGAGTTGGCGCAGGCCTACGCCCGTCATGGCCGCCCCTCCGGCGTGGCTGCCGGCGGGGACATCGTGCCCTACGCGCGTCGGCAGATTGCCCAGCATTGTCTCTATGGCGTCGATAAGGACCCTGTCGCGGTGGACCTGGCGAGGCTCTCGCTCCGGCTCGCCTGCGGCGCGCCCGACGACACCCTGGCGTTTCTCGATCACGCGATTCGCCACGGCGATTCGCTCGGCAGGCTCGCGCTGGAGAGCACCGCGCCCGTCTGCGACGACGGGCCGGTCCCCGGCGCGCGGCCCTTCTTCTGGTATGCGGAATTCCCCGAGGTCTTCGCGCCCCGCGATCCCGCGATGAACGATCGATCCGGATTCGACGCCGTCGTCGGCAATCCGCCCTATCTCTTCGGCGAGCGCCGCCCTCCGGTCCTCGAGCCCATTTACCGTCTTGCGGCCGGACAATGGGACGTCTGCTGGCTATTCCTCGAGCGGACGACCAGCCTGCTGCGCGATGGCGGCGCGGCCGGGCTCGTGCTGCCCGACGGAATCCTCGCTCGCGAGGAGCCGGGCGTTGTTCGGGAGTTCGTCCGAGAGCACTACGGCAGTGTCGCGGCCGACCACGCGGGAACCAGGTTCGATGCGGCCGTGAGCGTATTCCTGCTGGGCGCGGGCAATCGCGGGAGCCCGACGACCACGATATCGTATCGGTCCTCCAAGGACGGCGATGCGGACTGGGTGCGTGTTGCGGTCACGCCGGACCCGGCCCAGCCTTGGGTGCCCCGGCGTCCGGCGGCCAGACCCGCTTGTCGAACCGGTGAGCGTCTGCGCCTGGAGGATTGTGCATGGGTCAGCCGCGGCGAGGAGATCGGCAAGAAGGCCCTGGTCCAGGCCGATTCGGATCGGCACCCTGGCCTGGTGGAGGCCTTGGCCGGCGCCGGCGTGCATGCGCTGCTCTCGCAGCCCCAACCCACGGGATGGGTCCGAAACTCCGAGGTCAGGAAGGACCCGGCGGTCTATGCCGCAAAGAAGCTCGTTGTCGTGAAGACCGGCCGGACCCTGCGGGTGGGCATCGATCGTCGCGGCCTGGTTACGCTGCAGTCGATCTACAACGTTCGTCCGAAGACGCGGCAGCTGCCCCTGGAGTTCCTGGCTGCGCTTTTGGCGAGCAACGCGGTCAACGACGCGTATGTCGTACCCAGGACGTCGGGCAAAGACGTGTTCCCGCAAATCACGCAGGGCATGGTCGGTGCCATCGAGTTCGTCCAGCCGACGCGAGAGCTGGTCATCCAGGTGGTGGCGCGCGTGCGGGCCATCGAGCGGCAAGGCGGTTGCCCGACACCGGATGCGGAGCTGGAGCGTCTGGTTGCGCGCCTGGTTACGTGATCATGGTGCGAGGGCGCTACCGGCCCAGATTCACCACATTCGCCTCGGACCCGAACACCGCTTGGACCGCGGGCAGCAGGTGCGCGTGGTGCGTCAGGAAGATCACCTGCGTACGCTCGGACAGCCTGCCGAGCGCCTCGAGGCCCGCGCGGGCCCTGGCGTCGTCGAAGTTGACGAACAGGTCGTCGGCGATGAACGGCAAGGGGTGGCCCTGGCTCACGTGCAATTCGAGGGCGGCAAGGCGCAACGCGAGATAGAGCTGATCGCGGGTACCATCGCTCATGCGGTCGGTCTCCACCAAGCGCTTGTCCGGGCGGATGCCGGCGAGCTTGGGCCGGCCTGCGTCGTAGTCCACGGTCAGCCTCGCAAACGATCCGAGCGTGAGAGCCGCGAAGACCTCGCTCGCCCGCGCCAGCATGGGGTCTTGCGTCGACTCGCGATACCGCTCGATCGCCCAGCCGAGCACCCGTTCGGCGACTCTCACTTTGATGTAGCGATCCGCCGCATCCGCCATCTTCGCGAGAGCATCCTGACGCCTGGTCGCGGCGCCCGCGGCATCGTCCTGACCGGCGATTCTCAGGAACGCCTGCTGTTCGGTCGCATGCTCCGCCGAGACTCTCTCGCGCCCGGCGCGCAGCTCGTCCTGCAGCCTGCCGATCTCGCCCACGCGCTCGAGGATCGCGGACAGATCGGCGCCCGCGGCCTCTTCGGCGAGCTGGGCAAGGCTCAGCCCGTCCCCGGCGCCTTCGGCCGCCAGCTGGGCCCGCTGCACGCTATCGCGCAATCGGCGTGACTCGTCGGAGCGCGCGGTGAGCTCGCGAAGCTCGGCCGTATCCTGTGTCCCGGCGGCCTCCATCAGCGGCGCCAGCCGTCCCCTGGCCTGCGCGATCGCGGCCTCGGCCTCCTCGAGCTGGGTGGTGAGCCGGCGAAGCTCGGCGTCGATGCGCTCGGCAGCCTTCTTTCGGTCGATGGCGCCGGCGAGCCGCGCCGAGAGCGCCTGGGACACCGCTGCCGCGGGACGGCCGGCGAGCTCCGGAGCGATGGCCTGCGCGAGAGTCCGCGCCTGGGCTGCCAGGTCATCCAGGTCCCTGCGCATGGTCCGGATGCGGTTGTCGCGGATGTCCTGGATCGCCTTGAGCTCGCCGTCGATGGTATCGAACAGGACCAGGGCCCCCTCGACCGCACCCGTATCCGCCCCGGCAAGCCCTGCCTTGGCCGTCGCCTCGGCCCACGCCGACTCCCACGCTTGCATCTCGGCCGCCGCGCGCTCGTGTTTGTTGGCCAGCTCGCCCAGATCGCGGCCGCCGATGGCGACCTGGCGTCCGAGCTCCCTCAGCCTCTCCTTGGACTTGATCGACGACTCCAGCATCGAGTTGCCGATGGCGACCAGCACCTCGAGGCCCGCCCCATCGGGCGCCGCTTGCCCCAGCGCGTCGAGCCGCGCGCGCAGGCTTGCCGACGCCGCCTGCGCCGCTTCGGTCATCTGACCTGCTTCGGTCTCGGCCAGCTCGACAGACTCCGCAATAGCGAGCACCCGCTCCCGGGCTGTCCGCCATTGCTCGTAGGCCACCAAGGGCATGTCCGGAAATCCCATCCTCGCAGCGTGCGACATCCAATCGGCCGCATGGCGTGCGAGCGCCGTCTCGAGCTCGCCGCAGCGGCCCTCGAGGTGGCCGAGCTGCTGCCGCTGCTGCGCCAGCTTATCGAGCTCGAGCTGGAGCGCCGCAGCTTCCTGCGCCCGGTCGTGGCGTTGATCGGCCAGCTTGTCGGCTTGCCCGACCGCACGCTCGTAGTCCTGTGCAGCCTCGGAAAGCGCCCGGTGCCCATCCCTGATGTCTTGCCAGATGCGGTCCCGCACGGCGCGCATGTCGGCCAGCTCGTCGTGGGTGACCGCGCGATGGGATCGCCGGTATTGATCGGCGGCCAGCTGCGCCGCGGCGATATCCCGCGTAAGCTCCTCGCGCCTGGCGGTCGCCTCGCGAAGCTCGCGCTCGATGCGGTCCTGCTCGGCGCGCAGGTTGCGTACGAGCTCCACGGGCGGCAGCACCAGCAGACGCAGCTCGGCGACGCCGGCCCGCCACAGTCCGAGCTCGGTTTCGGCGGCGCTCAGATCCCTGCGTGCCTTGGCGATCTTGCCCGCCTCGCGCCGTGCCGCGGCGCCGGTGTCCCCGAGCTTGATCGCCGCATCGAGGGCCGCTCGAAGCTCGACGGGCACCTCGACGGCGGGCTGTTGCTCGAGCTCCCGCTGGTTGTCGGCCACCTCGCGCTGCTTGGCATTCACGGCCTCGGCGGCCGCTTCCACGGCCTTGCGCAGCGCCCCGTGCCGCTTGATCAGGCTCGTCAGGGTGCGCCGCACGGGCAGCGCCGGAAGCCGCTCCCGCAACGACGCTTCGTCTCCCGCCGTCCAGCCGAGCTGGCGCACCGCGTCGCGCACCGTATCCCAATGAGCCGTGACCTCGGCTTCGCGCTTGGCGATGTCACGCTCGTACGGCTCCGTCTGGTTGCATCGTTTCGCCAGCCCTTCGATCGCCTGGGCGTGGACCAGCGCTTGATCGTCCACCACCACGGCGGCTCTCTCCTTGCGCACCTCCTCGAGGTTGCGAGTCGCCTGCGCCGCGATCGCCGTTGCCTCCGTGATGGCCACCTGGGCGTCCGCCAGCTGCCTGGCGGCGTCGGGCGGCAGCAGACGGATCTCCCCGAGCTCGTGCAGGGCGCGCGTGGCCTCGGCGTGCTCTCGCAGGAACTGCGCGACACGGCGAATGCGGTCGAGCCGGATTCGCTCGCTCTCGAGCTCGTCATACTGCTTGCGAAAGCCCTCGAGCTGCTGGTCGAGCGCAAGGACACGCTCGCGCGCCTCGGCCCAGTCCTTGCCCCGGACGCTGGTGCGCTTGAGCTCGGCCTCGGCCTCCTCGAGCAGCTTGGCTGCCTTGTAGTACTGCCGGTCCGCCGAGCGCCGCTTCGCCCACAGCCCGTCGGCCTCGGTTTCGAGCGCATCGCGCACCCGTCCCAGGTTCGAAAACCCCGTAGCGGACTGCAGCAGAATCCGCCCTACGTCGTTGGACGCCTCGAGGATGGCCTTTCCGCCGGACTTCAGGCGATCGTGATCGAGGCCGAACATCTGGCCGTACGACTCGCGGCTCGCGCCGTTCAAGAACGGGGCGAGGGCGTCTTCCGGCAAGGCGGCGCCGGCCGGATCGGTCAGGGAACGAGCTTTCTTGATTCGCCGGAACTCGAGCACACGGTCGGCGTGCCGCAGCGACGCTCCGATGCACAGCTCGGCCTTGGGGTGCACGAAATCGAAGGTCGTGCGGGTCTCGATGCCGAAAAGCAGATCGAGGATGGCGCTTCGGAGCGTGGACTTTCCGGCTTCGTTGGGGCCGACGATGACGTGGAGGTCGCGGCCGGCGTGCGGCAGGGCGATGCTCTGGTCGGTGAAGTGGCCGAACCGCAGGAGGTCGAGGCGTTCGATGCGCATGTCGGTCAGCCCTCCTGCACGAGGCGTGCGAGCACGTCCGGAATCGCGGACTCGACAATAGGGCCGACCGCGCCGTTGCGAATGGCCTCGAGCGCGGGCACCAGATCGGCCAGCTCCTTGGGCGCCCTGCCGGCGAGCTGCTGCAGATCGTCGAGCAGGCTGGCCGCGAGCCCGGGGTCGCCGGGCGCGTCGGCAAGCAGCCTGTGCAGCTCGGTCAGGGCGTCGGCGCGCGACGCGAGCTCGGCGGCCGACAGGGCTGGGGACGTCTCGAGCCGGAGCTTCTCGATCCACGCCCGATCGGCCGAGCGGGAGGCGGCCAACGCGGCCATTTCCGCACGCAGCTGCTGCTCTCCGCCGAACAGCTCGCCGTGCGCGGCCGTGCGGCCCGTCAGCACGATCCGCACCGCCATGGGCCTGGCCTCGGGCTCCTGCGCCAGAAGCCTGTCGAACGCTGTGCCCGCGAGCTTCACGACGTCCGCGAGATGGGCCGCCGCGCTCACGTCCACCGGCAACACCTGCCATCGCAGCACGTCGGTCAGCACACGCTCGACCGAGCGGATCTCGGCGCCGTCGGCCGTGACGAGCACGGCGCCGCGCGGTCCGGTTTCCCGCACGTGGCGCCCCTGCAGGTTGCCCGGGAAGACCACCCAGGGATTCTGCCGGGCAATTCGATATTCATGCACGTGCCCGAGCGCCCAGTACTGATAGCCCTTGGCGGCCAGTTCTTCCACGGCGCAAGGCGCATAACGCTGGTGAGCCGCGTGCCCTTCGAGGGCGGTGTGCAGCACACCGATGTTGAGCCAACCCGGCACCGCTGCGGGGTAGTTCACGGCGAGGTTGTCTTCGGTCTTCTCGTGCTTGTAGCTCTGGCCGTGCAGCGCCACCTCGAGCTCGGAAAGGCGCAACGTCTCGGGCCGCCTGGCGGAGAAGGAATGCACGTTGCCGGGCAGCACGAGGCGCTTGGTCAGATCGCTCTGCGCATCGTGGTTGCCGTACGCGAGGAACACCGGAATCCCGGCCGCGTCGAGCCGGCCCATCTGTCGCGCGAAGAAGATGCCCGTGTTGTAGTCTCGCCACTCGCCGTCGTACAGGTCCCCCGCAATCACCACGAACGCGACCTGCTCGTCGACGGCGAGGCCCACCAGGTTCGAGAAGGCCTCGCGCGTGGCGGATCGCAGCAGATCGGTCGGGGCGTCCGCATAGGCGGAAAGGCCGGACAACGGGCTGTCGAGGTGGATGTCGGCGGCGTGGATGAATTTCATGACAACTCGCTCGCAGCGTCCTTGTTGCTGCAGGGGCTGGACGCCCGGGGAGAGGCGATCCTGACAGACGTTCGGCAAGGGGCTTCCAACCCAAGGATCGTCCCGTTCTGAAGCCACGATGTCGTGGACCCATCCGTCGTTCGGAGGTCCCTGAGAGTGGCCGCGAAGCCGGGCAAAAGGCAAAGGCAAAGGCAAAGGCAAAGGCAAAGGCAAAAGGCAAGGGGCAAAGACAAAAGTCGGTGGACGGACGATTACGGACCGCTTCCGGCCGCACCGCTGTCGTCGGCCGATCCGGCTGCGCCGCCCGCGCCGTCGTCTTGCGTGGCAGCATCGGCCGCGCCGGCCGAGCCTCCGGTTGCTCCGTCATCCTGAGCACCGGATTCGGCCACGGCGCCGTCGCTCGCGCACGAACCGCCGTCGGCGCATGCGTGGGACGGCTGTGCGGTGAAGTCGTGGATGCCCGAGATCTCCTCGCAAGACATGGCGCCCCAGAGCAGCGCGCCGAGGGCGCCGGCGAATCCCGCTCGCCGGAGCAGCCCCACTACGTGGTTGTTCGACACGTCAGAAGCTCCCTTCGAGGCCGGCCGATCCGAGACCGACCATGGGGCGGACCTGCAACGGCTGCGTGGCTGCGGAGGTCTGCGTGCTGGGCCCCGAGGCCACGGCCAGGCCGTTGACTCCCACGACGACTCCGATGAGCGCAATAGCGAAGGACACCGTGGACAAGCCCGCCATGTTCCTCGCGGAGTCGATGTCGCTCTGCTTGGAGGCAGGGCACACGGTGCCGCCGCAATCCGTTCTGAGCTGGGAGGTCTTGGAGAGCGCGAGAACACCGCTGATGCCACCCACCACGGCACCGGCGATGGCCGTGCCGAATCCGGCGTACGCGAGCGTCATGTCGCCGCTGTCGCGCGAGCTTTGCGGCGGCGGGGGGGACGGCGCGAGGGACACGGGCGTCGGCGCAGGCGGGGCTGCGGCATGCAGCGGCGGGGACAGCTCGACGGATCCGGGCGGAGCCGTGGCGAGCGCGGCGGCCGCGGTGCCGCTCGCCGCGGGCGGGGGCTCAGCCTGGCTGGTGCGCGTTACCCCGACGAGAGCCGGCAGCGCGAGGCCCACGATGACCGAGCGCACCCACGCTGCCTGGCCTGGTGAATGAAGCTGCTTCGCATGCGCCATCTGGTCTGCACCTCGTTGCGCGGCTTCGCATCCGCTCAACTGTCGTGCGCAGTGTAGCCGCTGATCGTGGCGGCTGTCATCCTGTGACGGCAAGCCGACCGCCTTGTCCGCAACAACCCCATTCGGGTCGTGAGCGCCGCCCACCGGGCGCGCCCGGTGCGCTGGCGCACGGCTGGCCTCCGGGAGCTCGCGGCGCTAGCCTCCTCCTGGTCACATGGAACCAAGGAGCACGCTGTCGTGATCGAAGCGTTGAAGGACTACCCGGTTGTGGTGGAGTGTCCGGTCGCGTGGGGCGAGATGGACTCGTTCGGCCACGTCAACAACATCGTCTACTTTCGCTACTTCGAGAACGCCCGGATTGCCTACTTCCGCGAAACCGCTGTGCTCGAGGTGATGGAGTCGTCCCACATCGGTCCTATCCTGGCCTCGACCGAGTGCAGGTTCCTCGTTCCGCTCACCTACCCCGACACCGTATCGACGGGCACGCGGGTCACCGACGTGGGACCGGACCGGTTCACGATGGAGTACGCGGTGTACTCGCACCGGCATCAACGGCTTGCGGCGATCGGCAAGGGCGTGCTGGTGACGTTCGACTACGCGTCGGGCACGAAGGCGTCGGTGCCGGCCAAGCTGCGCGATCGGTTCGAGGCGATGGCGAAGCGCGGCGCCGGCTGAGCGACCCGCCTCCCATTCACCCAGACCGCGCGTCGTTCCGGCTCCGCGCTCACCACGTTTACCGCGCGCCATCCTTCCTCACTCCGTGTGGTATGCTGTCCATTCTATCTTCCCCGTCAGGATGGTGGCCCATGAACATCTTCCGTCGATTGCTTCCTCTGAGCGTGCTGCTCGCCGCCGCGTGCGGTGGCAACCCCGAGCTGGTGACGCAACCCGACGCCGGCAGCGGCCTGCCCGACTCCGCCCTCCCGGGCGA
>JAJZQG010000308.1 GCA_021847645.1 Myxococcales bacterium
GACCGTGACCGTGACCGTGACCGTGACCGTGACCGTGACCGTCGCCAGAACTGCTAACAGCTATGCCCCCACGTCCCCCCCCCCCGACGCTTCACTTCCAACGCTTTCCACGCGCACGCGCACGAGCACGACCACGCCCCGCCGGGCGCATGTGCATCAGTAGCTGCTTGGGCACGAGCGTGTGGTCGGGCGGCCAGGGTGGTTGGTAGGCGTGCGCGTGCGCGTGCGGGTGAAAGGTGTGGCGTGAGACGTGGAATCGTGGGCGTGCGGGTGGGCCGTCATGTTGTCGAGCACCCGCCCAGCTCCAGCAAACCGGGTGTCGGGGATCGACGAGCGGCGGACGGACCTTTCTTGGCGGCCATGGCTCGGGACTACCTGCCGTGGAATGAGCCAGGGGAGACAACCCTACGCGGCCGGGCGTTGTCACGCCCGCCGCCTCCCCCACGGGCCCCTCGGTCGCTTTCCCGACCTTGAAGCCCCTGCGCCTCTGTGCTTTTGCGCCTCTGCGTTGATCTTTTCCCCGACAGGCTCCTGGGCACTAGGAGCTCTGGCCGCGAGGGTCCTTCGCGCAGTCCGCCGGTACGCCCGACGCCATCTCGATCGCATGCGGCAGAACCGGCAGCAGCACGTCGAGCTGCTCATGCACGGCGCGGGGGCTGCCCGACAGATTCACGATGATCGTCTGCCGCCGAAGCCCGGCCACGCCCCGCGAGAGCATCGCCCGCGGTGTATGCTGCAGCCCCCCCGCGCGGATCGCCTCCGCAATGCCCGGAATCTCGCGATCGATGACCGACAGCGTGGCCTCCGGCGTCACGTCCCTCGGGCTCAGTCCCGTGCCGCCCGTCGTCAAAATCAAGTCCACCACCTCGCCGTCTGCGAGCCTCACCAGCGCCGCTTCGAGCTTGTCGCGATCGTCGGCCAGCACCTGCTGCGCCACGCGCACCGCGGGCACGGCGGCCTCCAGACGGCTCACGATCGCGGGGCCGGCTTCATCGGCATAGTGCCCGGCCGACGCCCGGTCGCTGAGCGTGACAACCGCATAGCGGACGGCGTCGAGCGCCGGGTCGGTGCGCAGCGCATCTCCCGCCTGCACGGCGCCGCCCCGGATCACCCTCGCAAAGATCCCGTGGCGCGGCATGATGCAATCCCCTGCCTGCTTGTAGATCTCGCAGCGTGTGTGGCACTTCTTGCCGTGCTGGGTCACCTGCAGCACGGCGTCCGCTCCCAGCCGGAAACGACGGCCGATTCGCAGCTGCAGCAGGTCGAGCCCCTGTGTCACCACGTTCTCGCCGAACGCGCCGTGCCCAAGCGCGAGCCCCAGCGCTCGCATCTTGCCGATCTCCTCGTCGGCCAGCAGGCTCACCTGCCGGTGCCACGTGCCCGCGTGCGCATCGCCCTCGAACCCGTGGCCGCCAAGCAGCATCGCCGGCCCGTTGACGGCGGTCTTCTGCGTTCCCTTGCGAACGCTCGTACAGATTGCAACGACTTTGCCTTCCATCCGATTGCCTCTTAGCCCGCCTTGCGCACGAAGTGCCCGCTGCGCCCGCCCGATTTCTCCTCGAGCCGGACCGCCTCGATCTGCATCTCCCGATCGACCGCCTTGCACATGTCGTAGACCGTCAGCGCGGCGACCGACGCGGCCGTCATGGCCTCCATCTCGACCCCGGTGCGGTCGAACGCGGCCACCGTGGCCCGGACCCCTACCGTGTCGTCGCCCAGCCGCAGCTCCACCTGCACCTGGTCGATCCGCAGCGGATGGCACAGCGGTATCAGCTCGTGCGTCTTCTTGGCCGCCAGGATGCCCGCCACCCGGGCCACGCCGAGCACATCGCCCTTGGCTATCTCGTTATCGGCGATTCGCCGGATGACGTCGGGCCGCGTGCGCAGCACCGCCGAGGCCACCGCCACCCGGCGCGACGGCGCCTTGTCGCCGACATCCACCATGTGGGCCTTGCCCTGCTCGTCGACGTGGGTCAGCTCAGCCATGGCCTTCGTTCATCCATGCAAAGGTCACCTCGTCGCCCGTCTCGAGCGCGTGCTCGCCGGGCTCGAACCGCGCGTAGACGTTGGCCCGCGCGATATTGTAGATATCCGCGGAGCCCCGCTCGTCGAAGGGAGATACCTGCATAGTGCCGTCGGGCCCGGGGTCGGCGCGCATCGGCACGAACAGGGTGCGGTCGCTCTTGCAGCGGTATGGTTCCGTCAAGCGTCCGCGCCAGGACCCGACGCTTGCCTGACGGCCCATCCAACGACGAAGAGCCGGCGCGACATAGCGCACGAAGCAAAAGTGGGTGCTGCGGGAGTTGCCCGGCAGGCCGAAGATCAGACGGCCCGGGCCGGCTGCGACGAACAGCGGCTTGCCCGGCTGCTGGGTGACCTTGTGGAAGACAGGCTCGGCGCCCGTGGCCTGCACCATGCGCGGCACCAGGTCGTAGCGCCCCATCGACACGCCGCCGGTCAGCACCACGACCTCGCAGTCCCTGACCGCCGCCAGGGTCTGATCCAACGATTGTTGTGTATCCAACGCATGAAGCCGCCGCACGTCGGCCACGCCGGCCTCGCGCGCCAGGGCGGCGAGCATGGGTCCGTTGGAGTCGCGTATCTGGCCAAGCCTCGGATCAGCGGCGCCTTCCACCAGCTCGTCACCCGTGCTGATGACCCCCACGCGCGGGCGATCATAGACGCTCACCTCGGAACGGCCGAAGGACACGAGCACGCCGAGCGCCAGCGGCGTGATGAGCGTGCTGGGCTCGAGAATGCGGGCGCCTTGCGTGCATATCTGACCGCGGGTCTGCACGTGACGGCCCGGCCGGATGCCGTCCGGCAGGCGCACGCGATCGCCTTCCCGCGTGGTGTTTTCCACCGGAACGACGGCCTCGGTGCCGGCCGGGCAGGGCGCGCCGGTCATGATTTCGACACAGCGCCCGGGCTCGACCACGCTCCGGGTCGCGTGCCCCGCCGAGGCCTCCCCCGCCACGATCACGGACGTGCCGGCGTCCGTCGCGCGCACGGCGAAGCCGTCCATCATGGCCCGATCGAATGCGGGGTAGTCCACCGGCGCGAGCACCTGCTCGGCCAGGACTCGCCCCAACGCCTGCTCGACCGGGCAGGCCGACCGGCCCGGCGCCGGAACGTGCTGCAAGACCAGCTCGAGCGCCCTTTCGGGCGAGACCGATTTCTCCATTGCTGCCTCCGTCTGCCTCAGCCCCCGATGGCCACCATGCGGCCGTCCGACCAACCGGCTTCGGGCACACGCTTGTGGGCCAATAGGTCCGCCAGGCGACGCTCTACCTCCGAGTCGTCGCCGCTGCGCAACGGCTCCGCCAGATCGACCTTGCCGCTCTGCCGCAAGCAGGCCCACATCGCCCCGCGGGAGTCGAGCCGCAATCGATCGCACCGATCGCAGAACGGCATGGACACCGGCGTAATGAAGCCGACTACCAAGATGCGGTCGCCGTCGCGATAGCGGTGGCGCTCGGCCGTGCCGCTGCGGCCCGCTGGGCCTTCGTAGCTGAAGAACCCGGCCAGGCGCTGACGCGCGTCGGATGCCGCGAGGTGATTGCGGGCGAACAGCGAGCGGCCCTCGCCCGACGGCATGAGCTCGATGAACCTCGGCTCGGCGCCGTGGTCGACGGCGACGCGCACGAGGTCGGCCAGAAATGCGCCGTTGAACGACTCCATCAAGACCGCGTTGACCTTGAGCCGGTCGAAGCCAGCCTCGCGCGCCGCGGCTAGGCCGTCCAAAACCTGGCTCACCTGCCCGCCGCGCGTGACCCGGGCGAAGGCCGACGGGTCGGGCGTGTCCAGGCTGATGTTGAGCGCGTCGAGCCCGGCGTCGCGCAGCGGGCGCGCCATCCTGCCCAGCAGCGTGCCGTTGGTGGTCATCGCGAGCGTGGCCTCGGGCAGCAGCGAGCGCAGCCCACGCACGATGTCGGCCGCGTCGCGACGCAGTAGCGGCTCGCCGCCGGTGATGCGAACCTTGCGCACCGGGATGACCTGGTGGGTCTCGGCCACCAGACGCAGGATCTCAGCGGCCGAGAGCATTCCCTCGGCGGGCCGCGTGTCGCCTCCCGCCGGGCGGCAGTACTGGCAGCGCAGGTTGCACTGGTCGGTGATGGAGAGGCGCAGGTAAAGCGACTTGAGCATCGGCGTCTCGCGAGAAGGAAAGGCCGCCGATGCCAAGACACCGGGTCGACTCCTTTCCAAGAGGGAGGCGTGCCGGTTTCCCGTCACACCCTGTCGGTCCGGGCGCCATGGCCGCGAGGGCGACAGGCGCAGGGACTCGGAGTCAGGCGCGGGTCACCCCGCGCACGCCCCCACCGTAGCAGATGCGCGATCGTTGACAAGGGGAAGGCACGGTTGGGGCGGGCGGTCCCTCACCCGATCATGCGCGGCCGCGGCAGCGCCAGCCCGAAGCACGGCAACAGCACGGACAGCGCCTCGAACAGCACAATCGCGCTCGCGCCGTACAGCCGCGTCTGCTCGTCGATCACGAACACCGGAACGATGTACTGCCGATCCGCCCACGGCACGCTCATTGTGCAGTACTCGTGGGTCCCGTCCACCAGCGCCGACAGGCGCAGGTCCAGCACCCGCGCGATCTCGCCCGACGGCGCCCACGCGGGCCGCGACGGTGCCACGATGCCCACATAGGGATTGAGCCTGTAGCGGCTGGTGGCCACCGGAACCGGCGACAGCTTGCCCACGACCTGCACGTCGTCCGGGGGCAGGCCCAGCTCCTCGTGCGCTTCGCGCAGCGCGGTCGAAAGCAGGTCGGTGTCCGACGGGTCTCGTTTGCCTCCCGGGAAGGCCACCTCGTTGGCGTGATGCCGCAAGCCCGCCGCGCGCACGATCATCGTGACGGTCGGTATCGGCTCGAGTTGCAGCGGCACGAGCACGCCCGTGTCGATGCGCTCGGACAGCTCGCGGATGTCGGGGAAGTCCCGGAGGCGGTGGGAGCGAATGGCCTCGACCACACAGCCTTGCAGCTCGCCGAGGCCGTCATCATCCGGCATGATCACCTCACTTCGCGGGCCGTGCGCACCTGAACCCGAGGCCGGGTACCTGGTAACGCTCGATCGCCGCGCCGCGGAACCAGGTGGTGATGCCGATTTCCGACCGGTTCCAGCCGCCGCCGCGAATCGATCGCACGGTCATGTCCGGCTTGCCGGGCACCTCGCTCACCACCGGGTCGACCTGGTCGGTCGATGGATAGGGAATCGCGTAGTCCAGTGTCCACTCCCACACATTGCCCCCTAGATCGTAGAGCTTGCCCGCTGGCCATTCCTTGGCGCCCCTGGGGTGAGCCTTGACATCCGAGGGCCCGCCGCCGTGGCAGCCGACATCGCCGCCGGGCGTGGACTTGGGAGCACCGCCGGGCGTGAAGTCCGCCAGGCCGTTCTTGCACGTGGGCTTCTCGTCGCCCCAGGGCCATTCCCTGCCGTCGCCGCCCGTGGCCGCCCATTCCCATTGGGCTTCGGTGGGCAGGGTCTTTCCCACGTATTCGCAATAGGCCTTGGCCTTGAACCAGTTGACCATGTTGATGGGCTGGTCCGGGAACCTGGGCCACGTGGCCCACGGGTCCCACTTGTAGGGCTCGGCGCACTTCTTCTCTTCCACGCACTTGCCGTACGCGCCCGAGGTTACCTCGGTTTCGTCGAAGCAGAACGGCCTTGTCAGCACGACCTTGTGGGGCGTGTCGCGCCCGTCCAGACGTCCCTTGCCCATCATGAAGCCGCCCGGGCCGGTGGCTGGAATGTACACTTCGCCGGCGGGGCAATTGGGCGCGCACTTGTTGCCGACCGGGTCGCACGTCTCGATGTCGAAGCACGTGGCAACGGTGGTGGCCTTGCCTTGGCGGCAGGTGCGAACGAGCTTTCCGTCGCAGAAGCCTTCGCCCTCTTTCTTGCCCGCGCAGGCGGGATCCTGCGCAGGTGCGGGCGCGGAGGCCGCGGAGGCTTCCTGGACGGGACTGTCCTTGGCGGTGAAGCGTTTGCAGCCCCCGGCCAAGGGAACCGCGATCAGCACGAGCAGGGGAACGAGACGGAAACGCACAACGAGATCGAAGCGCAAATCGGACCGGCGCGCCAACTAATGAACAAGGACGCAGCCTGCCCGGCCAGCGTGCCGCGCGGCGTCAGGACCGCGGCAACGGCGCTCCCCACTGCGCCAGGACCTCTCGGACTTGCCCAGGCGTGGAGCATGTCCGCGCCCTGGCCGCAGGGAGGCCATCGCTCCCCCCCCGAAACCAGATCGCCCGCATGCCCGCGCGCAAGGCGCCGTCCACGTCGGCCGAGCGCGAGTCGCCAATGTGCACGACCCGATCGGGCGACACGCCCATCGCGTCGCAGGCGTACGCGAAGATGCGCGGATCGGGCTTCTCCACGCCCAACCTGCCGGAATCGGCCACCACCGCAAACCGATCGAGCCAGCCCAGCTCCTCGAGCAGCTCGGCCACCCGTCCCTCGCTGTTCGACACGATACCCACGGGCACGCCTGCCGCGCGCAGCGCATCGACCACGTCGATCATGCCGTCGACGGGCCGTCGCCACAGGTTGCGGGTCGGCTGCTCGCGCCAGAGCTGCTCGACGAGCCGCGGGATCAGCTCGGATCGCTCTCCGGCGCCGGCCAGCAGCGCCGACATGAACGCCTTCCAGGTGTTGCTCGTCGCGCCCGAGCGGACGGCTTCGTCGTAGGCGCGCCAGGCATCCGCGAGCGCGCCGTCGATGCGCGCGAGCGACGCTCGGCCGCCCAGCAGGGTGATCCGATCGGCGAGCATGCGCGTGTCCAGGCTCGTCAGGGTCTGGCCAACGTCGAAGGTGACGGCCGCGATCGCGCTTGGTTCGTTCATCACGCGAGGGCATAGCACACGAGCCGCGGGGTCCGGTGTGGACCAGCGGGGCTGAACGCGACGTCGCGCGTGTACGCGGATCAGGTGGAAGCGGGGGGCGGGAATCCGGGGATGAGGCCGGAGGGGATGGCGGTCGGCAAGCCCGAGGGAATCGGGAAGGGGAACGGGTTGGCCGGAGTGGCGGCCGGCGGCGGCGCCTGGGTTGCAGGGGGCGGCGGCTGGGCGGTGTAGGCCGGCGGCGGCTGCTGCTGCGGCGGGTACTGGGCCGGAGGCTGCTGATAGCCGGGCTGAGCGTAGCCCGGCTGCGCATAGCCGGGCTGCTGATAGCCGGGCTGCGCATAGCCATAGGGCTGCTGCGGGGGAGGCTGCTGGGGCTGCTCACTCTGGCAACCAGCAGCGGCGGACATCATGGCGGCCGCAATGATCAGAAGTGCTGTTCTCATGGGAGCTCCTTGTGGCGACTCCATCGTCGGCCCCAGGATACCCGTCCTGGGGGCGTCATCAATACGCAACGTTCGGGGTGGCCCTTCCGCCGGGGGCCGGGCGTGCTATGCGGAGGCCATGGTCAAGGAAGCGCGTGTGCACGACGACCCGCAAGACGCGGAGCACTGGGAAGCGGTGGAGGAAGCGGTCGAGCTGTTGCTCGAGAAGAATCACCAGGGGGCGCTCGAGGCGCTGCGCGACGTAATCAAGCGCGATCCGCGCAACGCATATGCGTACTACTACACGGGCACGGCGCTGTTCGAGGTGGGGAGGTTCGACGAAGGCGAGCTGGCGTACCGGGCGGCGCTCAAGCTGGCGCCGCGGTACCTGGCGGCGCGAACGGGGCTGGCGCAGACGCTGCGGATCAGCGGCGACTACCACGGGGCGATCGCCGAGGCGCGCCGGGCGCTCGACCAGGCGCCGGGGGACAGCGACGCGCTGTTCGCGTTGGGGCT
The DNA here is from genome assembly GCA_021847645.1 of Myxococcales bacterium. GTDB lineage: Bacteria > Myxococcota_A > Polyangia > Polyangiales > Polyangiaceae > JAJZQG01. Next base: position 7,789 of record JAJZQG010000308.1, read on the forward strand.
GGCGCAGGCGTCGTCGGGGGATGCGCGGGGGGCGATTCGCACGCTCGAGGCGTTCCTGGTATCGGGGCCAGAATTCGAGATCGCAGTGGAGGCGCGGGCGATGCTTTTGCGGCTGCGCGGGGAGCTGCCGGACAACGACAATGACGGGGAAGACGACACGAACTGACGAGTGCAGGGTCGTTCTGGCAGGGGCAGGGCGGGGTGTGCGACAGATGGGAGCGGCATGCCGCGCTTCTGGCGCGCTGCTGAGAGGTCGTTTCACCGGATCCGGCGCAGGTGGCGGATCCGCCGCAAAAGTGGCGGCCGCCACCTATCGCACGCAAAATGTGTTGAGAAAACGCGGGTGCGAAGCTGGCACGGAACTCGCTCCCTAGAAGCGTGTCGGGGAAAAGGTCAACGCAGAGGCGCAGAGGCGCAGAGGCTCGAAGGCCGGGAAAGCGACCGAGGGAGCGTGTGGGGAGGCGGCGTGCGTGACAACGCCCGGCCGCGTACGGCTGGCGCGCCAGTTCAGAGCCGGGCACAGGGCACGACCCGAGCGAGTTACGCGACGGCC
>JAJZQG010000051.1 GCA_021847645.1 Myxococcales bacterium
GTGACCGTGACCGTGACCGTGACCGTGACCGTGACCGTGACCGTGACCGTGACCGTGACCGTGACCGTGACCGTCGCCAGAACTGCTAACAGCTATGGGTGCGGGGGGGGGGGTGACGGCGTGCCCACCTCGGGGGGCGAGGTAACGTCACACGTCACATCGCCGCTGCACCATTGCTACGACGACGAGGACAGTCCGGTCCGCAACGCCGTGGTGAGGTTGAACGGTCCAGCAGGGGGGGTCTGCACCGGGTACTACGTGACAACACGGATTATCTTGACGGCGAGTCATTGCTTTCAGGGTTACTACGATAGCGATGGCAGCTTCAATCCTCCAACGCTCAGTGTGGGCCTCCTCAATTCCTCCGTTGGGATCGGCGCGAAGCAGACGGAGTTCGACAAGAAGATCAAGCTCATCGATTGGGGCTCGCCTCTGCAGGGACCTACCGACTCCAATAGCGATGCGTCGACAGCACTGGACTGGGCGTGGGTCGAGGCGTATCCGCCCGTGGGGCAGGACCGGGTGCTGGCGCAGCGGCCGAGCTTGAACCCGCCTGTTGGCCCGGATCAGACGGCACAGATCGCCTACTTGCTGTCGGGTTGGGGGCTGACCCAGAACGACGTCCTGCCCGATACTCGGCAGATTGGCTACTGGCCTACGTCGGACAACTTGGATCGGGAGACGGATGGCTCGGCGGTGTTCTGGCAGGCAACGTATGGGGACAGTTGGGATTCGAAGGTGGGTGACAAGGGGGACTCTGGATCACCCCTCGTGTGGATACATGACCCGTCGAACATGGATCGCTGGGACGTCATAGGGGTATTCAGCAGTAGCGGCTACGGTACCGTGTTCCCAGCGGAACGTAGCTATTGGGGCAAGTGGGTCGACCTGACCTGGGACACGAACCGGGCGCTCATCGATCAACTGATCCCGAAGGACCCGAACCGCCCCGGCAAGTGGCTCGGCGAGCAAGACTACTCGCCCTACTTCGACGGCTGCGACGAGGCCCGCGACAAGGATTGCGACGGCTGGTACGACGAGCCCGGCCACGACAACTGCCCAGGCTACCAGAACTCCGACCAGCGGCCCGGCACCGACACGGATGGCGACGGCGTGCTGGACGTGTGCGACAACTGCCCAACTGTCGCGAACTACGACCAGCGAGACTCGGACAACGACGGCGTGGGCGACGCTTGCGATCGGTGCGACAAGCCGGGCGACCTGCCTTCTTTCGCGTGCTGCCAAACGGACGCGGATTGCGGAGGCGAGCCGGGCTCATGGCAGAAATGCTTGCCATTCAACCGCGAAGTCTGGCAGTTCTCCGACGCCTCCCCCCAGGCCATCTGCTGGGCTGGCAAGCATTGCGCCTTCCCGCCCGACATCGATGCCGACGGCATTCCGGACTCCTGCGACAACTGTCCTCCTCGGCGCGACAACAGCTGCTCCGGCGGCTCGTGCGGCCCTCTCAACACGTCGAACCCCAACCAGCTCGACACGGACGGCGACGGCGTGGGCGACGCTTGCGACAACTGCCCTGGCGTGCCCGAGTTCGGTCAGCAGGCAAGGGACGTGAATCCGGAGTGCAACTACTTCGGTGATACGCCGGACCAGGATTGCCGAACCTTGACGCAGAACAAGGACAGCGTGTGCGTGCCGCCGCACGGCGCGTACACGACCGCGAGGTGCAGCAAGCTCGCCGACACGGACGCGGACGGCGTGGGCGACCAGTGCGACAGCTGCCCGAGCAAGTGGAACCCGGTCGATGGGCTGGGGCAGCCCAACTGCAACCTGGACGCCGAGATTGTTGCGGGCGTGCAATACCCCTACATCGGTGATGCATGCGACCGGAACCCCTGCACCAGGACCGACGCGTGGTATCCGGGGTCGACGGCAGGCGGCGCCACGGGCGACGTGTGGACGGAGCTACGGTACAATACCGTGCTTTTGCCCAAGAGCTGGCCTGCGACCTTCCCGCCAACGTTTCAGTACACCGGAACGCCCAAAGCGACGGTGGGCGCGCGGTACTGCAACTGTCATCCAGGAAACAACGCACAGCTTTCCCCGCAGGTTTGCCGATACTCGGGCTGCCTCATCTCAAGCTCCGAGTACCCCCAGGGCCAGAGTCAATACTGGGTCGTGCCCAAGGTCGCTCGTCTTGCCGATCAGATGGCCTGGCTGCCGGATCCCTCCCAGCCGGGAAGCTTCGCCAGCAACGCCGAGCTAGACGTCATCGACATGGAAGCGCCTGGCACTCAAAGCTCGACCGCGGGCGTCGACGGCCTTCTGCCTTCCGCAGCCGCTGCCGACTACGTCGGATGGGACCTCACTTCGCTCAACCCGTCTTTCGTGCAGGGAGCCGGTGTCGCGAACAGCGGCCTGCTCGGCGTGTTCTGGACCCACGTGGTCTCGGTCAGCAGCGTGGCCTTGTCCGATCAGCTAGCGTACGCGCCGTGGTCCAACCACTACCAGGCGAACTTCTTCGGCAAGCCGGGGTTCGACGCCACTCCGCCGCCCAACACCATCCCTCTGGGGCCTGGATCGTTCCCGCCTTCGGGCTGCCCTGCCTGCAAGCTGTCGCTCGATCGGCCGAACTACCTGCTCGATCCGTGGAACCAGCGCCTGATCCTCGTGGGCGCGAATATCTCGGTGGATCTGACCTCGAAGACGAGCCCGCTCCTGCTGCCGGCGCTCTCGCAGCAAGGCTCCCTGTACCTTACCGCTGCAGAGCCCGACAGATGGCAGCAAGAGGACGCCCCGCGCTTCGCGACGCTCTCGGCCGACGCGACCAGCGTGGGACTGGTGGCGGTCTCGCGCGATGGCGTTCTGGCCCCGGCGGGCATGCGCGAGAAGCAAGGCGTTGTGGCGGTCGGGGACCCAACGGGCGTCGCCCCGCCGCCAAGGTCCCAATTCGGCGCGGTGCTCAGCGCGACCGAACGCAGCTTGTTCGTTGTTGGCGGCGTGCAATCCGACGGCTCGAGCGCCGGTGACCTGTGGTCGTTCGACATCGACCACTCCCGGTGGACCGAGCTTCCGATCGACGGACCCGCGCCCGGCAAGGTCCTGGCCGCCACGATTCGGCCCCAGGACCATCGGCTCTATGTGATAGACCAGCGAGTTGTCCTTCACCACCCGTGGGCGCGACTGCTAGCGATCGACCTGCGCACGCGCAAGTCCCAGGTGCTCAGCCAGTTCTCACGAACGGGGTTCATCGGCTCGGTGTTCCTGAGCACCGGCGATCGCGGCGAGCTGCTGATCGTGGGCTCGTGGGCCAACGGCAAGCACTACGCCGGGCTGACGCTCTCGCCCACGCCTCAAGGGGATTGGGCTGTCGCGTCGTTCTTCTCCGGCAAGGGCGCGGTTGCCCTCACGCCGACGCTGACCAGTCGCGGCTTGACGATTCCGCTGCAGCAGCCGGGCATGGTGCAGAACGTCTTCGTCCCTCGAAGCGAGGTGTCAGGTCCGGGCGGGCACCACGTCGGGGATTGCCTATGAGCACGTCGAGTCTCGCTGCGGCGCCATCGCCGCGGCTGCTCATGGTCGTCATGGCGTTCGTGGGAGCAGGTTGCTCGTGCTCCTGTGGCTCCCAGGCCGCCTCAGGCTCGGACGCCGGCGCGCCCACGGACGGCTCGGCCAACGAAGGCTCTGCATCGGACGCGTCGGCCGACGTCAGCATCGATGCCAGTGCGGATGTCGCGGGAGACACGGCCGCTGATGCGTTGGGCGATGGGAGCGCGGGGATGAACGTCGCGCCCCAATGGGTCACCATCCCGGGCAAGGTGGCTGGCTGCGAGATCCAGCGGCTGTCGAACGCGCAGCAGTTGCGGGTCTTCCAATGGGAGCCGTGCCCGGGAATCGCGGGGTGCGAGCGGACCGTGACCAACCCCAACGTGTTTTCGAATGTAGACGGGGCAGCCTACAGTATGGGTGCCGTCTCTGACGACAGCGGGATCACGCGGATGGGCTTCGAAACGGGCGATCCTGCGCACCCCGGGCCGGAGGTCTACTACACCACGGAAGACGGTCAGGCGATCGATGGCTTTCGGGCACTCGGCCAGCCGGTTTGTGCTGCCGGAACAACGATAAGAGGTGACCGCAGAGCCATGGACGTTGCCCTGTTTCCGCAAGGCACGCCCGGTCAATTCGGCGGCATCCTCAGCTCATACGTCGGCAACGCACCACCAGTCCTGTTCGACCTACCACAAGCGCAGGTCGGGGGCCCCAGCGGCTTCGACAATCCGCTGGGAGACACGCGATGGGTCTGGACCTGGGCGGAGCCTGAGCGGCTGACCTCGGTCAGCGCCGTCGACGGAACCGATTTCCGTGAGTTCGTCAGAGTTCAGCCCTACGGGCCGCTGATCTTCGTCGAGTACCCGGTGACCACCGGCCCGCTCTTCCTATTCCACGAGTATCTCGTGGATGCCGACGCGGGCACGGCAACGGCGATCATCGCGTCGTCCGATGGCATCGCGGCACCCACGCCATACCTGACGCCAACGGACGATTCGTTCTTCATCTTACCGGGCTACGCGGGTACGCACGTAGCCTGGGTCCGAGGCCTGCACCCAACCGACGTGGACACGTTCGCGTCCGTCGAGATGTGGGCATCCCCGTACAGTCCCAACCCGGCGGACCTGAAGCCTTACAAGGCAGACGACGTGCCGTTCACCTACGGTTCTGGCTCGTATGTCGCCGCGCATGGCAAGTATGCGGCAATCTACGGCACAAGCCAAACACCACCGACCGCGCAGATTCTCATCTGGAACCTCGCGTCGAAGACCAGGCAGACCATCAACATGGGTCCCGACCTCGCCGTTAAGACCGCCTACGGGTTGACCCAGAGCTACCTGTACGTCGGCTCTGCACCGCCCAACACGTCAGCGAACAAGTGGATCATGCGGCTCAAGCTTCCGTGAGAATCGCCATGCGCTCTCTCCTTTCGCCCGCTGTCGCCCCGGCCCGAACCCTCGCGCGAACCCTCTGCGCGCTGCTCGCCCTGGTCGCCGTGACCTCCGTGGGGACGAGTGGATGCACCGGATATTCCTGTTGCGACATCGGCTGCGGAGGCGCCGTCGACTTCGTGGTCCAGGTGCAGAGCCCGACTGCCTTTCAAGACGTCCACGGCGCTGCGGTCACGGTCTGCCGTAGCGACGGCACCGAGTGCGGGCATGGCGTCACCAGCGCCACCACCGACACAGCTCCCTCCGGCGAATGCCTCGAAGCGGCTGCGTCCTTGTTCGCATGCTCGTGGCGCTTACTGCCGGGCGACAATGTAGCGGAGTTCAGATTCGGCCATAAGGAGTCGGGCCATGCGGCGCCCGGCAACGTTGCCAGGTTTCATATCACCGCCGCCGACGGTCGCGTCTTGGCCGATGACACGTGCGCTCCCTCGTTTTTCGTCTACGACGCCTGCGGCGGTCCGACGTGCTACGGAGCGTCCGTTCAAGTGACTCCCTCGGGCGTGACCGGCGGGACCTGCACGCCGGGCTCGTGAGGCGGGCGTCTCCCGTGCCCTCGACGCCCCAAGCACGGAACCATCTTCGGTTTCGCGGTCGCCAGCCGCCGGTCGCGTGCTACCATGCCCCCGGACCGCGCAACCACGCGCACGAAACGAGGGGGCAAATTATGGCATTCGAGCTCACGTCGGACTCCTTCCATCACGAAGGCAAGATTCCCAGAAAGCACACGTGCGAGGGCGGCGACCAATCGCCGCCGCTGTCGTGGACGGGTGTCCCCGACGGCACGAAGAGCCTGGTGCTGATCGTGGACGACCCGGACGCTCCGGATCCCGCGGCGCCCAGGATGACCTGGGTGCACTGGGTCGTCTACAACTTGTCACCTACCACGAGCGAATTGCCCGCGGGCATGGATGATGGTGCGTTGCCCGCCGGAGCGAGGTCGGGCAAGAACAATTGGGGACGCACCGGATATGGCGGTCCGTGCCCGCCCATCGGCCGTCACCGATACTTCCACAAGCTCTACGCGCTCGATACCGTCCTGCCCGATCTGGGCCCGGCCACCAAAGAGGTTCTGGAAGCCAAGATGGCCAATCACGTCCTCGCCCAGGCCACGCTGATGGGCACCTACCAAAAGGGCGACCGCTGAAACACGACAGCGAGCTGACGGTCAATCGGGGACATCGGCCCCGCTCATGCCTCGCGCAGCGCCACGCCCCGGGTTTCCGGGAAGGTCCAGACCCATACGGCGGTCAGGCAAGCGAAGCCGAAGGCCAGCAGCAGGCCGTGCGAGACGCCCGCCGAGGTGACCAGAATGCCCATGATGATCTGCGTGACGAACTGGAACGCCCGCGCCAGGTTGTAGACCGTTCCCATTGCCGTATTGCGGATCGAGGTCGGAAACAGCTCCGCCAGCAGCGAGCCGAACCCTGCCGTGCAGCCCGAGCCCAGGCCCACCGCGAGCATGGCCGGCCAGAACAGCGAGGGATTCGCCAGCATCCGTTCCCCATAGAGCGCCAGCGCCAGCAGCCCCGCCGCCGTGAGCACCGAGTACAGCGAAAACGCCGGGCGCCGTCCGATGCGGTCGCTCACCACGCCGAACAGCAGCATGCCCACCAGCTGGGAGGCTTGCGCCACGAGAATGAACGTCAGGCGCATCGAGGCGAAGCTCGCGTGAGACATCAGGGCGCCGTGCGAGTTGTGCTCGAGCTCGGCGAAGTATTCGGGCAGCCACACATACGTCAGCCAATACGTTCCGAGCTTGGATGCGCCGAGCACCCAGGCTTGCAAGGATCTGCGCCAGTGATGGCGCACCAGCTCCACGTACTGGGCGCCGAAGGCCGGGCGTGCGTGTTTCTGCTGCTCGAGCCACAGGGGCGACTCGTTGGCGTGGCGGCGCACCACGAGCACCAGCAGGGCGGGTGCGGCCGACAGGAGGAACACCACGCGCCAGCCGAGCACCGGGGCAACGGTCAGCCCGACCACGACAGCGAGGGCCACGCCCACGGGCTCGCCTGCCTGCAGCAGCGCCGCGGCGCGTCCGCGCTTTTCCTTGGGGAAGATTTCGGCCATCAGCGCGTGGCCGGTAGCCCACTCGCCGCCCACACCCAGCCCCGCGATGGCGCGGAAGACGGCGAGCGACACCAGGCCCGTTGCCATTCCGCACAGCCCCGTAGCCAGGGAGTAGATGAGAATGGTCCAGCCCATCACGCGCTTCCTGCCGAACCGGTCGGCCAGGCCGCCGAACACGATGCCGCCGAGTCCGCTGGTCGCCAGGGCGATGCCCACGATGAGCGCCTTGTTCTCGTTGAAAGCGTGGCCCCAGTTCCAGTCCGTGCCGATCTCCTTGGCGAGATAAGCAAACAGCACCAGGTCGTAGAAGTCGAAGAGCCAGCCGGACAGGCACAACAGGTAGGTTTTCCAGCGGGCTGCGGGGCTGAGGGCGGGAGCGGCTGCGTCGTTCAAGGTGCGGCGAGCATACGGGCAACGACCATGCACGGGAAGGCCGGTCCGAAGGCGCTTGCGAGGGGGGACACGGGCCCGGGCTGCCCCGGGCGTCCGTGAGCTTCGTGTCCGAAAGATTCACGAAATTGGCCGTTGCACCGTCTCGCATTTCGCGCGACGTTAGACGCGCCGCGTTGCCTGCTGCTCGCGGCGCCACCGGTCAGACCCTTTGCCTGTGAGGAAGCTCGGATGAATCAGCCTTTCCGACACGCAGCCGTTCTCGGGGCAGGCGTGATGGGAGCCGCCATCGCTGCGCACCTGGCGAACGCCGGGATGCGCGTGTTGCTGCTCGACATCGTGCCGCCGGATCTGAAGGAAGAGGAGCGCACGCAGCGCGCCGCACGAAACCGCTTCTCGCAAGGCGGGCTGGAGAAGGCCGTCAAGGCCCGCCCCGCCGCCTTCTTCCACCCCAGCATCGCCGCCCTGGTGAGCGTCGGCAACCTGGAAGACGACCTGGACAAGCTGGCCGACTGCGACATCGTCATCGAGGCCGTTCCCGAAGTCATCGAGATCAAGCAGTCGCTCTTTGCCCGCGTCGAGAAGGTCGTCAAACCCGGCACGGTCGTCACCAGCAACACCTCGGGCCTCCCGCTCAAGGACATGCTGGCCGGCCGCGGCGAGGACTTCCGCAAGCACTTCATTGTCACGCACTTCTTCAACCCCGTGCGCTACATGAAGCTGCTCGAGCTGGTCGCCGCCCCCGAGACGCTCCCGGAGGTCATCGAGCGCGTCACCAAGTGGGGTGAGGATCTGCTCGGCAAGGGCATCGTGGTCGGCAAGGACACGCCCAACTTCGTCGGCAACCGCATCGGCGCCTACTCGATGATGGTCGCCATCCACCAGATGCTCGAGATGAAGCTGCAGCCCGAAGAGGTCGACGCCATCGCCGGTCCTCCCATGGGCCGCCCCAAGAGCGCCGCGTTCCGCACGGCGGACATGGTCGGCCTCGACACCTTCGTGCACGTGGCGGACAACTGCCACCGTCTGCTGGCCGACGATCCGAACCGCGACACGTTCCTGGTGCCGGACTTCCTGCGCAAGATGGTCGAGCGCAAGCAGCTGGGCAACAAGACCAAGGGCGGCTTCTACAAGAAGATGCCCGACGGCGTCCTGACGCTCGACCCCACCACGGGCGAGTACCGCGCCAAGCTCGACAAGAGCGACGCGGTCAAGTTCTGCAAGTCCCTGCGGGATGTGGAAGACGTGCGCGACCGCGTTCGCAAGCTGATGGCCGACAAGGGCCCGGCCGGCACCTTCGCCTGGAAGTGCACCGCGGCCACGCTGGCCTATGCGGGCCGTTTGGTCGGTGAGATTTGCGACGACGTGGTGGCGATCGATGATGCGATGCGTTGGGGATACAACTGGGAGCTCGGTCCGTTCGAGATGTGGGACGCGCTCGGCTTTGCCGAGGTGGTGGACCGTATGGGCAAGGACGGCTTCCCGGTTCCCGAGCAGATCAAGAAGATGCGCGCCGCCGGGGCCAAGGGCTTCTACGACGGCGACAAGATCTGGGACCTGAAGACCAACAAGGCGCTCGTTCGCAAGACCGATCCTCGCACGCTGCCGTTCAACGTGGTGCGTGGCGAGAAGGCGCTGGAGAAGAACGACGGCGCGAGCCTGTGGGACACGGGCGACGGCGTGTATGCGCTGACGTTCCACACCAAGGCCAACAGCATCGACGGCGACGTCATTCAGATGATCTTCAAGGCGTGCGAGCGGGCGGAGAACGAGGCGCGCGCGCTGGTGATCTACAACGAAGGCGAGTACTTCAGCGTCGGCGCCAACCTGGGCCTGATCGTGATGGCCGCGATGGGCAAGAACTGGGACGCGATCCGCGATGTCGCGCGCCAGCTGCAGTCAGCCGGCCAGCGCATGAAGTACGCGAAGGTGCCCGTGGTCGCGGCGCCCTTCGGCGTGACGGTGGGCGGCGGCCTCGAGGTGTGCCTGGCGTCGGGCCACGTGCAGGCGGCTGCCGAGACCTACGCGGGTCTGGTCGAGGTCGGCGTGGGACTCATCCCCGCCGGCGGCGGCTGCACCAACTCGATGTGGCGCGCGCTTGAGAACGTGCCCGAGGGCGTCCCAGCCGACGTCTACAACCTGACCTCGCAGGTCTTCAAGAACATCGCGCTCGCCAAGGTCTGCACCAGCGCCGTCGAGGCGCAGCACGCGGGCTACTTCCGCTTCAGCGACGGCGTGAGCTTCGATCGCGCGCGCCTGCTGCACGACGCGCGCATGCACGCGATCGGGCTGGCTGCACGCGGCTATCACCCGCCGGTCCCGCGCTCGTTCAAGCTGTTCGGCGAGAGCGGCATTGCGACCTTCAAGATGATGGTCGGCGCGCTGGTGGCGGGCGGCCAGGCCACGGCGCACGACGGTGTCGTCGCCACGCGCCTCGCCGAGGTGATCTGCGGCGGCGTCGACGGCGCTGCCGGGCCGGTGACCGAAGAGCGGATGCTCGAGCTCGAGGTCGAGGCGTTCCTGAGCCTGTGCGGCGAGCAGAAGAGCATCGAGCGCATGCAGTACATGCTCATGAACAACAAGCCGCTGCGCAACTGAGCGACCGAGGATAGGACCCAGCCAACGAGGAAATCCCATGCGTGAAGTCGTCATCGCTGCTGTTTATCGCTCTGCTTGCGGCAGGGCGCTCAAAGGAAGTCTCGCGCTGACCCGTCCCGACGAGCTGCTGGCGCAGGTCATCCGCGCCACGCTTCAGCGCGTGCCCAAGCTCGACCCCAAGCTCATCGACGATGTCGTCATCGGCTGCGCCATGCCCGAAGGTGAGCAGGGCATGAACGTCGCCCGCCCGGCGTCGCTGCTGGCCGGCCTCAATGTCGATACGCCGGCCATGACCATCAACCGCTTCTGCTCGTCGGGCCTTCAGGCCATCGCCTCGGCCGTCCAGGAAATCGCCTGGGGCCAGTCCGACATCGTGCTGGCCGGTGGCGTCGAGTCCATGACCATGGTGCCGATGGGTGGCAACAAGCTCACCGCTAGCCCCGACATCATGAACACCATGCCCGAGGTCTACACGCCCATGGGCATCACCGCCGAGATCGTCGCCGATCGCTTCAAGATCGAGCGCGAGGCGCAAGACCAGCTCGCCTTTGCCAGCCAGCAGAAGGCCGTGGCGGCCATGGCTGCCGGCAAGTTCAAGGACGAGATCGTGCCGGTCAAGGCCGTGCGCTATGCGGTCAAGGACGGCAAGCGTGTGCGCGACGACTTCATCTTCGACCAGGAGGATCTGCCCCGTGCCGACACCACGCTCGAGGGCCTGGCGAAGCTCAAGCCGGCGTTCTCGGCCAAGGGCAGCGTCACGGCGGGCAACAGCTCGCCGCTGACCGACGGCGCGGCGGTGGCCCTGGTGATGACCGCCGAGAAGGCCAAGGCCCTTGGTATCGCGCCCATCGCGATGCTTCGCGGCTATGCCGTCGCCGGCACGCCGCCCGACATCATGGGCATCGGCCCTGCCGTCGCCGTGCCCAAGCTGCTCAAGCAGGTCGGCATGAAGATGAGCGACATCGACCTGGTCGAGATGAACGAGGCGTTTGCCTCCCAGTCTGTCTACTGCAAGCGCGTGCTCGAGATCCCCGACGACAAGCTCAACGTCAACGGCGGCGCCATCGCCCTGGGCCACCCGCTGGGGGCCACCGGTGCCAAGCTGACCGCCACGCTGCTCAACGAGCTCAAGCGTCGCAAGGCCAAGCGCGGTATCGTCACCATGTGCATCGGTGGCGGGATGGGCGCGGCCGGCCTGTTCGAGATGCTCTGACCGATCGCTCCCGGGGCACGCGCGCGCCGGGAGCCTCTCCCCAACTACCACGTAGCTCCCAGCCCCAAGAAGGCTGTCGCACTCCCGGGTCGCCTCCCAGGCCGTGCCCCGAGCATTCGCCTCGCCCGGCTACCTGCACTCGCCGCCTTCGCAGGAAGACCCATCCGGGCAGTCGACCCGACTCGCGCACTTGACGCACCGCGATTCGAGGCAGTACTTCAGGCCGTCCCCGCGGTGCACGCACTCGGTGTCATTCTCGCACGGAACCGACTTGGGGTTCGGCGCACAGCCCGGCAAGGCCGCGGCCAGCGTGATCAGCAACGGAGCGGCGAGCACGGCGGCAGCCAGGCTGGTGACGACGCTCCGCCCCGCCCGCGGTCCCTGGAGAGCACTGCGATAGCTTCGGTTGGTCATCGGTTCTCCGCTTGGATGATCGATCGGAGCGAAGGGTAGCACGCGCGATCCCAACGAGCACGACGGCCGGCCAGCCTGCCATGCGTGGTTGTGCCCCCGATCAACTCACCCGCAGTCCGGAGTGCCTGCCCCTCGCCCCGAGCTCCGCTCCACGTCATGGGCCCGAAACCGTGGCGTGCCCTCGGGCTTCATCGTATCCTGGCCGATGGAGGTTGACGCATGCGACACTCTCGTATCCCTGTGCTGGCGCTCGGCGTGCTCGTCGCGTTCGGGGCGGTGGGAGCCTGTTCCAGCTCGTCCGGCGACACCGCCAGCAACGGCGGCCAGTCCGGGGCTGGCGGCGCTTCCGGTACGGGAGGGCAGGGCGGCCCCGATGCCAGTGTGGGGGACGCACCGTTCGACGTGATCAGCACGGACAGCGCCCACGGCTCGCTGGTCTCGCTTTCCGTCGTGCCGTCGACCGCTACGATCACTGTCACCAACGGTCTGTCCGCACCGGCCACGTTCAAGGCGATGGCGACCTGGCAGGACGCGACCACGTCCGAGGTCGGGGTGAGCTGGTCGTTCGACACCCCGCAGATCGCGCTGGTGACCCCGGGAGGCGGCGTGGTCACCGCCAACGGCGAGGTCGGCGGCGTGGGTACGTTGACGGCCAGCTTCGAGGGCACCACGGCCGACGCATCCGTCACGGTGAACCTCGAGGTGACGCGGAATCCGGCCAACCTGTCCGCCGCGGACCAGGCCGTGTTCGGCTCGCCGGACGGCACCCCGTCGGGCACGATGCTCTATCCCTACGACAAGACGGTATTCGCGCGCGGTCTGCCGGCGCCCGAGCTCATGTGGTCCGGCGGCGCGGCAGGGGATACGTGGTTGATTCACCTGCACGAGGCCCACTATGACGCGAAGATCTACACGACCGCGGACCCGCCGAGCGACGTGCCGATCCCGCAGGACATCTGGGACGGGCTGACGTCGAGCAACGCGGGCGAGGACGCCGAGCTCGATGTGCTGCGGTCCGCGGGCGGGCAGGCTCACGCGGCGATGCACGAGAGCTGGACCGTGGCGCAGGGGAGCCTGCGCGGGACGATCTACTATTGGGCAGTGAACACGGGGCAGATCATGAAGATCGGCCCGGGGGCGACGAGTCCGGACGTGGTGTTCGATTCCGGTCCGGCCGACCAGCTGGGCACGCCCGCGCCGGTCAATTACAACGGCGCCCAGCCGCCCTGGGAGTCGGGGGGCAACAACAAGCGTTGTGTGGCCTGCCATGTCGTCAGCAAGGACGGCTCGCGGCTCGCCGCGGTCTTCGAGAAGAAGGGCAGCACGGCCAGCCCTTGGGGCACGCTCGATCTGGGGGCCAATCCCCCCAATTTGATGCAGATAACGCCCTACGATTCGACGACCATCTACCTCGCGCTCACGCCCGATGGCTCGATCGCCGTGCAGAATGACTCGGCCATGAACATGCGCCTGGCCCTCGCCTCCACGGGCCAGGTGCTTCCGAGCGCCCTCGACGGCTTCGCCGACCGCACCGCGGACCCCGCCTTCGCCCCCAACGGCAACCTGCTGGCTTTCTCGAGCAACGTCAGCGGCTACTATCCCGTAGAGTTCTACCGCGCGGATCTCGACGTCATGGACTACGACCCGTCGTCCAAGGCCCTGTCGAACCGGCGGACCGTGGCGCAAGGAGGAAGCCAGGAGATCGCGTTCCCCTCCTTCTCGCCCGATTCGAAGTGGATCCTGTTCCAGATGGGCGACTACAGCCGAGCGCGCTACGGTGTGGGGAACGACCAGACCGGGCACAACGATCTGTACATGGTCGACGTGGCCGGGCAACAACAGCCGATCTCGCTGGCGAAGGCCAGCGGTGCGTATCTCGAGGACAGGAACCAGCACCGCAGCTACCAGCCGACGGTCAACCCGGTCGCGGTGGGCGGCTACATGTGGATCGTGTTCTTCAGCCCCCGTGACTACGGCAACAAGATGCAGTCCACCACGGATCCGACGGTACAGAATCGCAAGCAGCTCTGGGTGGCCGCGGTGGACCTGAATGCGCAGCCGGGGCAGGACCCGAGCCACCCGGCCTTCTGGCTTCCGGGACAGGACCTGAGCACCATCAACATGAGCGGCTATTGGGCCCTCGAGCCGTGCCGCCAGACGGGCACCGCCTGTAACGACGGATTCGAGTGTTGCACCGGGTTCTGTCGGTCCGACGGCGACGGTGGCAGCACGTGCGTGCCTCCGCCCACGGGGGGCTGCTCGAATCTGGGGGAGAAGTGCACGACCGACGGCGACTGCTGCGCATCGGGAACGGGCGTAGCCTGCATTGGAGGCGTCTGCGGCCAGGCGGGGCCGCAGTGAGGCCGACTCACCCCTTGTCCAGGCCCAGCCGCCGCGTCCGTGGAACAACCGTGCCCCCTTGCCTGTTAGGCAGCCCATGACGCGCCCATCCTCCCGCCCCAAGCCCCAGCGCCTCACCCTACGCGACTTCATCTCCGTGGCGGCAGCCGTGCTCGTCGTGCTCACCGCCCGTTCCTCCCTGGCCGACCACTATGTGGTGCCGTCCGGATCCATGCTGCCCACCGTGCACCTGGCAGATCGGATCCTGGTGGACAAGACCGCCTACGGTTTGCGCGTGCCCTTCACCCATACCTACCTGACCGGCCATGGCCCCTCCCATGGCGACGTCGTCGTGTTGAACTCCCCCGACGACGGCATCGTGCTGCTCAAGCGGGTGGTGGCCGTGCCCGGCGATCGCGTGGAGGTGCGCGGCGGCCACCTGGCGCTCAACGGCGTTGCGGAGGTCATCGCGGACCAGCACGGTCACCTGATCGAACGGCTCGACCACCACGACCATCCCGTGTTGCTCGATCCCGATGGAGGCCCGGACTTCGGCCCGCGGATCGTGCCTCCGGACCGCTACCTGGTGATGGGCGACAACCGCGGAAACAGCCGCGACGGCCGCTTCTTCGGCTGGGTCGATCGCAACGAGATCCTGGGCAGGGCCGTGGGCGTGTACTGGCGCGACGGGCGCCCTTCGTGGATTCGGCTCTAGTGCGCACCAAGCCAGGGCGCGTAGGCCCGCCGCGTCAGCCAGCGGACGAGGGAGAATCGCGCGGCGGTCGCGAGGGCGATGAGCAGAACGGCATCGAGCGGATCCCACAGGAAGCCGAAGATGCAGAGTGCGGCCACCACTCCAATGTAAGCCAGATGAACCTTGCGTGCGGCAGGCGGCAGGGGCATCGCTTCCGACTCGATGTCCCTGGCCAGCGCGGCGGATGCGTCCGTCGTATGCAACGTATTCATGTCCAACACCACCTCTCCAGGTTGTCAGTTGCTCTGTTGCGGAGGCACCGCCGGTGCCGGGTGCCCCGCGCGCCACACCACCGCGTCCACTCCCAAGTGGAATGCGGGGTCCGTCTCGTAACGCTCTCGGAACGACGGATTGAGACGTTCCATGGCCGCCACGTCCGCTGGCCCTCCGAAGGCCTTGTTCTGCGCGAGCCGGATCCCGTCGCCCACCGCCGCCGAGACCTCGGCCTTCGCAGCGGGCAGGCCTCCCAGTCCACGGCAGACGTCATCCACGACGCGCGCCGCGGTGCCCACCATCAGCGCATGCGCCGAGCTGTCCTGCGCGTACTCGGCCTCGATCCGGTCTCGCTCGGCTCGTGCGAAGTCCGCATACTGCGCACCCAAGCCGTCGTGGCCTAGATTCAGCGCAGCCTCGAGGCTCGCATCGCGATGCAGCGCCGCGTTCAGTTCGTCGCCCTCGATGCCCGCCCCTGCCCATTGCAGTGCGCCGGCTAGGCCGACCAGGAACGGCGCGCTGACCGCGCCGCCCGCTGCGATCACCTCCAGCGCCCCGCATCCGGGCGCATGAGCCGCGGCGATCTCCGCCACGCCCAGCACGCCATGCGCCGTGTCCAACGCGGCACTCGCCAAGTCCGCCGACAAGCGTGCCTTGTGCTGATGGCGCTTCACGTCGGGAAGCGAGTCCGGTTGCGACAGTTCCTCGGCCTGCAGCCATTTTCGGTATCCCTGGGTATCCGTTCCGTGGACTCCTGGCATCTTTCGTTCCTCCGACCCGGTCATCGGTCGCGCCCCGCGCATCGTTGTGAGAAATCGACAGAGCCCCGAACCGCGGCCGGCGGCGTGCCGCCACCGGGCGCCCTGGCCGCTCGGACGATTCCGCGGCCGTGTCCGACGTTTCCCGGCGCGCCCGAGGGCAGAGCGCGATTTCCCCACCGCGCCGGGCTTCTGCTGCGTGGGGGCTTGCGCCGCGCCGATCCTGCGTTAATAGCGGTGGCGCGGCGATCCGCGCCGCGACGGTGCCTACGGAGGTCCCCCATGAGCGAATCGGAAACCACGGCTGCCCCGACGCAAGCCCAGGAGCTGCCCTTTCAGGCCGAGGTCCAGCAGCTGCTGCAGCTGGTCGTGCATTCCCTCTACACCAACCGCGAGGTCTTCCTGCGCGAGCTCATCGCCAACGCCAGCGACGCCCTCGACAAGGCCCGCTTCCTGGCTGTCACCGACCGGCACTTGGCCGAACGCATGGGCGCCCCCGAAATCGTCGTCAGCGTCGATCGCGCCGACCGCACCATCGTCATCGAGGACAACGGCATCGGCATGTCCCGCGACGAGATCGTCACCAACCTGGGAACCATCGCCCACTCGGGCACGCTCGAGTTTCTCAAGCGAGCCGGCGACGGTTCCAAGGGCGCGGACATCGCATCGCTCATCGGCCAGTTCGGCGTGGGCTTCTACTCGGCCTTCACCGTGGCCGACCGCATCGACGTCGAGTCCCGCTCGCTGACCGACCCCAACGCCGAGGCCGTGCTCTGGCGGTCCTCGGGCAAGGGCTCCTTTTCGGTGAGCGCCGCAGAGCGCCAGAAGCCCGGCACGCGCATTGTCATCCACGTGTCCCAGGACGCCGACGAGTTCCTCGACGACTGGCACATCGAGGCCCTGATCAAGCGCTACTCGGACTTTGTCCACTACCCCATCAAGCTCGCGGACAAGGTGGTCAACCAGAGCGCGGCCTTGTGGACCCGTCCGAAGGGCGAGATTACCGATGAGCAGTACGATGAGTTCTTCGCCCACACGCAAGGGGGGATGGGCGGCAAGCCCCTCGCGCGCATGCACTTCTCGGCGGACGCGCCGATCCAGTACCACGCGCTGCTGTTCGTGCCGGACAAGGCGCCGCTGGATCTGATGCTCGAGGGTAAGAAGAAGGGTATTCGCCTGTACGCACGGCGTGTGTTCGTCATGGACGGCTGCGAGCAGCTCGCCCCGCCGTATCTGCAGTTCCTGCGCGGCGTGGTGGACTCCGAAGACCTGTCCCTCAATGTCTCCCGCGAGATGCTGCAGGACAATCGCACGCTCGAGGTCATCCAGAAGGCGATCGTCAAGCAGACGCTCAAGACTCTCGAGGATCTGGCGGACAAGGAGCCGGACAAGTACAAGACCTTCTGGACCGAGTTCGGTCGCCTCTTCCGCCTGGGCATCTCCTCGGACCGCGCCAACCAGGAGAGCATCGCCAAGCTGTTGCGATATCCGACGTCCAAGACCGCCGACGGTGAGGTCATCTCGCTCAAGCAGTACTTCGACCGGATGAAGGATGGCCAGAAGGCCATCTACTACCTGACCGGGCCGAGCCTCGCTGCGCTGCAGAGCAGTCCGCATCTCGAGGTGTTCAAGCGCAAGGACGTCGAGGTGTTGCTCATGGCCGACCCGGTGGACGAGTGGGTCGTGGGCTCGCTCGACAAGTTCATGGGCTACGGGCTCGAGAGCGTCGCGCACGGCACCATCGACCTCGAGAGCGTGGCGGAACCCGCGAAGGCCGAGGGGGCTCAGGACAAGCCCGAGGAGTCTGCCTCGCCCCAGCTCGATGCGTGCCTGTCCGCGATTCGCGCGGCGCTTGGCGATCGCGTGAAACAGGTGCGCATCTCCAAGCGGCTCACCGAGAGCCCGTCGTGCCTGGTGTCCGACGAGGGCGACATGAGCCCGCACATGGAGCGGGTGATGCGCATGCTCGATCGCGAGGTCGAGGCGCCCAAGCGCATCCTGGAAATCAACGCCGCGCATCCGGTCGTCAAGAACCTGGTCGGCCTGGTGGAAGCGAACGCCCAGTCGGAGGAGGTCAAGACATTCTCCGAAGTGCTGCTCGATCAGGCGTTGCTGGCCGAGGGAATCGTCCCCGATCCGGCGAGCCTGCTCAAGCGCATGCAGCGGGTGCTGACCCTCGCGAGCGAGTCGGTCAAGAAGTAGAGCGCCTGCCGGGCGCTGCAAGGCACCGATTCCGTGCTCGCAACGGCCGGCGGATCGCCGTCAGGCCCTGTCCCAGCTCTCACTCGTCGCGATCATGGGGCTCGCGAGTTGCGCACGACAGCCAATGCCGCCGTGCGGACGCGTACGTCAACCGGGCGAACCGTTCCAGGTCGCCGTGGGTGAGATGCGTCTGGCCCGTACCAGCGTTGGCAACCGCTGCTCGCACGATGGTCCGCGCCTCGGTCATCGTGCCCGGCCACCCGCCTTGCACGCCGCGGCATTCAGCGTGCATCTGCGCGCAGAAACGCTGTGCCCACACGCAACCGGCCGCGGTCGCTTCACGGGCGGTCATCGGCAGCTCCGTCGCCGGGGCGCCCCTGTCCCGCTTTGCGCGCGAGCCGCCGCTGCCCACTCCGCTCTCCTTCGGCTGAACACTTGCGCCGACCACCGAGCCATCGGGTTGGCTTTCGGCTCCCAGTTCCCCTGGAGCCATTGGGACCCAAGGTTCATTCACGGGCGTCGCCCACCAGTGTCACTGCTGACCATCCGACCTCGCCTCGCGCCCATACGCGTATCAGCCGCGGCCCCCAAAGCGCTTTTCGCTCGCCGGGCCTCCGCCGCGCAGCCGTCCGCGCCGCACACGGTGCGTCTTCCAGTCAGCCGAACTTGCTGCCGTCCGAGCAAGAGCGGCAGGGTCGTGTCGAGGGGGCCAGTAACGATCGTGGTGGCGGAACCTTGGCACACCCGCGGCGACGACGCAAGACGGACGGCTGGCTGCTCAGGGCCGGCGCCACGCCTCGCCGAGCGCGCGGAAGCTCCGCACCGTGCGCCACGCCGGCAACCGGGACAGGGCGCGCCCCCCCCAACGCAAACCTCGGCGGAGTCTGGCCGCAAACAAAGCTTGCTTTCGGCCTCCCGGCGGTCCATGTTCCGCGTCCCCTCCACGAGCTTTCGCTGTGATCGATTCCCAGACATCCGCTTCTTGCGTCACGCTCGCGTGTCGTCCAAGGGATCCTTCCTGCGTTCGCGTTGCGTGGGTGATGGTCTCCATTCGGGTGACCTTTTCGAGGAAGCGCGTGGCGCGCTGTCGTAACTCGTAGGCGAATATTCTGCGCGTCAGATCAGGTAGGATTCCCATGGGAAATCGTCTTTATGTAGGCAACCTCTCGTACAACACCACCGAGGCCGAGCTTCGCGACACGTTCTCCAAGCAGGGACAGGTCGTGTCTGCACAGCTCGTCACCGACCGAATGACCGGCCAGGCTCGAGGGTTCGGCTTCGTGGAGATGGCGAGCGCTGAGGAAGCGCAGAAAGCCATCCAGGCGCTGAATGGCGTCGAGCTCGACGGCCGCGCGCTCACGGTCAACGAGGCGCGTGAGCGCACCGGCGGTGGCGGCTTCGGCGGTGGTGGTGGTGGTGGTGGCAGCCGTGGGGGTCGCGGCGGCCACGACAAGCCGCGCTCCGGCGGCAACCGCTGGTAGCCCAACCCGCACGCGCGTCAAGGACCAGCAGCGCAGGTCGACTGCGACGCTCAGTCCGAATAGGTGCCGCGAGCGTTTGACCATCGGCGTTCGCGTCAACGCCGTCGGTCGACACCTCGTATCCTTCGACGTGGGCTAAGACCGTCGACATCACGTTTGCGTAGACCTCGCCGGAGGGCCAGAACCCCATCGTCGTGTCCCGCGTCAGGTTCCACGCGGCGCACGACGTCGTCCCTCCCGACTGGGTTGCGCCTACAACTTCACCAGCGATGGGGTCAACGCGGCCTTGGCGATGCCGAATGTGCCGTCGCCAACCTGGCCGCTTCGCGAGTTGCCCCAGCACTTCACCGAGCCCGTCCGCGCGCACCGCGCACGCGTGCGCGGGGCCAAGCGCGACCTGTGCTGCATCCCTCAGCCTCCGCACCTCGGCGGGCTCGACCTGACGTTTCTTGTCTCCGGTTCCGAACTGTCCCGGCTCGCCTTCTCCAGGACACGACACGGTCCCATCGGTGCGAGCCGCGCACGCGTGTCCCGAGATGGCCATCGCCGCGATGTTGGTCAGTCCCGGCGCGGGATTATCCCGTAGCGACACCGCAAAAGGGCTCGCTCTCGACGTGGCTCGCGCACCCGATCCCCAACGTGGCCATCACCGCTGCCGGCGCGATCGAGATTGGCACGTAGTGCCAGGCGCGCCGCTCCTTGCGACGCATTGCCAGCGTCGCCACTCGATGATAGCAGAACGGGGTCTCCCCGCCGCCTTCGCACGTTCGCATGCTCACGCAGCCGCCCCGGCACACCACCGCGTACTCGCACGTCCGGCAGAAACCCGTCAGGTCGCTGGTCTCGAATCGCCGGTTGTACGCGAATGCACCCTCCCGGGAAGCTGGATGCCTGTCCGCACGATTGTGCCCCAACCTCCCGACCCCGGCCAGCCCGCCCTTCGGGATGTGCTTGCCATCCCAGCTTTCATGCTAGGTTCGCGCCGAGCGGGGCCACCCAAAGGACGTACACATGCCAGCGAAACAAGCGGACTTCAACACCACCAAGGACATTCTCGCCACCGCCGGAATCCCCATCGTCGGCAAGACCGTCTCGAGCCGCGAAGAGGCGCTGACGATCGCTACCGAGATCGGCTTTCCCATCGCCATGAAGCTCGTCTCGCCCGACATCATCCACAAGACGGATGTCGGCGTGGTGGTGCTCGACATCGACGACGACGCGGCGGCGTCGGACGCCTACGACCAGATCATGCGCAACGCGCGCAAGGCAGGGGCGACGCGCATCGACGGGGTGCTCGTGCAGAAGATGGCGAAGCCGGGCTTCGAGCTGCTGGTGGGTGCGCGTCAGGATCCGGTGTTCGGGCCGGTGACGATGGTCGGCCACGGCGGACGGTTCGTGGAACTGTTCAAGGACGTTGCGCCCGGCGTGGGCTTGCTGACACGCGAGGACGTGGAGCACATGCTGGCCTCGACGATGGCTGGCAGAGTGATTGAAGGCTTCCGGGGGCCGGCGCTCGACCGGGAGGCGGCGATCGACCTCGCGATGAAGGTCTCTCGGCTGATGGACGCGCGGCCGGACATCACCGAGCTCGATCTGAACCCGGTCATCCTGTACCCCGACGGCTTCTGCATCGTGGACGCGCGCATGATCCTCGGCGAGCCCGTGGCGCATCCGCGAGCGCAGGATCTGTCGCCCGCGCGTCTTGCGAGCCTCGAGGCGATCTTCGCGGCCAAGTCGGTCGCGGTCGTGGGCGCGTCGCGGCCCGGCAGCATCGGCGGTATCATCCTGAAGAACTCCAGCCGCGTGTCCAAGCTGTTCCCCATCAACCCGAAGCGCGACACGCTGCTGGGCCGCAAGTGCTACCCCAGCATCAAGGCCATCCCCGAGCCGGTCGACGTGGCCGTGTTCGCCGTGCCGCCCCAGGCCACCATCGACGGCTTCCGCGAGTTCTGCGAGCGAGGAGGCAAGGGGGCGCTGATCGTCAGCGACGGCTACGCCGAGATCGGCCGTCCGGATTTGGAAGACCAGCTGCGCGAGATCTCGAAGGAGTACGGCGTGGTGTACATCGGGCCGAACGGCCTGGGGGTGTTCGACAACTTCACCGGGCTCAACACGCTGTTCCTGCCGACGTTGCGGTCCAACCTGCCCTCCAAGGCGGGCTGCGTGGGTGTGGTCTCGCAGAGCGGCGGTATCGGCATGGAGCTGCTCGAGATGGCAGCCGCCGACAACCTGCCGATCGGCAAGTGGGTGTCCTGCGGCAACGCCAGCGGCATCTCGATCCCTGAGCTGCTGATGAACATGGGCGACGACGATCGCATCAAGATCATAGGCGTGTACATGGAGGGGCTGCGCAACGGCCTGCAGTTCATGGAGGTCGGGCGCAAGATATCGGCCAAGAAGCCGGTCATCGTGATCAAGGGCGGCATGGCCGGCGGGGCCGCGGCCACCATGTCCCATACGGCATCGCTGGCGGGGAGCTTCGAGGCGTTCAAGGCCGCCTGCAAGCAAGCGGGCTTCTACCTCATCGAGGAGCTCACCGAGGATCCCAAGATCCTCATCAACGTGCTGTCGATCCTCACCACGCAGAAGCCTGCGCGAAGCAACCGCGTCGGCGTGGTGAGCGTGGGCGGCGGCGCCGCGATCCTGCTGGCCGACCAGATCACCTCTCAGGGCATGGTCCTCACGAGCTTCGCGGAAGACACCAAGAGCGCCCTCGCCCAGCTTCTCATCAGCAAGGTACACGCCGCCAACGACGACGAAAAGGCCCGCATCGCCCGTCGCGTCGCCTCCAACCCGCTCGATCTGTTCGGCGACGCGGACGACGACCGGTTGCTGGAGGCCATTCGGATCCTCAACCGGGATCCGAACACCGACGTCATCGTGGTGGGGCTGTACTTCCAGGTGCCGTACCTGTCGGAGTACATCTGCGAGCGGCTGGTGGAGATCGAGCAGGAGATGACCAAACCGCTGATCATCTCGCCCCGCGGCTACTCGCCCTACGTGTTTCGCATGCGCGAGTACATGACAGCCCACGACGTGCACACGTACACGGTGCCGACGATCAAGCCGTTGTCGATCGCGATCGACATCTGGAAGCGATACGGCGTGGACTTCTCCGCGTGAGCCCAGCCCCGCGGTGCCGCCGCGGGGCAGAGGCCATCAGGCGCCTTCGAGCTCGAATTCCGGCACGTCGAACCAGTAGCCCAGGCCCTGCACCGAATCGAGCTGAGCCTGCACGATGGTCAGGTGGCCGTCCTCGATGTCGAGGAACTTGGCGAACAGGTCGCGATCGCCGGCGGGAAGCTTGCTGACCAGGTCCTTGTAGAAGGTGCCGGTTTCGATCTCCATCTGAAGGGCGATCTTGAGCAACTCGATCTCGCCGGCGGCTGCGACGCGCTTGGCCGGGTTCTTCTGGAGGCGCTTTCGGGCCTGATCGATCCACTCGACGCCCTTGGGAAGCACCGACTTGAGCTCAGTGGCCTTGACCTTGCCGGTCTTGGTCCACTGGTCGAGGCAGTAGGTGAGGTAGTCGACGTGCCCCTGCTCTTCCTTGGCGAGAGTCTCGAAGACCTTGCGTCCCTGGGGATCCTGGATGGAGGCCGCGCCCTTGGCGTAGTGGTCCCGCACCTTGTTTTCGTAGTCGAGCGCGATCTTGATGGCTTCCTGCAGTTTCATGGCAGCCTCTCGTGGGTTGGCACGCGTGCGGCGTGCGAAGTGTGGCGGACAGGCTGGCGGGGCGGGTTGCGGCTCACCGAGGGGGCCGGGCCCCACCGATTGCACTGCCTTGTGCCCGGATCGAGGCCGGCGCTGGCTTGGACCGGCAGGGTTGTCCGGGCATCGTCACGAGCCTTGCTCCCATCGCACCGCCTGAATCCCGTCCTTCTTAGTACGCCAAGGTTCCTGGTTCAACGCACATCCTTTCGTGCGCACGGCGGCGCGTGTTGTACCATCCGCCCGATGGACCCCAGCGTCCTGGTGCTCACCGCCGCCGCGAAGCTCGACCAAGCCTCGTACTACGAAATCCTGCGGGTTCCGCGCGGCGTCGATCGGCCTACGCTCCAGAAGGCCTGGCACCGCTTCGCTCTGGCCTATCATCCCGACCGCCACGTCGACGACGAACCCGACGTGCGCGAGGCCGCCACGCGGGTCTACGAACGCGGCGTCGAGGCCTACAGCGTGCTGCGCGACCCGGCCGTCGCGGCTGCCTACGATCGCGTGCTCCAACAAGGAGGCATGCGTCTTCCGTCTTCGGAGTTCGAGCGCATCGCGCGTGAGGCCAGCAAGCCGCGCGTCGCGCCCCCCAGCATGTCCGTCAGCAGGCGTCCCCCGCCCGCCGAGCTTTCCTTCGCCGACCAGATGCAGACCGACGAGGGGCGCGAAATCGCCCGGCGCATCGAACGGCTCGTCGGCCAGCAGCGCTACCAGGACGCGTACATGCAAATCGGCCTGCTCGAGACCGTCGAGCCGCACAACCCAGCGGTCCAGGCCAGGGGCGACAAGATCGCCCGGTTCCTCCGGCGTAGAGCACGGTGAGCCCCGCGCACGGACAAAAGGAAAACGCCAGCCGGGAGGGTCGTCCAGCTGGCGTCGTTCCATCAGGTTTGTGCGAAGGGGGGGACTTGAACCCCCACGGGAGTTACCCCGCTAGCACCTCAAGCTAGTGCGTCTGCCAATTCCGCCACCCTCGCATGGGCTTGGTTTCTGGCTCTGGGTCGCTGCCGAAACGGCTGCGGTACAATATGCAAGACGCGCGCATTGTCAAGCAGGAACTACGCCGGAGGCGGCGTCAGCGCATCGACAATTTCCGAGATCTCGAAGGGCTTGCGAACCCACGCAGAGGCTTTGGAAAGGACCTCCTCGGCAGGAGCTCGCGCCGCCCCCGACATCAGTACCACCCGGACCGATTCGCCACTCGACCGGATGCGCTCGAGCACCCGTGCGGCCTGCCCCTCGATCGGCGAAAGGTCCACCAGCGCCGCATCGAAGCTCTCGCCCGCCAGCATGCCCTCGACCTGCCCGATGTTCGACGCAAGCCGCAGACTGGCTCCCCGCACCGCCAGCGCAGTCTCCAATAGCATCCACACCGCTTCGTCGTCTTCCACCACCAGGATGCGCTTGCCGTCGATCGCCGCGCTCGACGGCCGCCGCAGCCCGTTCTGCAGCTTGCCCGAGGCCTGCGGCCAGAGCAGCTCCACCTCGCCACCGGGACCCGGACGCACCAATCGCAATGCACCGCCAACGCGCTCGGACAGCACGAACGAGTGACGCAGCCCGATGCCGGCGCCGCCTTGCCGGGTCGAGGCGAGCCCCTGCGCCCCGTTCTCGATCTGCTCGGCGGAAAACCCCGGGCCGTCGTCCGTCACCACGAACCGGATACGGCCATCGTCTGCGGCGCTGGCCCGGATGACGACCTCGGCGCCGCGCGGCGAGAAGCTCAGCGCGTTGAGCAGCAGGTTGGTCAGCACCTGCATGCTGCGCATCGGCGCGGCCACCGGAAGATGACCCACCGGATCGTGCACCTCCACGCGCAAGCGCACGCCACGCTCCTGGGCTCGAGGCTCCACGCCCGCTGCGGTCCGTGTCGAAATGTCCCGGACCGTGATCGGCGAGTCGAGCTCGGAGGTGTCGGAGCCAATGGCGGACAGCGCGATCGCCCTGCCTTGCCGCGCCCACGCCATGGCCACCTCGAGCGCACCGGGAACCGCCCCGGTTCGTGAGGCTTGCTCCGAGGCTACGTCGAGCCAGCCCAGTACGACGGTCAACGTGTTGGCTACGTCGTGCAGGGCGCCCTCGACCTCGCGCAGGTGGTCATCGCGATGTGGTTCGTCGGTCGTTCGAGGGGCCACGGTGACACCAAGCTTAGGACATTGTGGCGTTGCGCGGCAGTCCTTTCGGAACGGATTCGTCCGTGGAGAGTGTTCGGACACTCGGACCAGGTGAACGGCTCGGCGTTGCCTCGGGCCGTGTTGGCGTGGTCAGTGCGTGGTGGCCGGCAGCAGAATGCGGAACTGGCCGTTCTCGTCGGTCCGCGCTTCGGCCACCTGCAGCACTCCCTGCACGCCCGGCGCGTCCAACGACGGCGCCGGGACGGTTGCGCCAGACGGACCGAGTGGCGCGTATACTCGAAGAAGGGCCTGCTGAACCGGGTTGCCCTTGGGGTCTCGCAGCACGCCGCTCACGGGCACCGGAAAGCTGACGGTCATGGTCCCCAGGCCGCCGTTGGGGATCTTGAGCCTGGAACGCACCAGCCACGGCAACGCGCTGTCCGCGCGCGGCTGCACCGCCAGGTCGAAGCTTCCCGAATCGACCGTGAGCGCGAAGCTGCCCGTCCCGTCGGTGAAGCCCGACCCGGGACGCGGCGTGGCCGGCGGCGGCGTCAGCGACCGCTCCAGATAGCTCGTCCGTGTTGCGGCCGACGGCGTCGCCGTCACGCTCGTGTTGACCAGCGGATTGCCGCTCAGCGGATCCAACACGGTGCCGTCCATCACCGCCTTGGTCGTGACCTCGACCGTTCGCCCGGCCTGCTCCGCTGGCTCGTCCGCCACGACCCACTCGTCGGTGGTCATCGCCAGATTCGACTCGTCGGGCGGGAAGACCACGACCTGATACCGCCCCGGCAACAGGTCCACCTTCACCTGCCCCTGCTCGTCGGCTGTCACCGTGGTGTCGAACCGCGCGCTGAGGCCGGACAGGTAGTTCAACGTCAAGCTGCGCAGACGAACGCTGGCGCCCTTCACGCCCACGATTTTGCCGGGCGATGCATCGCCGTCGACCACCTGCGCCTTGACACGGACCGGTGACAGGCTCCGTAGCGAGGTCAGGTCCAGACCGATCTGGCCGTTGCCGTCGAGGTCGAGCACCGACAGGTCCCACAGGATCGAGGGCGCGACGATTCCGTCGGGCGGCTCGACGCGAACCAGCGGAGCCTCGCCGCCATCGACGCGGTGATACTTCAGCGTGAAGTCGGTGGCCTGGCCGGCAGCCCACGTGTGGACCGTGGAGATCACCTGGCCTTGGCTCGGGTCGAGCAACGAGACGCTCCAGCCGGCGAGCAACGCGGGATCGTCGATCTTGACCGTGCCTTGCAGCTCGCTGGGCTTGGCGACGTTCAATGCGTAGGGCACGTCGCCCGGTCCCTGGAACGACAGCCCGCGCACCAACACCGGGGGGAATTCCGACACGCAGTCGGACAAAGGCGACACGTAGACGTCGTAGGATCCGGACGGCACGCGCGTTTCGAACTCCCAGCCCCCCGCAGCCAGCTGGGAGTTGGCCTCGTACGTCGCTGAGGGAAGGCCCCAAGCGGCCTCCGAACGCGTGATCTGGACGTGGACGCCAAGCGACTTGTCCGCGGCGTCATAGCTCGCGACGCAGGTGGACGACTGGCCGAAGTCCACCGAGACACGTCCCTGCACATTGGCGTATTGGGGCAGATCCAGGTCGCGGGCGAAGTCGGCGATCTGCACGCCGTCGACCGGCACGAGAAACGAGTCGCCCGCGCCGTAGAACGCGGTGGCCGGCGGGACAGCCTCGACGATGACGTCGGTCAACTGACCCAGCGCCGCCACGCACATGCCCGACCGGCACTGCGCGTCGGGACCGCACTCGGCCTGGGTGGAACACGAGTTGACGACGGACGAGGCTGCAGCCTGCTCGTCGAACGCCTGCACCGAGCAGCCTTGCGCAGCCGCGGCGAGCGCCAGAGCGGCGGCTGTGCAACCCCATCGTCCAAGCCATGCAAGGAGTGGCGCCTTCATCGGCTCACCTCACTGCACCCCCGCATCGGCGGCAGCCGTCATGCCCGGGCAGCTCGCGACCGCCACCACCGACGGGTCGCCCTTGATCATCCACCAGACGACCAACGCCGAGTCGGTCTGATCGGCTGGAATGTCGGCGCTGTCCCAGCGATGAGAGACCACGAACGCGACCTGATAGCAGCCGTCGGGCAGGAAGCCCGGCAACATCGGCAGCGAGGCGCTGATCGACCGTGGGTTGTCGAACGTGTCGGGTGGCACGGTCTCGCCGACGCCCAGGTACAGGTACTTCTGGTCGGGGTCGGTCTGGTAGTTGACGAACACGCGCGCCGATAGCGGGCGCCCGTTGTCTTCGGCCCTGACATCAGCGCTGAAGGTGATGCGGTCGGTGTTGTCGGTGACGCGCAGCAGCTTGGTCAGCGGTACCGGCGTGCCTCCTTGTGCCGGTGTCGCCAGCGCCGTGTTCGCGTCGATGAACGGAGGGGAGGGCACCGGCTCGGGGTACGCCGTCGTCGACGTCACAAGGCAGCTGGGTGCACCAAACAACAGCACGACCCAGGCGTGAAGCGAAAGCCGTGCCAGTAGCGGGAAATCAGCGATCGTCCACGATCGACCCGGTCCTGATGCTGACATTGACGTCATGGTGCCCGCGCTCCGCCGCCATCACAGCCCAGGGCCCAACAGGCTCCGCCTGGGCACATCGTCACGCCAGCGAGCCTGCGCATACTGCACACTCGTCGCAAAACGCACCAGGTCCGCCGCCGATGTCGACACCTGACAAAGAGATCGCAGCATGTCCGGTAGTGACGATGACTCGATCCGCTCCGTGACGCCAGGGTCAGCCATCACGTCCTGCAGGGCGACCCGCAGGTCCGCCGTCACGAACAAGCCGGCCCTGCGAGAGGACTGCAGCGCCCTGGCCCAGATCTCCTCATACACGAAGGATGAGTCGCGGAGGATCTGCTGCATGCGACGTTGCGCTCGGCCGGGCAGCGCGCGCCACAGCTCGCCGGCCAGGACCGCGCTCTGGCTCTGTTGGCCCCTGCTGGCCTCGGGTGGACCGAAGGCCGTCATCAACGCCGCCATCAGCTGCTTGACCGCCGCGCCCGTCATGCCGAAAAGCATCACGTTGGCCGGCAGGGTCGCCACGAGCATCGAGGCCAGCCGGTAGACCAGCTCCGCCGAATCCTCCCGAGCCTCCCCCGTAACCACGACCGCGGGCGCCGTGAGCATCGCGACCGCCATCGTCATCGGGCCGCTCGTGCGCTTGTGGAAGATCGGGACGCGGGCCAGCCCTAGCGTCCTGGCCGCCAACGCGTACGCGCGCCCCACGGGTGTCGGCGCGCCGATGACGACGCGCTCGAGACCGGTAACACCGAACGCGGCAGGGTCACGGGTGAACACGTGCGAGGCGTTCTCCCAGACGTGGGCGAAGACCTCGGTCGCGTCGCTGTGTACCCCCCTGGAAAGCATCCCGTGCAGCCGATCGGGCTCGTCGGGCGCAACCGCGTGAGGCGCCTGAACGGGACTCGGACTTCCCGACAGCACGTCGATGACATGCTCGACCGCCAACGCATGCGCCCGATCGTGATCGGCCAGCGCAGCGTCCCGGAGCGCGCCGAGCAAGCGCAGATTCGTCGGGTCGAGCACGACCTGGCGACGTCGCACCGCGACCTGGTCGTGGGACCGGCCGCCCGTGCGCTCGATGAGCTCGGCGAGGCGATCTCCGGCGTGGAGGTCGCCCTGTGCGAGCTGGGAGAACAGCTGCCGCTCTTCTTCGGAGTCCGACGGGACGGGGCGCGGAGGCCGTGGCGACCGCGGCTCGACGAACGAGTAACCCGGACCGGAAACCGAGCGCTCCCGCGGCGGCGGCATCTCCGAGGCCCGCCCGAAGGCCACGGCCGGCGCCAGCGGTGTCGGCGCGGGGGGCGAGACGCGGCGCTGCATGTCGTCCGAGGCGCTGCTCGCCGCACCCGCGGGTTCCGGCGTGCGCACGGGCCGCGGTGGCGACGACGACGCGGGAGCGGCCGGCGGCGGGTAGGATCGCGTGGCCGGCGGCACGCTCTCGCGGAAGCCGGCGAGCTTGGCCGTGCCGGGATACGGCGTGGTCGGCACAGGCTCGAGCGCTTCCGCACGCGATGCGGGTGCCGTCCGCGGGGGAGCGGGCGGCGGCGGGTACGATCGGGGTGCCGGGGGGCGTTCGGTGGTGGACTTGTGATCGCGGAACGCGCCGCGCTCCGTCTCGATCTGCGTGCGCAGCACGACATCCGACCCGGCAGCCGCGAGCGCCTCGGCGTAGTAAGCGTCCGCCTCCGCCATGGCGGCGCGCGTGCCGTGGGCCGCCCATGTCCTGGCGATCTGGCGAAGCGCTTTGGCTCGCTCGATGCCGCTCGACTCGCGCGCGACCCGCTCGAGCTGCTTGCGCATCTCGTCGGTGACCTGGGTTGGCTCGGCTGCCTCGCGCCGGAGTCGTTCGGCCAGCTCCGCCGCCTCCGGGTATCGCTGCACCTCTTCGACGTACGGCGCGGCCAGCACCGGACCGCCCGCACTGAGCGCGGCCCGCGCAGCCGCGAACGCCACCTGTGCCCGCGTCCGCAACACGCCCAGATCGCCGGCGGCCAACGCCACGTCGAACAGCGGAAGCGCATCGTTGGGCCGTCCCCACGCGGCCAGTCGCTCCGCTAGGCCAAGCGCGATCAACGGGTCGGTCGGCGCTTGCTGGCGTCGCTCGGCCAGCAACCGGTAGGCGACTTCCTTGCCGCTCAACGCTTCGATCACCTCGGCGGACAGGAACGCGTGCAGGCCCACGTCCGCCGCCGGGATCCGCTGCGCGATCGCCTCGAGACGCGCGAGCATTCCGGCAACCTGCGCCCGATTGCCCAGCCCGGCCACGCGGTAGTCGACCTGCACGCGGCGCAGCACCAGGTGCGCGTCGTCCGGCGCCAGGCGCTCGGCGCGCGCTGCACGCTCCTGCGCCGCGTCCACCTGTCCCGACGCGACACCGAGCTCCGCCGCATCCAGCAGCCACTGCGCCCGGGTCTCGTCCGGTGCGTGCGACGCCGTCGCCAGCTCGTCCAGAGCGGCGGCGAGGGCCACCGGACGATTGGCCAGACGCTCGATCTCCACCAGCAGGGCCAGCACGTCGGGAGAGCGAACCGGGCCTGCCAGCGCGAGCGCCTCGCGCGCGGCATGTTCGTGCCGATTGCCAAGGAACACCGACGCTGCCTTGCACGCCATCGCCGCGGCGTCCGATGGCGCGACCGACGCCTTGGCCGCTCGCATCCAGTACTGGGCCGCGGTCGTATGGTCGCCCGCGCTGGCTGCCAGCTCGGCGCGCGCACGCAACACGGTCAGATCCTCGCCCGTCTCGCCAAGCAGCGCTTCGAGCTCCTGCACCGCCAGATCGGGACGCTGCAGACGATGCTCGAACAACATGGCGCGACGCAGGCGCAGCGTCTTGCGGTCTGCCGAATCGGGGGTCGCGTCGGCGCGACGTCCGAGCAGCTGCGCGAGACGATCGTAGTCTCCTGCATCGACCGCTTCACGTTCGAGGAACGCTGCAGCATCGGGGTGCAGCGGATCGAGCTGGCCGACCTGGTCCCACTTCGCGCGCGCGCCCTTGATGTCGCCACGGGCTTCGGCCAGGGCCGCCAGCTCGACCAGCACGCGGATGCGTTGCGCCGGGTCCGCCAAGCGCCCGGCGATGCGCTCGAGCACCAGCGCCAGCTTGGTGTTGCGCCCCGCAGCCGCGTACAATCGGCGAAGGTGAGGATCGAGCTCGGGCTGCCGAGATGCATCGCGGCCGGCTTCCGCCTCCAGTACGTCGATTGCGGCCGCAAGCTCGCCGATCGTCTCCAGGTTCGCCGCTCTGCGGACCGGATCGATGTCGGCGATCGCCTGCTGGCCGGCGGTCTGCGGCTCGTGCTCGGGTTCGTGCTCGTGCTCGTGCTCGTGCGCTTCGTCGAGCAGATCGCCGAACACGTCGACGGACCTGGGCTCGGCTTCCGCCGCGGCTTTCCCTTGCGACGCCGCCTGCAAGGCGTCTTGTCGAGCTTGGTCGCCCTTTGCGGCGGCGATCGAAGACGCGAGAGCGAAGAGCGCAGGGCCGGTCGTGCCCCCGACGCCTCGTGCGCGCTCGAGCACCTGATCGATGAACGCTCCGGCCGCATCGCGTTCGTCAGCCAGCAGCGAAGCGACCCCCTCGAGCCGCGCGTATTCGTCGACATCGCCCGAGGACGCGAAGGCGGCGTTGAGCCAGGTCCACGCGAGCGACGGCGCATGCAGCGCATCGATCGACAGCCACGCGAGGTCGATCGCCACACGCGCCCCGCGCGGTCCGTCGAGCGTGGCCGTGATCGCGCGAGCTGCCCGCGCCAGGCGCATCTGCATGATATCCGTATCGTCGGGATGGGAGGCGATCACGGTCCGCACGGCCACGTCGAGCATCTCGACGGCCTCGCGACACGGGTTCTGCAGCAGCGCCTTGAGCGCGAGGTCCAGAGCGGTTCGCTGGTGCGCGACGCTGCTGGTCGCGAGCCTCGCGGCACAGCGCAACCAGAAGGCCTTGGCCTCGTCGGCTGCCTCGCGATCCGCCACGTGCACCAGCGTCTGGATCACGTCGGTCGGGTCCAGCTTCTCGGCGATGCGCAGCATCAGGGCGAGCACGGCGCCGTCGACCGGATCGGCCTCGAAGGCGGCGGTGGCATGCACGATGGCGAGCTCGACGAATCCGCGCAGCTCGAGCGCACGCGCGGCGCGATAGTGGGCGGCGCGACGGCCGAAGCGGCCCTTGGCCGCCTGCGCGACAAGCCCGTAGGCCTTGTCGATCGCGTCCGCGTCGCCCGCCTTGGTGCTGGCTCGCTCGATCAGTAGCAGCGCGTCGGTGCGCGTTGGCGCGCGCTCGAGCGCCTGCTGCGCGAAGTGCAAGGCGACATCCGGCCGTTCTGCGCGAAGCGCGAGCGCAGCCGCCACGACCAGCAGTGCGCTGGCCTCGCGGACGTCTTGCACGGCGGCGGCATGCGCCCCGATCGCGGCCGGCGCACCGTCGCCGGCAAAGCGCGAGAGGGCCGCCCCCAGCCGCGCGAAGGTGCGATCTCCCAGGATGAGCGCGGCACGGCGCCAGGCGTCGAGCGCGCCGTTGCGATCGCCGCCCAGATCCCACCGCGCGGCTCCCGCCCGCAGCCACACCCCGGCAGCCATCCGCGAGGTGTCCTCGCCCTGCGCCTCGAGGGCGCCCGCCTGCGCTTCCAGCCGCCAGACGATCGCGTCGCCCGTGGTCGCCTCGGTGGCGCTTTCCAAGCGCGCACGAACCGCCGCCGCCTGCTCGCGCGACGATGCGGCGCGGGCCAATGCGTTTGCTTCCGCGTCGCCTTGCCCCAGCCTGCGCCTGAGCTCGGCGATGCGCAGCAGCCACGCGCCGTCCTGTGACGTACCGGGAACGGCCAGCGCGTGCTCGAGCACCGACGCCTCGAACGACGCGTCGTCGGCAGCGCGCGCGGCGTCGAGCATCGCCTCTCGGATCGGCTCGATCGCCGCGGCACCTCGCTCCAGCAGGAGCTTGGCGAACGCGAGGGCGCGTGCCGGACTCAGCGACACGAGCGAGCCAAGCCCCTTGGCCATGGCTGGCGCCATCTCGGCCCACGAGTGCACGCTCGCGAGCATTCGCTCGAGCGCGTCCTCCACATCGTCGGCCCGGCCAAGGACGACGGCGGCGGCAACGAGACGTGCGCCCACTGCGCTGTCCCACGGACGCAGCTCGAACCATCGGCGTGTCCAGGCGTGCGCGGCCGCCAGGTCTCCGGCCCTCTCGAAAGCCGTAGCCAGGGCTTGGTGGTGCGCGCCCGCCGGGACGAATAGCGACCAGGCCTTCTCGATCGACGCGGCTAGAGACTCGTCTTGCGTACGCAGCGCGAGCACGGCCTGGCACCACACGACCCGCGGCGCGTTCGAGTCCGTTCGAAGTGCCAGCTCCGTGAGCCGCTTGGCCTCCGCATCCTGGCCGAGCGAGATGCGCAGCTCCCCGGCGAGCGCGTAGAGCGTGGCGCGATACGAAGGGGCGAGCGACGCAGCAGCGGCCTCGATCGCCTCGGCGCGAGCTTGCTCATCACCCGCGAGCGAGGCTGCTACCCACGCGAGGGCGGCTGCCGGGCGCGCCGACGGCACCTCGCGCATCAAGCTGCGGGCTTCATCGAGCGCACCGTGGGAGTCGCCCCGCGCGATGCACGCCTCGGCCAGCAGCATGCGGTAGTGAACCTGCTCGGCCCGCGAGGCTCGAGCGTCCAGTCGCGATCGAACCAACGACTCGAGCAACCCGAGCTGCCCGGTCCGTCGCGCCACGCGCTCGAAGTCCACCCACCAGCGACGTTCTCCCTGGCCCGATTCGACGAGCTGTCGCAGCGTGTCCAGGTACTCGCCAACGTCGGCAGGACGGCCCCGCAAGATCGCGGCAGCCCGCCGGAGCGCTTCGATGCGTCCCTCCGGCGACGGCGACGACGCGAGCGTGTCTCGGGCCGAGCTCAGCGCGCCGTCCTGCAAGCGGACGCGTGGGACGAGGCGCTGCCTGGCAGCGTTGAGCTGTTCGCCCGCAGCTCCGCGCGCAGCCATTTGCTCGTAGGCCCAGTGCGCGAGTGAGGGGTCTGCAAGCCGTTCTTCAGCAACCTCCGCGAGCTCGCGGAAGCGCTCGATCGCGACGGCGTCGTCGGCGGTGGACGCGGCGCGCAGCAGCGCCTCGGCCAGAGCCGTCGGGTCGTGCATCGTGCGCGCATGAGCCCGCAGCGCAGCCAGCGCCTGCGCATTCGACGGGTCCGCGGCGAGTACCTCAATCCAGGCGTCAAGGGCCCGGTCGGGGCTCGCCAGCCTGCCCATGTACAGGCCGACCAGCGCCGTCCACGCAGCCGCCCGGGCCGGGTCGCTCTGCGATCTGGCCCGCACCAGCTGGCGAGCCGCCAGCAGATCGTGCAACCCAACCGTCTCGAGCAGCTCGTCCACCGCCGCGCCGGCCGCGTCGTCCACCTCCGCCTCCAGCCGCCCGTCGCAGATCGCCGCCAGCGCTGTCGAGGCCTGACCCCGCTCCATCGCCCGGACGAATCGCCGACGATGCGCCTCGAGGCGCTGCTCGCCCTGATTCGCATCGGCATGGCTGCGCAGCACCGCATCCGCCGCGTCCCAGCGGCTCGTCTTGTCGAGCGCGACCAGGAGCGCGTCGGCGGTCTGCGCGGCGCCGGGGCCAAGCTCGAAGGCGCGCCGCCGCGCGTCGAAGGCTCCTGCCTTGTCGCCCCTCGCCTCGTGGCGATCCGCTGCCTCCAGCAGCATCGACACCGCTTCGGTCATGCCGAGCGCCGCCGCGAGCTCGGCGGCCGTATCCAGCGCCTCGGCCGATCCCGGCCACACGGCGGAGGCCTGCAGCAACAAGTCCAACGCGGCCTGCCCGTGCCCGGCGCGCGTCCGCAGCGATGCCTGCGCGGCCAGCAAGCGTGCAGCGTCGCGCGCACTCGGCGCGGAGCCCACCATGGATCCGAGCAGCTCGGCCGCGGCCTCCAGCCCGCCGACCGACTCGAGCAGTGCGGCGAGCTGCCGTCGCTGGGGGTCGGTGCCCTCGAGCGCCACCGAGCGACGCGCAAAGCGAACCGCGGCGCCGAGGTCGAAGTCCTGCGCGATGAGGTGCTGCGCGAGCTTCCAACACGCATCGCGCTCCATCGACGTGTCCATGGCCGCGACGGCACGGCCGATGGCGCCGTGGATTCGCGCCACGGTGGCAGGCGGACCCTGGACATGCTGCAGCGAAAAGTCCGCGTCCTGCTCGTCGGGCACTTCGTCGACGCCACGCACCAGCCGGTCGAGCCAGGAGGGCGTGAGCGCGTTGATATCCGAGAGCGGCGCGGCGTCTTGCTCCGCACCCTCCGACCGCACGACGTTCGAGTCCGTTGTTCCCCTCATGGTATCCGCGCGCCGTGTCCGCGGCGGGTGGGGCCCGCCGCGCCGTTAGCGTAGCAAAAACGCGAACGGAACAGCCACCAAGGTGTGCTCCCCTCGCAGCATGGGCTCGAAAGCGCCTGCGAATTTCAGCAAGTCGGGCGCGTAGGTCGCCATGATCGACTGCGCCCCGCTCCTCGCCATGCCCGCACTCAACCCGCCGCCCTGCATCGCCTCGTCATCGAGTCCCAA
The DNA here is from genome assembly GCA_021847645.1 of Myxococcales bacterium. Lineage (GTDB taxonomy): Bacteria > Myxococcota_A > Polyangia > Polyangiales > Polyangiaceae > JAJZQG01. Next base: position 35,306 of record JAJZQG010000051.1, read on the forward strand.
CACCCGCGCCAGCCCCGATTCCTCCGTCACCAGGTAGGCTGGCGCGTCCGCGTCCAACCCGCCCGCCTCCCGTGCGTACGCGATGGCGTCTTGCAGCCCCCCCAGATCGTCGACCATCCCCAGGCCCAGCCCTTCACGCCCCGCGTGAATCCGCCCCTCGGCAAAGCCGGCCACCTTCTCCTGGGACAGCCCGCGACCCTTCGCCACCCTCGAGACGAACAGATCGTAGACCGCGGTCATCGTCGTCAGCATCCGCTCCCGGGTCGCGTCGTCCCACGGGTCCAGCGGCGACAGGTATCCGGCCCTCGCCGCCGCGCCCGAGGCGCTGCTGGCCGGAAGTATCTCGGAGGAAATCCCCACCCGGTCCAGGCTCCTGCGAAACGACAGCTTGCCACCCACCACGCCGATCGAGCCCACGATGCTCGAGGGCTGGGCAAAGATGCGCGTGCCCGTACACGCCATGTAGTAGCCGCCGCTCGCCGCCATGTCGCCCACCGATACGATCAGCGGCTTGACGCTCCGAAGCGCCATCAGGTCGGTCCACAGCAGATCCGACGCCAGCGCGGAGCCTCCCGGTGAGTCGATGCGAAGCACCACAGCACGCACGGACTTGTCGCTGCGCAGCTTCTCGAGGGTGCGCGACAGCTCCTCCCGCGAGATGCCCTCCGACTGGCCGAGGATCGACGGCGTGGAGTCCATCGAGATCGCTCCGGTCGCGCGCACGACCGCCACGTGCGGCGCGCCAGTCGCCTCTCCCGCACCGCTGAGCAGCCTCACCACGGACACGAGCCCCGGGGTGTCGGCCGACTTGGACCTGGCCCCGAATCGCACGACCACGTTGTCCACGGTCGTGCGGCTCCTCACCTCGGCGCGCGCATCGGTGTCGTACCCCACCGCGTCGATCAACCCGCGCTCCAGCGCTTGCTGCGGCGACCAAGGCCCGCCCTCGGCCGCGTCGGCCAGTTCCTTGCCCGGCCGCCCCTTGCGAATGTCGTCCAGCCAAGTCGAGCGGATCGACGTGAGCATGCCGAGCAACGACTCCCTCGCTTCGTCGCTCGGCCCGTCGCGCGTTAGCGGCTCGGAAGCCCCCTTGTACTTGCCGACTTGCAGCATGTCCACGTCGACACGCAGCTCGCCGAGCATCCGACGAGCATACACCAACTGCGTCGCAAGGCCGACCGTGTCCACTCCGCCCGCCGGACTCACCCAAACGCGATCACAGCCGCGCGACGCAATCCAGTACGTCGCGTTCGTCAGCTCGTCCGCGTGGCAGACCACCGGCACTCCCGCCGTGCGAACGTCGGCCAGCGCCTTTGCGATTTCTTGCGCGCGCGCAAAGCCCGTCGTCATCGAGCCGAACAGCACCAGCACGCCCTTGATCTGCTTTTCGTGTCCGAGCCGGATGTCGCGCAGCAGCTTGGTGGCTTCCGCAAAGGTGTTGCGGCTCGGCGTTCCCAACAGACCCGTGGTGCCCGACTCCGGCAGCCCCTGGGCCAGATCCAGCTCGGCCACGTGCGCGCCGTAAGGATCGGGATCCTCCGTGCGCCAGCCCGCCGACGACGCGGACGCTGCCACCGAAGGCGCCGGTGCGCTCTGACGCGGGCGACCGTGACAGCTCGCTGCCCACGGCAGCGCGCACGCCGCCAGCACGCAGGCCAACGCGTACGCCGTGGACCGACGCGGGGCTTGCGCCGGACCGCTCACGGGGTTTTCCACCCCGGCAAGTCACTGGTGTCGACGCCGGGTGGCGGGTTGGCGCCCGTCGAGGTGCTCGTGGCAGTCGGCTTGGGCTCGGGCGGCGGTTCGGGCGACGTCGCAGAGGGTGGCGGCGCGGTCGGCGGCTGCTGCGTGGTCTCAGCCGGAGGCCCGCCCGTCGATGTCTCGGAAGGCGCCGGAGCCGCAGCCGCGTCCGGGGCCGACGTCTCGGTCTTGGCGCCCTCGGCGATGCGGGCCTTGGCCCGCGCAGCGTAGGATCCCTCGCCGCCCGTGCGATCGAGCACCTGCTTGTACAGGGCGATCGCGCCGGCACGGTCTCCGGCGTCCCACTTGGCGTCCGCCATGCCCAGCAGCGCGGGAATGTAGCTCGGGTTCTGCTTGGCGACTTGCTCGTAGTACGACAGCGAGCCGTTCTTGTCGCCCTTGGCCTTCGCAATGTCGCCCAGCCCCGACAGCGCCTCGGTGTCCCCCGGGTTCTTGCCGAGCACCGCCTTGTACAACGCCTCGGCTTGGTCCAGCTTGCCGGCCTGTTGCGCCGCGTGGGCCTTCGCCAACAGCTCCTGGTAGGAGCCCGATGGCGCGCCTTCTTCCTGGACGCCCGAACCACCCGCAAACGGCAAGGTGTCGGTTGCCACCGACTCGCCTGCCTCGGGCGCACCCGCATCGCCCGCCGCGGCACGGCGACGTGCCACGAACGCCTTGAGATCCACCACCAGCGCGGGTGGACGCGGCGATCGCTCGAGCGCATCGAGCTGCGCCTGCGCACCGTCCAGGTCCCCCGACTGGGCCAACGCGTAGATCAACGCGCTTCGCGCACGGCCCAGGTTGCGCTCGGCAGCCACCGCGGTGCGAAGACGGCTGATGATCGTGGGCCAGTTCGGTGACTTCTCGCTGAGATCGAGCGCCGCCAGAACGTAGGCCACGTCCGCATCCGACGAGGAGCGGTCGGCGATGCGCGGAACCAGACGCCGCGCAGCGACCAGATCGCCGGATAATCGCAGCGCATCCACGCGCATCTTGATGGCCCCCGGATCGTCCGGGGCGACGTCGATTGCGCGCTGGGATGCTGTCAGGGCCTGATGCGCGCGCTCGTCGAGCTGCGCCCGATTCAGGCGCAACGCGTCTTCCGACGTGTCGGCCAGCAGCCGTTGCCTCAGCCATGGCAGGTCGGCGCGAACGTCCGCCAGACGCGCCGACTCGATGAGCACGGCACGATCCCGCTCCGCAAGAACGCTGGCCTTGTCCAGGCTCTCCTTGGCGCTGTCCACGTCGCCATCCAGCAGCGCCTTGTCGGCGTCGGCCAGCAGGCCTGCAACCCGGCTGTCCGCAGGGGCCGCGGAGCTCTGGGTGTGAATCGCGGCTTCGATGTACCGCTTGCCAACCGTCGAGGCGAGCACCACCACCCCGCCCAGCACCACCAGCCCTACCACCCAGCGCACGGCCGACGAACGACGCGGCGTCACGCCCGAAACGAAATGAGCGTCACTCGTCCTGTCTTCGACCGGCTGGTAGGAGGTGCGCACGTCACTGGGCGTGGGCGTGAACGACGCTCGCGGATCCTGGCGGATCACCACCTGGCCCGGCGGACGGACGTTGGAGGCGGCGGGGGCGGGAGCGGCGGCCGCGTGCTCGCCACTCGGGGCTGGACGGCGCGTGGTCTCCGGCTCGAAGCGAGGCTCCTCGCCGAGCAGGTCGTTCGCGGGGGCAGCGCGACGTTCTTCGACCGGCGCTTGCTCGATGCGTGGCACCGTGGCGTCATCGAAGTCCAGGTCCGCGGCCGACACGGCCTTGTCGTGAACCCGTGGGATCGTCGGACGCTTGTCCAGGCCGCTCTCACTGCCCGGGTCGATGGGCGCCGAACCGAGCCCTCGCGGAGTGGCCACACGCTCGCGCGGCGGCGTGGCGATCTGCGGCATCGACGGCGCGGTGGCCTTGGGAAAGAAGGGCTCGAGCTCGGCGATCTGCGAGAGCCTGCGCGCAGGCAATCCCTCGCGCATCAACGTGTCGTCGCGATCGACCTGGCCGCGCGTGATGGCGCGCTGCAGATCTCGCAAGGAGGTGAACACGGACTCCGAGCCGGTTCGTGTCCGGACCAACCACCGCTCCGGTGAACCGGCCACGGCCCTGGGCCGGTAGATGCGGAACTGGTGTCCGCAATTCGTACACTTGACCGTAGTCCCGCGCTCCGACACCAACGCGTCGTCGAAGTCGTACTCGGTGTGGCAACGCTCGCAGAGAACTTCCATGGGGAACTGCCCGAATGACCGAGGTTTTCGGGCTCGCGGACACCGTAGCACGGCCACGGCGCCCGTTTCCAGGAATCGGCCCTGACCCCTGCTTCACACCGGAGTGAACCGAACTTCACGGACCCCGGGCCGCAGGCTCGGTCTGCCCGCGCAAGCTGTTCCCTTGTGCAGGGCACACCGCTTGCTACGCTTGCTCCAAGACCCAGTCACGAGGGAGCCATCCACCATGAAACGACCCGGACTCGCCGCTCATGCCCTGCTTGCTCTGACCGGTCTCACCCTCGCCGGATGCCCCATCTACCCGAACCAGACCTCCTGTTACGACAGCACCGACTGCCCCTCCGACTACTACTGCAGCGATCAAGGCTTCTGCGTCCCCGAAACGTCGTGCTCGAGCAACAACGATTGCTCCGCGGGCTACGCGTGCAATGCTACCGGACACTGCGTGTGGGTCGGCTCGTCCGCTGGGGGTAGCGGCGGCTCGTCCCCGTCGGGCACTCCATGCAGCGCGCCGACCGACTGCGGAATCAACGAAACGTGCGCGGCGGACGGCCAGTGCCACGTGGGAGATTGCTCGTTCTGGAACGGCTGCGTGGCGCCCTACCAGTGCGTGCTCGTCGGCTACACCTATCAATGCACGCTCCCCCAGCAAGACGCGAGCGTAGGCGGAGCCGGCGGAGAAGCGCCCGACGCCGGAGTTGGCGGGACCGCGGGTGCGGCTGGCGCGTCCGGCCAGGGGGGCGCCGCGGGTGCGGCCGGCTCCGGTGGCGCCGCCGAAGCCGCTCCGCCCGTGTACTGCGGCCACCCTGCAGACTGCCAGCCCGATGAGGTGTGCTCGTCCGCCGGTACCTGCGAACAGGGCACGTGCTCCACCCACGGTTGCGTCGACGGCTACCACTGCTCCTCCGACACCCCGCCCGCGTGCGTGCCCAACAACAGCGCGTCGTGCATCGCCGACGGCGACTGCGCCGCCCTCGGCTCCACCTTCAAGTGCGTGGCCGGCATGTGCACCGGCCCCGCCGACCAGTGCGTCGACAAGACCCAGTGCCCGTCGCCCGCCAGCCAGAGCTGCGTCGAAGGCAAATGCATCACCGCATGCACGGCCGATTCGGACTGTCTCGCCGGCACGCTGTGCAACACGTCGTTGGGCGTCTGCACCTTGCCCGCCCAGGCGTGCACCATTACCAACGACTGCGGAGATCCCGCCCTCGTGTGCGTCGCCGGCGCGTGCGTCGCCAAGTGCGGAGCCGGTGGCTCGTGCGACGCCGGCCTGGTGTGCGTCGCCAACGGGTGCGTGCCCGACACGCGCGCCGAGTTCGTCTGCGGCACCGAGGGCGTGCAGGACAACTGCGCCAGCGCGAGCATCTGCCTGCACCACAACTGCTACATCACGTGCACCACCAGCCCGGACTCCTGCGCGTTCAACCCGCCGGACCTGTCCGTGTGCAGGGACGTCACCACCTCCTCCGGTCAGTACAACGTGTGCGGTTCCACCACGAATCTGGGAAGCGAGTGCGATCCGACCGTGGTCGGCCAGACCTGCAGCGGCGGCAAGGTGTGCATCGACGGCTTCTGCCGCTGAGTGCATCGACGAGCACGCCGGTCTCGGCGCGCAATCGCAGAGCTCGCTGCTCTAGGGCTGGACCCCCACGCTCCCCACCATGGCTCCGGTTCCGTCGCCCGTGCTCCAGGGGCCGAGGTCCGTGACGCCCGGAGCCTGCGCGGAGAACTGAACCATGCGAACGGCCGAGACCTCGGCGATGAGCACGCGCCCCCGAAGTTGGCCGCGATCGATCATCGCCGCTCGCGCCGGCAGCTGGGGCTTGGCGCCCTGGTACGCAAGCGCTCCGCGCACCGAGAAGGGCGCCGACGTGTTCGACGCGTCGTAGTCCAGTACGAAGATCCCGTTGCTGTAGCCGCTCACCACGATCGCCGTGCCGCCGAACGGCGAGGCTTCGATTGCCATGGGATCGAGCGTGTCGGTCAGCGTCGTCGTGAGCATCTGGCGGAACGTCAGCGAGTTGCTGCCGACCTCAACCACCGCTACGCGGGTGGGCTGGCCCGAGTACTCGTTGTTGTCGCCCAGCAGCACGTACTTGCCGTCCGCGGTGACCGCCGCCGATGCGATGATCTGCTGGTCGTCGGTGAACACGTCCGCGCTCGCGAGCCTGGCGATGTCGGGCTCGAGCCTCACCAGGTGGGCGTCGTCGCCCGCCGCAGAGCCGAGCAGATCCTTGGCCGCGATCACCGCCTGGCCCGCGGCAGACGGCAACAGCACCATCGCGTAGGGCAGCTTGGCCTCGATGATCCTGCCCTCGTCGGTCAGCTTGCCATCACAGCCGATGCGTACCGAGTACACTCCGCCGCCGATGTCCGCAAACTCCGAGTCGAGCACGAAGAGCCGATCGCCCGACGGGTCCATCACCAGTCGCTCCGCGTAGAAGCTGCCCTTGAACGCGGCGTCCACCACCTGCGGGTTGCCGTCGGAATCCAACGTAAAGACGCCCAGCGTACCGTCGTCCTGTGTGGCAATCCCGACTTGGCCGTCGGGCGTGAACACCACGTCGCCCATCGTGGACCGGCCCATCTCGAACGTCTTGCCCGTCGACGACAACGTGCCGGTCGAGCTCAGCTGCAGAAGCTCCCAGAGCTTGGCCTGACCACCGTTCGCGTCGTAGGGAAGGGATACCACGACAATGCGAGCCGCGTCGGCTGGGCCGGGAACCCGCCCACAAGTCGTTCCACCTTCGTTCGCATCGGACGCGGCCTCGGGCAGAGCGTCGGTGCCAGCATCGGCTGTCGTTCCGCCCGTGCCTGCGGCGCTGTCGTCACTCTCGTTCGCAGCGTCGGCGGCAGCACCTCCGGCTCCTCCGGTGCTCGCGGGCGGAGCGCTGGCGCCTGAGTCACTTCCACAAGCTGGGAGCATCGCGCTCGCGAACAGCGCAAGGCATCCCGACACAATGAGGGGTCGGAGGGTCATCCTGCAGACCTTAGCCGCCGACCGATCACATGGTCAATCCGCAGCCGCACGCCCGCAGGTTCGCTCCATTGTCCCGCGGGCGAGTCCGGCTCTCCGAGTCTGCCGGGCCTTGGTGGCCGCACGGCGGTCGGCGGCGGCGGATTTGCCCGCAATTCACCTAGCCGAGCACGGATGGGCTGGC
>JAJZQG010000309.1 GCA_021847645.1 Myxococcales bacterium
CGTCGCAGCGCGCTCCCCCCACGGTGCTGGGCCGCGATCACCCCGCAGCCCGCGAAATTCGCCGCGGGGCCGGCGCCGGGGGCTGCGCCCGGCGCCTTGCGGAACCCCTGTCTGCTGCATATGGCGCTCGACGAGCGCTGCCCGCCTCGCGTATACTCTGGGACGCCATGAAGTGTCCTCGCAACGAGCGTTGGCCGCAGGTGCGTCGTGTGATGGCGGGAGCTGCGATCGGGGCAGCGCTCGCGATGGGGGTCGCGTCCGCGGGCCCCGCACACGCGCAGGACAACGGCGCGATCGACAAGGCGCGCGACCAATTCCGACAAGCGATTGCCGCCGAGGCAGCGGGCAATTGGGGAGCGGCGCTAGGTCTGCTGCGGCAGGTCGCGAACGTCAAGATGACGCCCCAAGTGCGCTACACCATTGCCCTGTGCGAAGACAACTTGGGGCAACTCGTCGCCGCCCTCGGCGACTATGAGCTCGCCTTGGCGGACGGGCAGGCAATCGCGGCGACCGACGTGACCGATGTCGTTCCGGCCCGCATCGAGGCGCTGCGCGCGCGGATTCCCAAGCTGGTGGTTACGAGGACGGAGCGCGCCAGGACAGCGACCGTCACGGTGGACGGCGTACAGCTCGGGACAGCCATGCTGGGGCAGCAGACGCCCGTCGACCCCGGCACGCATGTCATCGAAGCGACCGCGAAGGGCTTCGCGCCGTTCTCCAGGTCGGTCGATATCGCGGAGAAGGAGTCCAAGACCGTGGAGGTCGACATGACTCCAATGCCCGTCACGGCAGCTCCCGTGGCGACGGCTTCGGGGGGGGCCGCGTCGCACCCGGCCGGCGCCGATCAGGGGGCCGCACCGGAGCACAAGACCAATATCGTGCCCTTTGTCGTGGGCGGCGTCGGTGTCGCGAGCCTGGCGGCGGCAGGGGTCTTCTACGCGCTGCGAGCGGGAACGATGTCCGACCTGGACGCGGTCTGCGGTGATTCTCGCACCAAGTGCCCGAAGCAGAGCGAGGACACGTACAACCGGGGCAAGACCTACAACACGCTCACCAACGTCACCTTGGGGCTCGGCGTGGCCGCGTTGGGCACCGGGGCGGTGCTCTACTTTACGAGCAGCGGGCGAAGCGAACCTCAGGCCGCCAGAGTGGGAATCGCACCGGCGGCCGCCGACGCGGACCTGGGCGCGTCGTTCGTGGGTCGATTCTGAACAAGCACGTAGGTCTCGGATCCAGCAGCATCGTCCGTGCGCGAGCGCGCAAGCGAATCCTGCCAGGGGCCTCTCATCCACCCTCGAAGCGCGGATTCATGGAGCGATCATCCGTCTGCGGGCAATCTAGAAACCTGGGTTGCGCACTTGCGGGAGAGCCTTGGTGTTCGCGGGAGCAGCGGCAGGGCTCGTCGGCGCGGTCTTGGGAGTCGTCGGAACGGCGGCGGGATGAGGTCGGGGCCCCGTGGGCGCGGCGCCTTGAGCCGCGGACGCAGCGGTGGAGGACGGATTCGACTCATGCTCGGGCGCGCTGGCCGAGGGGGGAGGTTCGGCAACGGAAGACGCTTCCGGCGTAGGAGTCGGCGTAGGAGCCGGGGCTGCAGACGCGGCCGATGGAGCTGTCGGCGGCAGGGCCGTGAGCGTTGCGGCGGATGGGGCTGGCGGTCGCGATCGGAAGGCCAAGACCATGCCGCCGACGGCAGCGCCGGCGACCACCAGCGCCACAAGCGCGATCCAGGTTGCGGGAGCGATAGTCCGGCGTGGCTCAGAGGCCCGCGAGATATCGAGGGGAGCGAGCAGGGGGCCCGATTCCACGCTTTGTACGAGCGAGGGGCCGGTGGCGGCGGTGGGCTGGGAGACCTCGGTGGCGCCGGCGGAAAAGGTCCATCGTTCGGACTTGGGGTCGGTTCCACCGGGGTTGGTGCCGGCATTGAGGACGTCCGACGCTGCGACAGCGCTCAACGGCGTCAGAGTTGAGCTCGCGTCGGGCGACGGACGCAGGGGGCGCATGGCCTTGGTGGCATCGGATCGCTCGTCGGCGAGCTGGAGCGCGGCGCGAATGGCGGCGCTGCGCTTGTCCTGCCGGTCCCCCAGCAACGCTTTGAGAAATGTGGCGACGTCGTGATCGGTACTGACCCGAGCCGAGGCCGGGAGCGCCTGATCGAGGGCCCTGAGCATGTCGTTGGCCGTGGGGAAGCGCTTGGCAGGATCCTTTTCGAGCGCTTGGAGAACGACGGTTTCGAGCTTGGGTGGATAGCCGGGCATGACCTTGCTCGGGCGGAACACGCGTTCGTCCGAGCAGATGTTCATCATGGTAGCCATGTCGTTCTCACGGCGGAACGGATGGCGTCCGGTCGTGATGGTGTACAGGACGATGCCCATCGCGAAGACGTCGGTGCGCCGGTCGATGATGCCGCCTCGCGCCTGCTCGGGCGCCATATAGGCGACCTTGCCCTTGATCTGGCCTGCCTGGGTTTCGCTCATCTGCCCGCGCGCCTTGGCGACGCCGAAGTCGACGAGCTTGGCGACTCCATCGTAGGTGACCATGATGTTCTGGGGCGAGACATCGCGGTGCACTACGCCGTAGAGCTTGCCCCCATCGTCTCGCAGTTCGTGTGCCGCATGGAGCCCGGCGCACATCTGCGTAGCGATGCGGACAGCGACGGGCAGAGGGATACCGCCCTTGTCCGCGGCCACGCGCATGACTGCGTTGAGAGGTTCGCCGTCGATCCACTCCATGACGATGAAGAGGGTCTTCTTGACTTCGCCGAGGTCGAGGATCTCGACCACGTGGGGGTGACGGATTCGAGCGGCGAGGGTGGCTTCGTCGAGGAACATCTGCTCGAACTGCGGGTCTTCGGACATCTCGGAGCGGATTGTCTTGACCGCAACGAGCTTCTGAAAGCCGCGTGTGCCCCTGAGCCGGGCGGCCCACACAACCGCCATGCCACCGGTTGCGACCGGAACCAGCAATTCGTACCGTCCCAGCGTGTGGCCGGCTCCAACGTCGCCTAGTGTCTTGATCTCTTCGGTCATTGCGAATCTCGTTCCGGTCCCGGGCCGGACGCGGATCCCATCTTACAGCTGCGTCAGCGAAAGGGTGAAATTGCAGACGTTGCCCCCCCAACCGTCGACCACGATGAAGTAGGACGTGTTCTGGACGCCGGCGAACGTGACGGACTCGTTCTGCTTGTTGAGGTTGATGCTGCGCGACGTCGCGGTCAGGCAGGTGGGGCCGCAGTTGTCGCCGTTGAGCACGAACAGGTCGCAGTCCGCGGTTAGGTTCGTCAAGTCGGCCTTGTAGTTTGCGGTGATGGTGGGCGTGAAGATGTAGGCAGCCTCGGGGCCGCTGTAGCCCGCCTGGGACATGCACGAGTATTGAACGACGTTGTTGGTGGTGTTGGGCTGGCCTATCGCGTTCGTCGACGCGATGCTCTGACCCGCTTGAATGGCCCGGTTCGCGAAGCACGTGGAGGCGGGAGGCGAAGAGCACTGCACCGCGAGGCGGTAGTTGTGGGCCGCGGCGCCGTCGACCACGATGTAGTAGTCGCGGCCTGTCTGCGTGAGGAAGCCGATGGCCTCCGGCGAGCTGTCGCTGAACACGTTGCTCATGGTCGAGCAGGAAGAAGACGCCGCACACTGGGCGCCCGACGCCACGTCGATACCGAATAGCGCGAGGTCGCCGTCGAGGCCGAACGCTTCGGCGAACACGTTGACTCCCGCGGCGCCGGAGAAGCGGTAGGCATATTCGGGTCCGGGGAACTCTGAGGTGCTGCAGCTGTAGGCCGGAGGAGCGATGCGCTGGGTCGAGCCCGGCGCCCCGTTGCTCTGCCCGGTCAGCACCGTGTCGCATCCGATGGTCGCAGCCTCCATGCACATCCCCGCGCAGCTCGGGTCCGTCAGACAGTCCGAATCGCTGCAGTCGATCCGGCCGTCGAGGTCGTCGTCGATCCCGTTGCCGCACACCTCCACATTCGCGATGCACTGGCCCCCGCTCTCGTGGTAGCCCGCGTCGCACGTGCCCACGCCGCACACGCCGACCAAGCAGGCCGCGGTGCCGTGCAGGATGGTGGGGCACGCATTGCCGCAGGAACCGCAGCTCGACGTGCTCGTGTCCGTGTTGGTCTCGCAACCGTTCGAGGAGAGCCCGTCACAATCACCCCAACCCGCGTTGCAGGTGATCCCGCACGTCCCCGAGGTGCAGGTGGCGGTGCCGTTGGTCGAGCCGCACACGTTGCCGCAGGCTCCGCAGTTGGAGGTGCTCGTCGCGATGCTCACCTCGCAGCCGTTGGCCGGAAGGCCGTCGCAATCCGCCCATCCGCTGGTACAACCCGCGACCGCGCAGGCGCCGGAGCTGCACGCGGAAATGGCGTGCGGCAGGTTGCACGCCATCAAGCAGGACCCGCAATGGTTGGAATCCGTCAGGAAGTTGGATTCGCAGCCGTTGGCCAGGTCGTTATCGCAATTCCCAAACCCCAAGTAGCAAACAATCCCGCACGCTCCACTCGAGCACGTGGCAGCGCCATTGATACTACTGCACACGTTGCCGCATGCCCCGCAGTTGGAGAGATTCGCCGACGTCGACGTTTCACAGCCGTTGGCGGCGTTGCCGTCGCAATTGCCGTAGCCAAGGTTGCACGTGATGGTGCACGAGCCGTTGGCGCAGCCGGCGGTGCCGTTGGTGGAATTGCACACGTTGCCGCACCCGCCGCAATTGCTGGGGTTGGTTCCCAGGTTGGTTTCGCACCCGTTGGCGACGTTGCCGTCGCAGTTGGCGAAGCCGGTATTGCACGTGATGCCGCAGGACCCGGCAGTGCAGGTGGCGGTGCCGTTGGTGGCGTCGCAGGCCGTGCCGCAGTCGCCGCAGTGCGCCGGCGACGAGTTGGTGTTGATCTCGCAGCCGTTGGCGGTGTTGCCGTCGCAATCCCCGAAGCCCGGATCGCACGCGACGAGCGTGCACGTGCCGGAGGCGCAGGATTCGGTGGCGTTGGCGAGCGCACACGTCACGTTGCACGCGCCGCAATTGGTCAGCGTCTTGAGGCTCGTTTCGCACCCATCGGAGAACAGGCCGTTGCAGTCCGCCCAGCCCGGCGCGCAGCTGGCGACCTCGCAGGTCGAGTTGACGCAAGCCGCGGTCGCGTTCGGTGCGCTGCAGGTCACGCCGCAGCCGCCGCAGTTGGCCGGGTCGCTGGTCGTGTTCGTCTCACACCCGTTGCTCGAGTCCCCGTCACAGTCCGCGGTGCCCGCCACCGGACAGGAAGAGCAGCCGCACACGCCCGACTTGCAGCTGGGCGTGCAGCCCGTCGCCGAGCACTTGTTCGGGCACGACCCGCAGTGATTGACGTCCGCGCTCAGGTTGACCTCGCAGCCGTTGGCCGGATTGCCGTCGCAGTCGTCGTAGCCCAGGTCGCACGAGACGATGACGCAGGCGCCTGTGCTGCACGAGCCCGTCGCGTGAGCCGGTGCGCAAGGGGTGCCGCACGCCCCGCAGTCTAGGTTGGTGTTGACCTGCGTCTCGCAGCCGTCCGCGTACTGCCCGTTGCAGTCGCGCCACAGGTCCGTGCAGCTCGCGATCTGACAGGCACTTCCGCTGCATCCGGGCACACCGTGAGCGACGGAGCACTGCTTGCCGCAGCTGCCGCAATTGGCAACGTCATTGGTGATGGGAGTCTCGCATCCGTCGGCCACGTCGCTGTTGCAGTCGCCAAAACCGGGGCTGCAGGCGATGGCACAGGCGCCGGCCGTGCACGACGGCACGCCGTGGGCTGCGCTGCAGGCGATGCCGCAGCCTCCACAGTTGAGGATGTTGGTGTAGGTGTTCGTTTCGCAACCGGTGGACGGCTCATTGTCGCAGTTGGCGAATCCCTGGTTGCAGGATCCGATCGCGCATTGCCCGCTCGAGCAGGAAGCGGCGGCGTTGGCATAGCTGCACGTCTTGCCGCAGGCTCCGCAGTTCTGCAGGCTCGATGTCAGGTCGACCTCACAGCCGTCGGCGAAGGTACCGTTGCAGTCACCGTAGGGAGGTGTGCAGGCCGCGACCTCGCAGTTGGCGTTGTTGCACGCCGGCTGCGCGTGCGGCGCGGCGCAGGCGAAGTCGCACGACCCGCAGTCCAGAACCTCGATGTTCGTGTTGGTCTCGCACCCGTCGCTCGCGATCGCGTTGCAATTGCCCCAGCCCGAGGCGCAGGCGCCCAGCTGGCAGGACCCCGCGTTGCACACCCCGGCCGCGTGGTCGTAGGTGCAAGCGGTGGTGCACGTCCCGCACCGCTGCGGATCCGCCGTCAGGTCCGTCTCGCAACCGTTGCCCACCACGCCGTCGCAGTTGTCGAACGGCGCCTGACACGAAGCGATCGAGCAGGCCCCACCCGTGCACGCCGCGCTCGCGTGCACGATCGAGCACGTAACGCCGCACCCTCCGCAGTTGGACGGATTGCTGCTCGTCGAGGTCTCGCAGCCGTCCGTGGAGATCCCGTTGCAGTCGGCGTAGCCTGAATCGCAGGAGCCGATCTCACAAGCAGAGCCGATGCAGCTTGGCGTCGCGTGCGCCAGGGTCGGGCAGACAATACCGCAGCCGCCGCAGTTGGATTCGTCGGTGGTCGTGGCGATCTCACAGCCGTTCTTGGGATCGGCGTCGCAGTCGGCAAAGCCCAGATCGCACTTGACCATGCCGCAGACCCCGGCGGTGCACGAGGCGGACGCGTGCTCGAAGTGGCACGCGGTTCCACAGCTGCCGCAGTGCTCGAGGCTCGACGAGGTGTCGACCTCGCACCCGTTCGCGTACGCGAAGTCGCAGTCGGCAAAGCCCGGGTCGCAGCCGGATACCCGACACGCACCGCTCGAACACCGCGTCTGAGCGTGGGCTACGGCACCACATGCGGTCGTGCAATCGCCACAGTGCTCCGGATCGCTGTCCGTGTCGAGGCATTGCCCGCTGCAGCAGCTTTTGCCCGGACGGCATGCGTGCGTGTCCGTACAGCCAGCGACGCACGTCGCGCCCTCGCACAGCGTGCCAGGCGGGCAATCATCGTCCACCGCGCATCCAACGCATTGATGAACAGCCTGATCACAGGTGAGCGCCGCGGATGCCTCGACATTCCCATCGGGCTCCGAGGAAGCGTCCGAGGTGCCGGCGTCATCCCCCTTGCCCGCATCCTGGTCGACCACGCAATCGGTGTTGTCCTTGCAGCCGACCTAGCACTTGAGGGTTGCCGCGGAACAGTACTCGCCGGCGGGGCAGAAGTCTTGGGACGGAAGACAGCTGCCGCACCGACCCGAGGTCGCGTCGCAAAACGGCCCCGCAGGGTTGTTCGTACAGTCGTCGTTCGAACTGCAAGCCCCGGCGTCCACGGCGACGTCTTCCCCAGCCTCGCCTGCGTCGGTCGTCACCTCGTCGGCAGCGTCCTGCGCGGCCTCTTGCGGGCCGTCTTTTCCGGTGTCCGCGGCGTCCGCGGCGTCCGCCGGCGCGTCGGCAGCCTGATCTTGCAGGGCATCCGCCCCGGAGGCGTCGGCTCCGATCGGCTCGTCGAAGCCGCTGTAGGTCGGTACGTGCAGCCGCCCGATGCGGCGAGCGTCGCACAGGCCGCAAGGGCGAAGACGTTGCGCAAGATAGATGTCGCCACGAAGCCCAATGTATCGCGATGCGCCAAGAACGGGAAGCAACATCGCAGTCCTCGCTCGACGCATCGCGGCATTGGGCGCTCGCCCCGGTTCCTAAAGCGCGCTGGGGAATGCCTCGCCCGGCGGAGCTGGCGCCACACGTCCGAAGTTGTCTTCCCATCGACCTTGACATGTCCGGTTGAGAACCTAGACCGGGTCGGGCTCCGCTTCGCCGGACTTCGGCGCGCCGGGTGCCTGCGCGGCGAACGCCAGACAAGCCTCTCTCGCGGAGTCGCCGGTCGGCACGGCTGCTTGGCCGCTCGGTGAAGCGTAACGAAGGTGTCGACCGCCCGCTGGAGTCCCGCGGGCTCGAAGGTCTTGGGGCCATCCGTCGGAGCCGAGTTTCATTGCCAACGAGGGGCGCGTGACCCGAGCTGTCGAAGACACGAACGCGTCCGCGCCGCGAACGAATCGATCGCGCCAGCTTGAGCGGTGGATGACCCCATGCTACTGACGCCAGCCATCCGCCGGATTCCGCGCCTGCGGCCTTTCGTTCCTGCCGCAAGGAGTGCATTCATGATTCGACTAGTTCCGGCCGCCACAAGTTCCGGCCGGGTTTTTGTGGCGATGCTGCTCGCCGACGCTCCCCCACTGCACCAACCGAGCTCGCGTGCCCGCCCGCCCAATCTCGCGCCGGCTCGCGCCAAGCAAC
>JAJZQG010000310.1 GCA_021847645.1 Myxococcales bacterium
AGCTCGAGCTCATCCGAAAAGCCCATCGCGCAGAAAACAACTAGGAACTAGGAACAGGAACACGGGAATTCGAACAGAGAATCGATCGAAAATCGGCCGCACGCGACCTCTGGTGCCCTTCGTTTCCGCGCCGAGCTTCGCTGGCGTTCCGCGTTCGCGTTCCTGTTGCTTGTTCCTAGCTGCTAGTTTTCCGGAAGGCTTTTCGGATGGGGTCAAGCTCGCGGCCCCTTGCATGGGAGAACACCGTGTGGTCGAGCAGCGCGCCGGTCGCCGACTGCCCGCCCTCGGTCAGCCACATTCCCGGCACCATGGCCGAATAGTAAGGTCCCCACACGCCGGCAATCGTTCTCAGCGACCCGCGTTTCCCGCACGCGTTCGGCTGTGCCTCCGATGAGTTCACCACATGCTGTGGACTTCCCCTGATGGTAGCAGTACTGGTGGCCGATCGGCTCGCACGGCCGACGCAAGGGCGGTCCTTGGGAGGCAAACCGGGCCCCCACCATGTTGGATCCAAGGCTTCGCGAGGGCCGTCGGGCAGGCTCACGCCTGCGCGCGTTGCACACGAGGGGAGACCTGCCCGAATACTGAGCCTTTCACCTCGACCGCGAGCTGCAACGCAATCACCTGTGCCTCTACGCCGACCAGCAACCACCGAATCCGCTTCCAACCCGGAGCCCGTCGACGCCGAAGCTCCGCAGAATCAGTTGACTACTGCCCCGTTGAAAAGGAGCCGCACCCAACAGCAAAACAGCCTGACCGCGCCTGGCGATCCGCTGCTCGGTGCTCGGCAGCCTGACAATGGCTTCGATCTTCTCGCCCGCACCCTTGATCGGTGCTAAGCGCAAGCCCGTATGTTGGCCGTCGAGGTGGCAGAAGTCACACGAATCCAGGCGATCCGCGACAGGTTCGCGAGGGCCGCGGGCGAGATCGTCTCCGCTGCATGGGTCATGGCGGTCGTGGGAGCCTTCCCCATCGCCCTTCGCCTGCGACCGGTCGTTGCCGTCAGCACGCTTGGCGCATGGCTCGCCGTATCGGCCCTTGGGCTGCCTGCTGCCCTCGCCGCGCAGTTGTTGATCCGCGCGGGCGCTGCCGGCTTCCGAGCCGCCGTTCCCGCTCGAGCCCGGCGCAGCGTGCTATTGAGCTCGCTCGCCCTCTGGATTTCCTCCTCCACCGTCGTGCTGGGCGCGTTCGCCACGGTTCTCAGCGCGGTCACCCATCACCGCGGGCTCGGCGCCACGACGTTCGCCATCGTCGGCCTGGCTCTCACGATCGGTTGCGGCCTCGTCGCCGTGCGCCTTGCTGGCCTGTTCTCCCGCTGGCTCGCCCGGCCCGCCGTCTCGTGGGCATTGCTCGCATTGTCCGCCGCCGCGCCCGTCGCGTGGATCCATCTCGCCCTTCGCCACGCCTCCGACTCGTCCCGCCCGGGCATGACCGCGGTCGCCGACGCTTGCACCTTTGCGGTGATGGCCGTGGTCGCTTCCCGCATCCGGCTGCCCGAGCGGACCGTTCGCTACTCGGTACCGGCCTCGCTCGTTCTGGCCGTCGCGACCCTCGTCGCGGGCACGTCCCCGGTTGCGGCTCTCGCCCGTGCGGGTGACGACGCCCGCGCGCGCTCTCTGTTGCTCACGCCTGTCCTCGACCAGATCCGCGAGCCCGAGGCAGGGCCGCGCCCCGCGCCATCGCCACCGGCCCAGACCGCGTCGCACGCCGACCCGCCGGCCGCGCTCTGAAGGCGGTGGCCGGTTGCAGTTCCTGGAAGAACGCGAGGGCCGGTTCGAAAGGGGTACTCGTGCCGGGACGGATCGGTTATTGACTTGCCACTCACCACGTCACCGCGACGCACCGGAGCAGCACCCATGAGCACCAAGCTAGGCGAATACGAACAGTCCGTGGCGGGCGCCATCATCAGCATCGACACGATCTGGGGAGGCGACGTCAACAACCGCAGCGGTACGGGTCGGGTTATCGCGGACAGCTACTATTCCGGCAAGGATCTGCCAGCTTGCTATGACGGCGACGACGCCGCGGCGTTGCGATCATCGGGCGGGGCGGGGGCGAAGAACCCGGACAAGCAAACCATCCGCAACTACATTGCCCGCGTCAACCCGCTCGGCTTCGTGGACGCGATGGAGAAACAGGCCCGCGCTTTCGAGCCGCTGCGCCGCGACCTGGTGTTGGGATTGGCCGAAGCGCTTCGAGTGGAGTTCGACTTGGCGCTCGAGCGGATTGGCGAGGGTCCGGCCGTGCCCTACGATCGCTGCGTGCATGCCTCGATGGGGCAGACGGCGCAGGCGGCGGACACCACGGCGGACCGGGCGCGCGTTCGGGAGCTGCTCGGCCAGCTGGGTGAGAAGATCCCGTCGGGCGAGCACGGGCTGGTCGAGGCGGTGGACGCGTACCGCAAGCGAACCTGGGTCGGGCATGAGGGAATCGCCCAAGCGAGCGCGCGCGCCATCAAGGAGCTCGAGGCGCTGGTCGACCGCAACTTCGCGGTGCACCTGCCCGAGCATCTCAGGGGCGTGCCGCGGTCCAACGTTACCTTCCACCTCATCGAGGAGGCGTGGTTCTCCGGGTCGATGAACTACATCGGCCGCGCCCGCAAGCCGGACGGCACCCCGGAATACGAGGCCGAGTACGAAATCAACGCCAGGATCGAGAAATCCCAGGCGGAGTTCATGCACCTGGTCGCGCACGAGGTCGTTCCGGGCCATGTGACCACGTTCGCTCTCATCCAGCATCTGTTCCACATCGGGCAGGCGGGCTTCGAGTCCACCATTCTGACCATGAACACGCGCCACTCCACGCTGTTCGAGGGCATTGCGAACGCCGGCCTCCTGATGGCTCATGGCGTGCGTAAGCTCACCGACCTGCCCAGCCCGGAGCTCCAGCTGGGCATGCTCCTGTCCGGACTCGAGGATGCCGCCAAGAACAACGCATCGGTCTTCACCTACGTCGACAAGATGCCTGCCGACGAGATCAAGCGTCGCCTGCGCACCGAGTGTCTCGCCACCCGCGAGCGTGCAGACAAGCTCACGGACGCGTGGGCGCAACACCCGCTCATGGGGCGCGCGTATATGCCGTCCTACCGGTTCGGCACGGACCTGGTCCTCGATCTCCTCGACAAGCATGGGCCGGCCACGATGATTCCGATCTTGTTCCAGGCGCGCGGGGTCTGCGACTGTGTGACCATTCGCCAGCTCGTTCCGTCGGCGTAGGCCCACGACCGCGCCATCCACCCGCCTCCCAGCCCAGTCCGAGAGGCCCTGTCCCTGGGCGTCGACAGGCTTGTTGCGCCTGGGCGGCCGAGCCTGATCCGTAACAAGGGCGTCGCGTTGATACGGCGGGGTGTCGCGTGACGGGCACGGCAACGACCCCGCATTTGTCCCGGACAGGACGCGGAACACCGCTCTTTCACAACGAGCAGGACCCGTTTCAGAACTGAGATGCGCGGCTGCGTCCAGCTCGGAATCCCAGCGGCGCCGACCCCGGCGCAGGCAGAATCGGCCACGATTTCATGCACCATGTCCGGAGCGACGACGGCGCGCTGCGGGGCACGAGCCTTGCTCCCTCTTTTCGCACCCGGCAGAGGTTCGCATGCAAGGCTTCATCACCACCCGCCACCTGTTCACGCACGCTCCGGTCATCGTCGGCGAGTTCGGCTGGCGCGTGTACTTCAAATGCGTGGCGACCTGCATCCTGCCTCACAGGCGTCCAGCGACTTTCCTTGGCGTGGTTGGCGACGCGGCGCGCAAGAGCGCGAACTGACCAGCCCAGCCCCGTACGAGTCCGCCGCTCGAGCCTGTCGGCCCAACGATCGGGGCTGTGCGGCACTGCGTCCGTACCCCGGAATACGCGCTAAAGTTGTTTCGACGCCGGGGGTTGCGACCAAGCCAATCCACACTAGAATACTAGTACGGCCTACAATCAAGGCGCGTACAGCCGGCGCGGGACAAGGCCGCATGAGCGCCGGTGACGCAGTGTGGCGGCCGGAAGGATCGCTCGAATGATGCGACGCGGGAGAGATCTGGACGCAAAGAAGCGCATGCTCGACCGTTGGCGACGCCAGGACGAGGCAGCGCGTCTGCGGGACCGGATGCCCGAGGTGGACAGCCTGACCATTGCCTTGGAAGAGCACGAAGCGGACGACGAGCCGCCGGTCAGCCACGTACGGCTGGTTCCGGTGGAGTCGGCACCGGCCTTGTTCGAGATTCCCTGCACCGACAAGGATTGCTCCGGCGGCGTCTACGACATCACGCAGGAGGTCATGAGCGCGCTGCAGCACCACCGCAAGCGATTCGAGGGCACGCAGCAATGCACCGGCACCTCGCACGACCAGCCCTGCGCGCGGAAGCTGCGCTACGTCGGAGTCGCGCGCTATCGCGACAAGGTGGAAGCCCAGGCCATGCCCCGGGCCGCGGAGAACGCGTCTCGCTGACAGTTGGGCGCCTCACGTGACGCACGCCGCGCGAACCACCGCGTCCGCCGTCGCTACGTCCTCGAGTACAACGAACATAGGGGTGATGACGCGAGGGACGGGCGCGGCGCCCGGGCGGGCGACGGTCGTGCCCTACGCCTTGGCGGCGAGGCGATAGGTGTCCTGCGCGATAAGCAGCTCTTCGTTCGTGGGGATCACGAGGATGCGGATGGGGGAAGAGGCTTCGGCGATGTCCATCTCGCGGCGGACGGCCTGCTCGTTCTTGGCCTTGTCGAGGCGGTAGCCGAGGGGGGCCATCTGGTCGAGGCTGCGCTCGCGGATCGCCGGGGAATTCTCCCCGACGCCTGCGGTGAAGACCAGGGCGTGCACCGTGCCGAGGGCGGCGGTGTAAGCGCCGATGTACTTCTTGATACGATAGGCGTAGATGGCGAGCGCTCTGACCGCGCCGCCGTGGCCTTCCTTCGAGGCGGCCAGGAGCGTGCGTACGTCATTGCTCAACCCGCTCAATCCGAGGAGTCCGCTCTTCTTGTTGAGCAGGGTGTCGATTTCTTTTACCCCGAGGCCCTTGGTGCGAGCCAGATGGGTGAACAGCGCCGGGTCGATATCACCGCTGCGGGTGCCCATGACGAGGCCTTCGAGAGGAGTGAGGCCCATGGAGGTATCCACGGAGGCGCCGCGGCGAATAGCGGTGATGCTGCAGCCATTGCCCAGGTGGCAGGTGATGAGATTGGTCTCGGAAGGAAGCCTGCCGAGGAGCCTGGCGGCACGGGCGGCCACGTAGCGGTGCGAGGTACCGTGGAATCCGTAGCGCCGGATGTGGTCCTGCTCGTTCAGCTCCCAGGGGATCGCGTAGGCATATGCGTAGTCGGGCATCGTCTGGTGGAATGCCGTGTCGAAGACCGCGACTTGAGGCACGTTGGGAAGGAGCTGGCGAGCCACCTCGATGCCGAGCAGGTTGGGCGGGTTGTGAAGAGGGGCGAGGGCGGATCGCTCCTCGATGGCCTTGAGCACCTCGTCGTCGATGAGCACGGTCTCGGAGAACGCCGAACCGCCGTGCACGACGCGGTGGCCGACCGCACCGATCTCCGAGATGTCCTTGAGGCCACCGTTGGCCGAGTCGGTCAAGGTATCCATGATGAGCTTGAGGCCGACGGCGTGGTCGGGGACGGAACGGGCGACGACGAGCTCCTCGTTGCCGATTCTGCACTTGAGCTCGCTGCCCGGCTCGCCGATACGCTGGAGCAGACCGCGGGCTTCGACCTTCTCTTCGGGCATCTGGTAGAGCTCGAACTTGATGGACGAGCTGCCGGAGTTGACGACAAGGACCTTGAGGGACATGCGTGCTAGCTCCTCTGCGCCTGGATGGCGGTGATGGCGACGGTGTTGACGATGTCCGGGATGGTACAGCCGCGGCTCAGGTCGTTGACGGGCTTTCGCAGGCCCTGCATGACGGGGCCGATGGCGATGGCCTTGGCGGCGCGCTGCACGGCCTTGTACGTATTGTTGCCCGAGTTCAGGTCCGGGAAGATGAACACGGTAGCGGAGCCGGCCACGCGGCTGCCCGGCAGCTTGGTCCTGGCTACATCCGGGTCGATCGCGGCGTCATACTGGATCGGCCCTTCGACGGGCAGATCGGGGTAGCGGCTCTTGATGAGCTCGGTGGCCCGTCGCACCTTGTCGACATCGGAGCCTTGGCCGGAGCTGCCGGTGGAGTACGAGAGCATCGCCACGTAGGGGTCGATGCCGAAGGAGCGGGCGGTGGTGGCGCTGGCAACGGCGATGTCCGCCAGCTGCTCGGCCGTGGGATTGGGGTTGACCGCGCAATCACCGTAGACCAGCACGTTGTCCGGCAGGCACATGAAGAACACGCTCGAGGCCAGGGAGATGCCGTCCTTGGTCTTGACGAACTCCAGCGCGGGGCGGAGCGTGGCTGCGGTCGTGGTGATGGATCCTGAGACCATGCCGTCGGCCAGGCCTTCCTGGACCATCATGGTGCCGAAGTAGGTGGGGTCGGACATCAGGTCGAACGAGAGCTCCCAGGTGGGGGTCTTCTTGGGGGAGCGGAGCTCGATGTAGCGCTTGGCGAACTTCTCACGCAGGTTGCTGCTGGCCGGATCGATGATGCGGACATTGCCATTCAACTTGAGGCCGTATCGGGCGGCGTCGCGGCGGATTACCTCCTCGGGGCCGAGCAGGGTGAGGTCGACGATGCCGCGCTCGATCAGGATGTCGGCGGCGCGCAGGATGCGCTCCTCCTTGCCCTCGGGCAGGACGATGTGCTTGCGATTGGCGCGGGCCGCTTCGATGAAGCGGTGGATGAACTGCTTGGGCGTGACCTTGCGCGTGGTGGTGACGGTCACGTTGTTTGCCAGCAGGGGCTCGATGTTGACGTTGCGCTCGACGAGGCCCTTGACGAGCTCCACGCGCATCTTCTGGTGAGCGTGCAGGGTGGGCTTGATGGCGGCGATCTCGATCGCGGTCCGATAGGTTTCGCTGCTGACCTTGAGCAAGGGCAGCTGGCGCTCGGTGACGTCGAAGATGAGCTTCTTGACGTTGGGGCGGGGCTCGAGGCCGCCGGTCATGACGACGCCGGCGGGGTGGGCGATGGTGGGGGAGGTGTACGCGGCGGCGAGGCCCAGCAGCACGTCCTCGCGGTCTCCGGGGATCAGCACCAGGGCGCCGCGGGGGAGACGATCGAGCACGTTCTCCAGGCTCATGGCGGCCACGACCATTTCCTGCACGACGACGTTGAGGCGTTCCTGGCCGGAGATGACTTCGGCGCCGAGGGCGGCAGCGACTTCCTCGACGCGAAGCTTCGTGAGCATGTCGGTTCTGGGGATGGTGCCGAGCAAGCGGACGCCGAGCTTGGACAGCTCGGTCTGCACGGTGTCGTGGATCTCCCGCAGGTCTTTGGGGTCGGCGCGGTTGACGACCACGCCGAACAGCTCGGCGCCCTTCTCTTCGATGCTCTCCTCCACGAGGGCGATGTTCTTGACCAAGGTCTTGCAGACCTCGTTGTAGTCGGATTCGCAGCCCTCGCAGGCGGCAGCGTTGGCCACCAGCAGAATCGGGGCTCCGAGCGTCTTGGACAGGTCGGCGTTGATGTTGAATTCGAAGGCCGCCATCGCGCCGAAGTAGTCGGTGCCCTCGCACACGACGAAGTCGCACTTCTTGGCAATTCGCTCGTACGACTCGAGGATCGTGTCCAGCAGCTGATCGTACTTGCCCCGCGACAGCGCCTCACTCACCTGGTCCATGGTGACCGGGGCCATCTCGTCGAGGCCGAACTCCAGGCCCAAGGCTTCCTTCATCAGGCGAACATCGGGATCCGAGCCGTCCGCGTCGGGCACGCCGATCGGCTTGAAGTAGCCCACATTCGCCAGACTGCCCTCCAGCATATGAACGAGGCCCAGCGCCACCGCGCTCTTGCCACTACCTCGTTGGGTCGTCGTCACCAGGATGCTGTTCGCCATGGTCTACTCCCTTGAACCGTCGTTGCCGTCCCGCACCCGCCCGGCACTTGCCAGCGCTCCGGGGCATCGCCTTGCCGGTCGAGACGAACTGGCGCGGCGACCGACGCCGCGCAAATCATGATATCACCTTGCCTTGCGTGCGCCATGCTCGGTCCGCAACCGAAGCGCGATGGCCGCCATCAGGGCTGCGTCACTATCGCATACATCGATGTGTCGCGGCTCCCATACATCCTCGCACCCGTCGAGTCAACCCGGACAGCGACGTGCGCTGCGCCGGGCTTCGAGTGCAAATCGACGGCAGTTTCACCCATCGGCGGCAGAATCGGACGGCGGCCTCGGACCGGATTGCGCAGCCCAGATCG
>JAJZQG010000311.1 GCA_021847645.1 Myxococcales bacterium
CACGGTCGCCGTCGCCCAGTACGAAGCGGTCCGCGTCCCACCGCGCCTTGGCCTCACCGAGCCATCGCTCTGCCTGCTCCCGGTCGCCCAGCGCCAGATGCGCCAGGCCCCGGTAGAGCGCGTATTTCGTCCTGTCCGCTCCACTCCACCCGTCGGCGTGCCGCTCAGCCGCGATCAGCTCCTGCATCGCTTCGGGATAGCAGCCGTCATCATACGCGTGCGTCCCCCGTGAGAAGTGCGTTGCACAAGCAGGCAGCGCCAGGCACGCGAGCGCGAGCGAGGTCATGAGTCTCATGCCGCCTCGTCGGCCGGGCTCCTTCAAGCGTTGCGGGTTTTTGTCGAGACCGTCGTCGAGCTATCAGCGGCGCGCGCCCAGTCCCTCGCGACGCCTCCGCCCGGTCGACATCAGCAGCCCGTCGAGCGTGGCGACCGTGTCCCCGTCGTCCGCGACCAACTCTCCGGCCTCGCTCGGCTCGTCCGCTGGCACGGCGTCGATGTCCGGCCCCAGGCTGGCCTGCTCCCATCGCTCCGCGAGCGTCTCGCGAATGACGTTTAGCAGCTGCCGCGTGGTTTCCCTGTGCCTGGCCGAGATCAGAAGCGTGTCGCGCTTGCCCAGCACCACCCGCCGGCCTTCTCCCGGCTCGAGAAGGTCGGCCTTGTTGTACACCAGCAGCCTCGGCACGCTTTCGAGGCCCAGGTCGTCCAGCACGCGCTCGGTCGTCGCAATGTGCTGATCGCGGTCGCGATCGGCCGCGTCGACCACGTGCAGGATCAGATCCGCGTCGGCGGCTTCCTCGAAGGTCGCGCGGAAGGCGGCGAACAGGTCGGCCGGCATGTTGCGGATCAGTCCCACCGTGTCCGTGAGAACGATCTCGCGTTCCTGTGGGAAGCGCAGCCTGCGCGATCTCGGGTCGAGCGTGGCGAACAGCTTGTCCTCGGCCAGTTCCTCGGAGTGGGTCAGCGTGTTGAGCAGCGTGCTCTTGCCCGCGTTCGTGTATCCGACGATCGCGACCACGGGAATCTGCTGCCGCGATCGCTTGTGCCGCCGCTGCCTGCGCTGGCTGGCGAGCCGCTTGAGCTGGTCCTCCAGGTGCGAGACGCGCTCGCGCGCCCGGCGACGTCCGATCTCGAGCTTGGTCTCGCCCGGGCCGCGTCCGCCGATGCCACCCGTGAGCCGCGAGAGCGAGTCGTCCTTCTGCGAGAGGCGCGGCAGCGCGTACTTGAGCTGCGCCAGCTCCACCTGCAGCTTTCCGTCGCGGCTCTGCGCACGCTGCGCGAAGATGTCCAGGATCAGCTGCGTGCGATCGATGACCTTGAGGTCCGTGCGCTGCGCGATCGACGAGGCCTGGGCCGGAGACAGGTTGTTGTCGAAGATCAGCAGGCCAACGTCGAGCCCGATCGCCTTGACGATCAGGTCCTCGAGCTTGCCCTTGCCCATGACGTACTTCGGGTCGATCTGGTCGCGAAGCTGCGTGACCGTGTCCACGACGTTGACGCCAGCGGTGCGCGCGAGCTCGCGCAGCTCGCGCATCGAGGTCTCGAGCTGCTCGAACGAGTCCTTTTTCGCCTTGCTGCCGACCTGCAGCAGGATCGCGCGGTCCAGGCGCGAATCCACCGCGTGGGCGCGGGAATGGCGCGCGAACTCCCCCTCGAGCGACTGGATCAGGCCGCCGAAATCGTCGCTCATCCGCGACGGGTGGAACGGCCCCTCGACCCTGTGCGGAAGCCCGTCGGCGCCGGCCGGTACGTTGTACGCGTAGGTGATCGCGCGCGGCTCGCCCGACGGCCCCAGCTGGATCGCGGCCACCAGGTCGAGCCGCAGCCGCACCAGGTCGATGAGGTCGTCCTGGCTGATCGGCTCGCCGTGCAAGTGCGTATGGATCAGACGCAGCCCGCGGAAGCGCCCGCTGGCCGCGCGCAGACGCCCGATGTCCGGCAGCATCAGGCGCGTCGCGTCGCCCACCACCACGTAGTCCACCTGGCCGGACCGGTGCACCAGCGCGCCCACCTGCCGCGAGGTCTCCCGGGAGCCGTCACTCAAGGCGCGAATCAGCTCGGGGGTCGCGATCGTGTCGAGAGGAACACGACGACGGTAGATGCGTTCCAGGGTCTTGTGGGTGCTGGGCGCAAGGCCCGTGGTGTTGCCGAATAGCTGCGTCATGCGGGGTTGCGTCGTTTTGCCGACGCATCAGTGTCGCATGCGAGCGGCCCACGGGCCAGCGGAACAAACAGCGGGCGGCCCGATTGCGCGCCCGCAGATCGGGGATTAGCTTCAAGCCATTCGCGTCCAGGGCGTACGCGGCAGGAGGAGGTCTCATGGCCCAGGTCGGCCAGCTCGATTTCCAGGGGTGGGTCCAACGGCGAAAGGGATTCGACGAAGCGCCGGACGGCGGAGAGCGCGGATACGCGTACGTCGCGGATCGCCAGACACGCATGACGTTCGAGAAGGTCCGCCCGGTGCAACTCGCCGCCGAGGCCGCCGTGCGCGCCTTCAAGGCCGTGGGCAAGAACCAGCTGCTCGGCAACGCGGTCAAGGTCGGTCCGCGGCAGTTCCCGCGCGTCTACGGCCTTGTGTCGTCCTGCGCCCAGACCCTCGGCATCCCCGTGCCCACCATCTACATCGTCAACAATCCCGTGCTCAACGCGGGCACCTACGGCACCAACGATGACGCGTTCATCGTCATCCACTCGGGGCTGGTGGACCACTACAGCGACGACGAGCTGCGAGCAGTGATCGGGCACGAGTGCGGCCACATCCACAACAACCACGTGGTGTACCTGACCACGCTCTACTATCTGACCGCGGGGTTGTCGGCGTTCCTGAGCTGGATCGTTCGTCCCGCGCTTGTGGCGCTCAACGCGTGGTCGCGCCGCGCCGAGATCACCAGCGACCGCGCCGCCCTGCTGTGCGCGACCAGCCCCGAGGTCGCCACTCGCTCGCTCACCAAGCTCGCGCTCGGCTCCCAGAAGCTCTACGAACAGCTCGACCTCGAGGCGTTCCTCGAGCAGTACGAGGAGAGCCAGCAGGGCCTGGGGCGCCTCAACGAGCTGTTCGCCACGCACCCGTGGCTGCCCAAGCGCGTGCTGGCCTTGCGTGTCTTCGAGCAGAGCAGGTTCTACCGCCGTTGCGCCGGCCTCGGCGACGACGGCTTGAGCATGGATGAAGTGGACGAGAAGGTGCAAGACATCGTGAAGGTGGTGGGCTGATGCTCGACGAGTTTAACGACAAGCGCCAGGCCGTGCTCGATACGCTCAAGGACCTCTCCGCGTTGTGCTCCGCGGTGGGCAGCCCGACGGTGGTGCGACGGGTCGACCACGATCTGGCCGGCAAGCTGCGAGCGAACCGCTTCAACCTCGTGGTCGTCGGCGAGTTCAACCACGGCAAGACCACGTTCGTGAACGCGCTGCTCGGAGGCGACATCCTTCCCGTGGGCGTCACCCCCACCACCGCCGTCATCCACGAGATCAACCACGCCGACGCGCCCACCGCGCGCGTGGTCTACGAATCCGGCGAGACGCGCGATGTGGCCTTCGATGACGTGCGCTTCTTCGCGATCGGCAACGAAACGCCGTCGCCCGATCCGGGGGCGGTGCGGCATCTGGAGATCGGCTATCCGGCCGAGCTGCTGCGCCACCAGATCTCGCTGGTCGACACTCCGGGAGTCAACGACCTGTCGCTGCAGCGCGCGGACATCACCTACAAGTACATCCCCCAGTCCGACGCCGTGCTGTTCCTGCTCGACGCCGGCCAGCTGGTCAAGGAGAGCGAGCGGGTGTTCCTGCAGCAGAAGCTGCTGGGGCAATCGCGCGACAAGATCATCTTCGTGGTGACCAAGCGCGACATCCTCGAGCCGCCCGAGCTCGAGGAGGCCATGCGCTATGTCCACGATCAGCTCCGCAAGCTCGTGGACAACCCCCGCGTGTTTTCGGTCAGCGCGCAGCAGGCGCTCGAGGGCCAGCGCAACGATTCGGGCATGGACGACCTGCTCGCCTATCTCACGCACTTCCTGTCCGAGGAGCGAGGTCGCATCCTGCTCGACAACGCGTACGGCGAGGCGCTGCACCTGTGCGGGTTGCTCGGAAAGGGCTTGGACGCCAAACGTCGCGGGCTCGAGATGTCCGTCGAGGAGATCGACCGGCGGATTCGCACGATCGAGGCGGACCTGGTCTCGCAGGCCAGGACCACCGAGCAGCGGCGCGCCGCCGTCCGCGAGGAGGTCGCCGCGATCAAGGCCTGGTCCCGGCGGGACCTCGACCGCTTCGTCGACGACGTGTGCGCGCAGATTCCGGGGATGGTCGACAAGGCGGAGGTGCGCGAGCTCAAGGCCCACCTGGGTCCCTTCCTCGAGAAGACGCTGCGCGACTGGGCTGCGGCAGAGACCCGCGAGATCGCCGTGGCGCTCGAGACGCTCGCCGAGAAGACCATCGCGCTCGTGCGCGAAGACGCTCGCGAGTCCGGCAAGCGCCTGGCCGATGTGCTCGGTGGCGACCTGCGCACCCCCAGCATCGAGATCGACACCTTCGTGTACGACGTCGGGGTTGCCGCGCTCGCGACGGTCGGGCTCGGCGTGTTCTTCGCCAACTGGATGCTGGGAGGCGTGCTGATGCTGGCCGCGCCCGTGCTCGCCGTGATCATGCACGGCAAGGTGCAGACCGAGACGCGCGCGAGAGCCAAGGAGCTCGCGCCGGTCGCCATGCGAGAGGCGGCCGCCCGCATCGCGCCGAAGCTCGAGGAGATGATCGAAGCGTTCGCGCAGCGGCTCGACGCGTGGGTGGTGAGCGCGAGCGAGGACGTCTACCACGAGGTGATCGAGGTGCTTCAGGCGGCGCGCACACAGCGGGAGCGCGGCGAGGCTGCCCGCGCGCTGGCCGCGTCGGACTGCCAGAAGCACGAAGGCGCGATCAACGCGCTTCAGGACAAGCTCACGAGCATGCGCGCCGCCCTGTGGCCGGATGCGTCCTCCCCCGACCCCTAGGCGCGCAGGCACCCCGCAGTGCGTTGGCGCTTCGCGGCGCAGTGGTGGCTGGACTGCAACGGTGAAGCTGCCTCGTAGCAGGAACGGATTCGGCCTGACGCTTCCTGCATAGTTGGCCGTGCACTCCCGTGACAGTTCGGGACTAGGCGCGCAAATCGTCCGCTTGACCGTCGCGACGCACCAGGACTACGGTGCGGGCGCTCCTGAATCGCGTCATCTCGCTGCGGGGTTCTGGTTGGGGGCAGCAGCGAGCTTGTTGACGCTTCGCGAGCGAGGAAGTGGAGGAAGCACATGGCAGTCGGCAAGGTGAAGTGGTTCAACGACGAGAAGGGCTGGGGGTTCATCAAGCAGGACGACGGGCCCGACGTGTTCGTTCATTACTCACAGATCAGCGGTGAAGGTCGCCGCCGACTCTTCGAGAACGAGACCGTGGAGTTCGAGATTCGCGAAGGGCCCAAGGGCCTTCAGGCAATCAACGTGGTTCGCCTGCCCGACCAGCCTCAGTCCTGATCGTTCCCTCCTTCCACCTCGTGCGCTCCGCGCACCGTCCCCGCAACCGCCTTGCACCCACCCCGCGCGCCGAGGCAACTCGGTAGCCGATCGCACCGTCGTGCGCTCGCTACGACGATCGCAGCTCCACGGCGTCGAACGAGTCTCGTTGCCGGTCGTAGCTCATCGCCTGCACGCGCCAGCTGCCAGCTTCCCGCGTGATGAGCTGGTATCCGGCTGCGTGCCGAGCGTAGCCCTGCGCCAGCGATGCGCTCGTCACGCCCGACACGAGCAGCTCGCCGGAATGGACGGCAACGCGATGGAACACCGGGCGGTGCAGGTGCCCGTGCACGATGAGCGTGCCGGCGCGATCGCGCAGGCATTCGACCAGCGCGCGCGCGTCGCGCAGCCCGCGCATCCACACGTGCACCGGCCCGTGCATGCCCGTGATCGGATGGTGGACCAGCACCAGCAACGCTCGCCTTCGAATCTCGTCGTGCTCGAGCACTCGAGCGAATCGCTGCAGCTGCTCGCCACCTATCTCGCCGGATGCGACCAGCGCGCCTCTCGGCACCGCGGACGTCAGCCCCACCAGCGCCACGTCGCCGCGGATGCGCACGACCGGATAAGGGTCGTCGCTGTCGCGCGATCGGAACGCTTCATCGCTCACCAGCCAGTCCGCGAAGGTGTGCTCGAAGGCGCGCCGTATCCAAGCCTGGCGCGTGTACGCGTCGTGGTTGCCCGGCACGATCATCAGGCGTTCGGCGCCGAGCCGCAGTTCGGACTCGATGAGCGTGCGGGCTGCGCGAAACTCCTGCTCTAGCGCGAGATTCGAGAGATCCCCCGTGATGACGACCAGATCCGGCCGCTGCTCGCGCACCTCGCGCAGCACGCGAGACGCCACGCGCACGTCGTGCTGGTACCGACGCTTGAGCGTGAGGTTGGCGTAGCCCTGCAGGCGCTTGCCCCTCAAGAGCTCGGACAGCGGCACGCCGTCGAGCGCGAGCACGTGCAGGTCGGAGACGTGGGCGATGCGCATCATGATCGCTGCAGCGGCGTCACTGTGCTCTGCCCACCGACGCGGCGCAACGGAATCCGAGGTCCGGCGAACGCGTCGAGACGCTGCGATACAGGCGCGCGGCGCCACGCAACCACGGCATGCCCATCAGGTAGCTGCCGCCGCGCACGGCCTTGAACGTGCCGTAGCGCGGGCCCTTCGGATCGGTCACCGGGATCGGCTCATAGGCGTCCTCGTAGTTGTCCGCCGTCCACTCCGCCGCGTTGCCCGCCAGGTCCGCGATGCCATCGGGCGTTCGCCCGTCCGGGTACGAGCCCACGGGCGCCAGCTCGACGAACCCGTCGGAGCCGTCGTTGCGGTCCAGCGCGAAGGAGCCGTGGTTCGCCCGACGCGACCCGGGCTGATCGCCCCAGGGGAATCGCCGGCCGGTGGGGCCTCGCGCGGCGCGCTCCCATTCGGCTTCGGTGGGCAAGCGCTGTCCGACGTAGCCGCAGTAGGCGACCGCGTCGTTCCACGTGATCATGACCACCGGCAAATCGTCCACACGCAGCTTGGCGCCGCCCTCGTCATACGGAGGCTCGGCGCACACGCCCGCGTCCACGCATCGCTCGTAGCTCGCCACGGTGACCTCGAACCGATCCATCCAGTAGGGCGAGAGGGTGACCGCATGCGCCGTAAGCTCGTTGCCGAACATCTCGGCGTTGCACCGCGCGCCCAGCGGCTCGCGGCGGCATGCCTCGACCGCCAGCTGCACGTCGATGCTGCGCGAGCCCATCGGGAACGTGCTGCGCGGGATGAGCACGGCGGGGCTGCCGGGCGTGCGCAGCGAGACGATGCCGCCGGTCAGCGCGCGCGTCTCGGCGGGCGGGGCCAGACGATAGGGCGCCGTGAAGCGGTCCTCCTGCGCGTGCGCCCGGCGCGGCGACGGGCCCATCCACGCTAGCATCCACGCGGCCAGACCCCACGCGAGCGCCGGGAACCAGGTTCGGGAGGCGGCAGTGAGGAACGTCCGCATGCCGGATCGATCATAGCGAGAGGCCGGGGCACTGGCCCGCGCATTCGCATCGTGTTCGCCTGGCGGAGGGCCGCCGTGTGATCGGCGGAAGAGTCAGCCCGCGGCCCGGCAGGTCGCTGCCGGGCTCGAGTGATTTGGATCGGAAAGAGACTCGAGATCTCTACGGTGGGGAGCTCAGGCTCAGCCGCCGCACTCGGTCGCGCAGGACTGCTGCAGGCAGCCGTCGATGGCGGTGAGAAGGTCGCCGCCCGGCTTCGCCAGGCAGGTGTTCTCGCACGTGGTGTCGGTGCAAGTCTGAAGGCAATTGATCACGTCGCCGCACTCCGTCGAGTTGCCGCACGCGGTAGCCTGGGTGCAGCAGTTGTTGGTCGCGCAGGTGGCGCAGGTTTCGTCGCTCATGGCGAGGCCGCTGTTGCAGATCGGGAACGACGGGGAGACATTGCACGGGGTGCTGCAGGATGTGCCGGCGCAGCCGCTGCCGCTGAACCAGTCCATCGCGAGCGTCTTGCCGGCCGAGTACTGCGTGTCGCAGCCAGAAATGCACGTGTTGTCTGATGAGCATGCCTGAACGCACTGGATATAGTTGGCGCAATCCTGACTCGTCAGGCACGCCGTGCACTGGGTTGCGCAGTTGGCTTCCATGCACGCGCCGCAGGTTTGGTCATTGTAGCCCGCCGCCTGGCATTGAGTCATGACCGAGCCGCCCGAGCCGCCGGTCGCGCCGCCCGCGCCGCCGGTCGCGC
>JAJZQG010000052.1 GCA_021847645.1 Myxococcales bacterium
CGACTCCGGCGCGAGCCACAGTTTGGGCTCCAACTCCGCCTTGCAGTTCCAGCACACCAGCGCCTCGTCCCGCGTCCGGGTCCCGCACGAGGGGCACGCCCTCCTCCTGCTCTTGTCCAACAGCCTGTCCAGCGACCGCACCGCCAGCGCCACCACGACCATCACCAGCGTCACCAGAACTGCCAATACCACGGTTAGCACGGGAGATAGGGCGAGGACGATGAGGAACCCGAGAACGCCGCCGGTCTCCACGTACTGCCACAGGCTCTTGAGGTGCAGGTCGTCGAGCCACCCGAGGATCAGGGCGCGGAGCCAGGTCAACCCCTGGGTGACCGCGACGGTCCCGGCGACCACCAGGGCCTTGATCCAGACGGGTTGGCCGGAATTCGCCAGGGAAACGACCGTGTCGAGATGCTGCGGCGCTGCCGCCCCCGCACCCTGCGCGCCCGACTCGACCCCGATGGAAATCAGCAGCAGCCCGACGAAAAAGGCGCCGGCGACGCGCCACAGCTTGTCGCCGTGGACGTTCCGGACCAGTTCCTCGATCTGCGCGCTGTGCTCGATCAGGAGCTCGACGACGGTGGCGACGAGCCCCACGACGAGCATGGGAATGCCGACGAGCCACTGCATGGTCGACACCATGGCGACCCAGCCATGCCTAGAGGCGAGCGCAACGGCGAGCTGGCAGAGGAAGAACGTCAAGGCCGGACGGGACGTGGCCGTGAATGCAGCGCCGGTGGCACGGGCGATGAGCTGGGCGACCGTCTGTTCCATGACTCTCCGCTACCCGAGCAAGTTTCCCACGAGGCCGGACAGAAACGGTATCTGGAGCGACTCGATGACATACAGAGCGAACCCGATGGCGGCCGCCACGGCCACGGTGGCGCCGACGAGCACCAGCACGAGCGTGGCCGGGACAATCCACTCCCACACGTCGAGGCGTGCCGTGACGACTTCTCGCTCGAGCCGGTTCTTGACCAGCCACAGGGCCCCCTCGGCGTAGAGGGCAGTCCCGAGGAACGTGGTCGCCACCGCAACGGCCGAGTTGGCGCCTGGCCAGGGGATCACGAGCACGTCGACGAGCAAGCCGAGGACGGCGATGGCGGCGAGACACAGGCGCAGCGTGAACCGGGTCGCGAAGCGACGGCGCGCCGACAGCCACAGGATGGGGCGCCGCACGAGGACGATGTGCACGACGAGCAAGCCCGCAAGGCGAAGAACGGCGGCGACGAAGGGCAGCCACCCGGTCAGGAGCGCGGCGGCGGCGGTGACCGGGTAGATCAGCCAGCGCCAGATCCTCCATTGGCTCGCAAGCCGGTTGACGACGTCGAGCCCTCCGCCCCCAGCTTCAGCGGCTACCGTCAATCCGCACTTCGGGCACACGCGGGACTCGAGGATCACCAGGCTGGGCACGACCTCCGCGCAGTGACAGCACCGACGGCGGACCAGCAACTCCTGCTGATGGCGGTGCCTTCGCGGCGCCTTCGCTTCCGCGGGTCCGCCAGAAAGTGCGTCGGTAGGAGCATGGGACACGGCAAGGCACCTCACGCAGCAACCCGCGCCAGGCTCGCGCGGTCGCCGCGCGTGGAACGATAGCTCATCGCGCGGGCAGACTCCATCCGCCGCCGGGCCGACGCAGGTTCGCTCCATGATCCAGTCATGCACCCACCGAAAGCTTTCCTCGGCGGATGGACCATCGTCCATGTATCGGTGGCCATCTGCAGCTACGGCTTCATCGTCGCCGAGCGAGCGCGAGCTATTTCCCCTGTGTCGGAAGGCAAAGCACAGATCGTTCGGTCGAGCGCGCGCGAGGATGTGGACGGACGCGGCGCGACCCGCAGCAGTAGTGTTACGCCTGATCCATGGCGGAGCGGAGCGGGGGGCTGCCAACGCCCCGCTAGAGCAGCGAACGGGTTGAATCAGGCAGAAATCACCACGGAAGACACGGAGGGGCACGGAGAGCGCGTCGCTTCCCCCGTGCATTCCGTGCCCTCCGCGGTGCAAATCCCTTCGCTGGTAGCGCGGTCAACCTGTTCGGTGCTCTAGGGGCCCGCCGCCAACCGTCCCTCCGGTCAGCCGCCGACGAACTCCGCGAACCCTGCCATGAAGGCCCTCAGCTCCTCCCGGACACGTTGATCGACGAGCCGGCCGTCGGCGTCTAAGGCCTTGCTGGCGCCACCGACCAGCAGACGCGGTCCCCACCACGGTCGCGTCCCGAGCGCCCGAAGCACGGGCAGCCAGGCTGCCTGCGACAGCGCCGTACCGAGCCGGCCAGGAGTGGCGCCCATCAGCGCGACGGGACGCCCGCCGAACACGCGCGCAACGTCCGCGTCCGGACGCGACAGCCAATCGAGGGCATTCTTGAGCACGCCCGGCATGGAGCTGTTGTACTCGGGGGTAACGATGAGCAGCCCCGACGACGCGGCAATCCTGTCCTTCAGCTCTTCCACCACAGACGGCACTCCGAGCTCATCCTCAACGTCGCCGTCGTAGAGTGGGATGCCGCGGATCGACTGCTGGTCGATGGTTATCCCGGCGGGCGAGAGCTCACTCGCGGCTCGCAGCAGGGCGGCATTGTACGAGCCTCGCCTCAGGCTCCCCGCGATTCCTACGATCGTCATCGTCCTCATCGGCACTACCCTCCGTGTTCGAAAGTACGCGTCGTCCGGCGCAACCAAGCGTAGCAGAGGACGAACGACCCGGGGGAAGGACGGTCCGTGAGGGAGATACGGTCCTGAGACGGTAGTGGGACGCGAGGACAATCGCGTAAGAGGGACTCCGTCAACTGGAGGCGAGCTTGGTCGCGAAGCGAAGCCCCTCGCGCAGCCTGTACGCCCACTATTCGTCGGGGGCGGTCTCCAGGATCGACGGCGCGATAGTGACAGCGTCTCCCGCCGTGCCGCGCCCCTCGATCGCGAATGTCGACAGTGCTCCGTCGCCGTCGATGTCGCCCCTGGCGACCGCTCGGAACTGATCCAGCGCCCCGCCCGATCCGGTCGCCTTGTAGTCCAGCTGGTGTCGCTGCGGATCGGGCATGCTACACCCGAGACACGCGAATCCCGAGTCGGCGGCGCGGTCTATCTGCCAGTCGCTCGGCGCGGAGATGAGCTTCATGCCGCGAATCCGACGGATGTCGGCGGGAACCTGAGACGACGCGGACGCGCGCAGGGGCCGAGAGTAGCCCCCGTCGGCGTCGACGCGCTCGCGCTCGTAAGGCACGGGCGGTCGGTTCGGGGTCATCGAATGCACATTGCCCACAATGCACGCCGCCCACGAAGAGATCGAGCCGGACGCTCTCAGACACGCGAGAACGATTCCGGCGCAGGACGGGTGTGCTGTCTCGGCGGCTGGAGGGTTGTGATGGGCCTTGTCTCGAGACGCAAGCTCGCGTGCTCGTCGCATTCATGCTGCCTGTCCCAAACCTGGCCGGACGGCCTGAAGCAGTGCTTCTGCTCGAACGCGAGTCCGTGCATGGGAAACTCCTCGGCCACGTGCCTGGCGACTTGTTCGCCCTGAACCTGCGCACGACGAATACCGATACGGGCCACGCTGATTGTGTACTACGATCCTGGGATGGAAGACCCCGTCATCCGGCTGGAAACCACCGTTGCATTCATGGACGAGCGAATCGCGACGCTGGAGAAGGTCGTGAGCCAACAGCAGCTCGAGCTCCATCAGCTCGCAGAGAAGCTCGAGTTGCTCGGCAAACAACTGCACGCGGTGGCCCCCTCGCTCCTTCGCGACCAGGAAGATGAGCCGCCTCCTCCGCACTACTGATGCGGGGCTCATTCGACGGGGGGGGTGAGCCGATCGGGCCCCGTGGGAAGCCGGCTTACGCGCGCTTCTGGGATATCTCGCGCAGGCCGCGGAACAACTTGTGGGGGGCCGTGCGCCGCCTGAGCCTGTCGTGGCGCTCGCTGTCGCGGATCTGGCAGAACACCTCATCCGCATATTCCCACTCCGTTTCGCCGGGCAGGCACTGCTCTTGTACGCGGGCTTCGACTTGCTGTCGGAATCCACCAGCCCCTGGCCGCCATTCGGGTGCGTGTGCCGGCCCGAGCCCGCGGGGGCATCGGGGCTCGTCGACCACGTGATGCCAAACCAGACTGGCAGCGCTGAGTGACGCCATGTGCGGGGGGAATGTTGGGGCGCAGCGTGAAGGTCGGAGACAGTGGTGCAACGAGGGCAAGGTTGCATGCGAGGGAAGCCGTCACTTCGGGGCGGGGGTGCTCGCGAAGTACAATCCTCAGCTGTCTCCAGCTGCCGCGCGGGCGGCTCTCAGTAACGCACGTAGACCACGGTGCCAGGCTCGTCCGCGGAAGCGTTCGCACCGTGCCATTCGGGGGGGACCACCGGGTCGGTGAACTCGAACAACCACGCCGCGTCGGCCGGCGACAGGTTCACGCAGCCGTGGCTTCGCACCCTACCGAAGTCGTTGTGCCAGAACGCGCCGTGAAGCGCGTAGCCTTCGTGGAAGTACTGCACGTAGGGCACATCCGACAGCTCGTAGTCGTCCGCCTGAGCACTGCCCGTCATCGTGGCCGTCACGTGCTTGGACTTGATCGTAAAGGCCCCGCGCACCGTGGCGAAGGTCTTGGTCGGGTCGCTCATCTCGCCCAGGCCCGTGGACACCTGCGCCACGTACACGGCTCGCTTGCCCACGTACGCGACGAGCAGCTGATCCTTGATCGACACGTCGAGCCACTTGCGCGTGTCCTCGGCGAACGAAGGAAACGAGGTGCGCTGCTCGATGCGTTCGATCGCGCCGCCACTGATCCAGTAGCCGGAGCGGGTCTCCCACAGGTCGCCGTGCGTGTTGCCCGTCAGGTCGACAACGTTGTAGCGCGCGAACTCGCCGTCCTTGCGAGGCATGCCGTCATCGCCGATCTTGTAGCGCGGCGTGCCCATGGCTCGGACGATCCCCGCGGGCAGATCCTCGATGGGACCGCCACGGGGCGGGGGAGGCTTGATGATGTCGGTGCGATCGATCGCCAGCAGGTCGAGCTCGGTCGTCAGGCCGAAGAGGCGTCCTTCGAAGTCGTGCACCGACAGCAGGGCGAAGGCGCCGTTGGGGTTGGCGCGACCCTCGTGCACGTTGTAGCGCAGCCGCCGGGTCGCCCCGAAGGGCGTGGGCAGCGCCTTGCCGTCGGCCAGAAAGTCGGGGATCGGCTCGGGCTCACCGAGCTCGGCGATGTGAACCAGCCGCGAGGTCGCGTGCGACGCGACATGCGACGCCCAGGTGGGGCCTTCGGTGCGGCGCTGGTCCTTCTTGCTTGGCAGTTTGAAGTACAACCAGGTCTTGTTGCCGTTCGGGCGCACGTACATGTACGGCAGGGGATCGCCACGCTTCGGCTTCTTCCAGGACGCCACGACGATCGGGTCGTTCAGGTCGATAGTGGCTCGCCGTCCATTGCACAGGTAGCCGCGGGGCAGCACTTCGTACCAACCTTGGGGGCAGCGCTTGGTGCGCAGCACGGGCTCGGCCGAGCGATCGATGACCGCTCCCGCGCGCACATATCCCAGAAAGGGCGTCTCGTCGTCCGGGTACAGGTGAATCCACGCCTGCATCGCCTTGGCTGCGATCTTGTAGGGACCGTTGAACAGCACCGTGCGTTCGGGCAGCGAAGCGAACTTCGCGTACGCATCGGGCATGGCGTCCGCGATGCCGGCGTCGAGCTGCGTCTCGTCGTCCTCGGGCCCGCCGTCCGGATCGTCGAGCTCCGCGGAAGATGAGGCGGGCGGCAGGGACGCCGAGGCAGACGGCGCCGAGGAGGCAGACGGGTCTGCGACGGCGTTGGAAGGCTTGGCCTTGCGATGGCAGGCGAGCAGGAACGTCGCGAGCGCGACGAGTGCCAGGAGCCGCCACACCAGCGCACGACGCATGCGAAGATCATGCGGCTGTCCGGAGCGCTCGCGAAGGCTCGTCGACGTCATCGCAGGTCCTGCTCGTTGTCGAGAAGACCGCGCATGTCAAGCCGAAGGTGGCGATGACGACCGCGATGCGGAGGGCTCAGAACTGGAACGTCCGATGGACTGTGACCGGCGAGCCATCGAACGGGTCGAGATGCATCGCGCGCAAGCTCTTGGCGATGCAGGTTCCGGCGGCGGTGCCGGCATAGGCGCCGGCCACGTTGACGGCCGCAACGCGACCGGATGGTGCGAACGTCACAGAAACGCTTGCCTGCGCCGAGGGCGTGCCGAGCTCCCGGCACGACGTGGCTTGCGACGCGGCGACCGAAAGAGCTGCGGCGGCCGCGGCGCGATCGAACGGTGGCGCGGTGGACGCCGGGGGCGCGACCGGGGGAAGCGCGTTGTCGGCAGCGGGCTCGGTGGTCGGCGCGTCGTTCGTGACCAGCGCGGGCTGGGCAGGAGTCGATGGCGCGTGCTCGGCTAGCGGCTGAGCCGGGGCGACCACCGGAGGCTCCGCGCCGCTGATCCGGACTTCGGTGATTTCGAGCGCAGCGGGCTGCACGGCGAGGTCGGCAGCTGGCTGGCCTGGAGGAGCCGCTTCGACGGCGCGGGGCACCGCTTGCGCGAGCGGCGCGGCGGGCGACTGCGTGCGGGCCGGGACCCACAGCGCGATCGCGGCCGCAACCGCAGCGAGGCCGCCGAGGGCAGCGACGTAGCCTTTGTGGCTGCGATGCGCGGCGCGCGACGGCGCGATCGCGGACGGTTCGGCCGGCAGCGCGACGGGCGCGAGGGAGGCCGCTTGCGCGGGAGCGGGCGGCGGCTGGGTCGCGCGCAGATCGAAGTCCAAGATCGGCGCCAGCGCTGGCGCGCGCAGCAAGGCGTCGAGGTCGACAGGGGACTCGTCGACGAGCGTCAAGCTGGGGCGGGTGTGGCGCTCGATGAGGGAGAAGACTTCGCGCCGGTCGGGGTCGGGCGGTGGGAAGAGCGAGTCACGCGTTGTTCGGACATCGCTGGCCCGGGCCACGGCCGACACATCGGCCTCATCGGCGAGCTCGGTGATGTCGGTGTCATCGAGCCATACGCGTTCGGAGAGAGGCGCTTGGGAATCAGGCATCATGGGAACCCCCGCGGATAAGTGGTCCCATGGATGACATGGCGGGCGAATGTGGTCAAGACTCGGGCAAATGTCGCCTTGTGCCCACGTTCAAATCCTTGAGAATCAACAGGATGCTGGAGACCTGGGGGCGTCCGAACTTCGGTGGGTCGGCGCCGGCCTCGCCGTCGTCGGTCCGACGGTCCCGCTTACGGGTTGCACGCGACGGGCGGCGTGCAGAAGTACCCGGTGCCGTTGCTGGCGCAGACGTCGGGAGCGCACTCGGCGTCGGTGAAGCAGGACTTGGTGCCGGTGAAGGGCGCGCGGCAGCAGTAGTCGGTGCCGTTCCACGCGCAGACGTTGCCGCCGGTGCACTGGCCGGATTCCGTATTGCAGCTTCCCTGGTAGGCGACGCACTTGCCGTCTGTGCAGCGTTCGCCGGCGGCGCAGTCCCAATCCGAGTTGCAGCCCGAACCGGCGGTGCTCGCCACGGCACACTCGTGGAGGAAGTCGAGGCACGGGGCGCACACGCCGAAGTCGCCGAGGACCGGCTCGCAGTACATCTGCAGCTCGTGAGGCGCGTCGCCCCAGACCATCTTGATGAGCGCCTTGGCCGCGGCGCCTCCCACGGGGCCGAAGGCTTGATCGATGAGCGGGTCGAACTGGATCGGCTCGCAGTCGGAGTCCTGACGGCAGGGCACGCAGACCCCGCAGCTGTAGGACTGGCCGGCGAGCCCGACGGTCACCGAGGCGCACACGTTCATGCCGTACTGCAGGGTGGCGTCGTTGACCTGGTCCAGGCCCGTGAGGTCGCGCAGGATCTTGCCCACGTTCAGATTGACGCCGACTCCGCTGCAGTCGGAGTCGTTGGAGCAGGTCTGGGTGACGGAGCCCCAGGGATCGGGCAGGGCGGTGAAGCTGCCGATGTCGGAGCAGCCGCTGGCGGGCAGTCCGCACTTGCCCACGCCTCCGTTGATGGGCAGATGGCAGGCGATCGCATCGCCCTGGCACCCTGAGCAGTCAGCGTCGCTCGAGCAGGTGCCCTTGGGCTGATTGGCGGCGCCGCAGACCTTGATGCACATGCCCTGGGGTCCGCAGACCGTGTCGTTCTTGCAGGGCACGGTGTCGGAGCACTCGCCGCAATGATGCGTGTTCTGGTTGCACGCGTTGCCCGGGTTGGCGAGCGTGCCGCAGTTGCTGCAGTCGGCGTCGCTCGTGCACGGGCTGGGGCACTTGGGCGCGCACACGTTGTTCTTGCAGGAATCGGTGGGATCGCACGCGTACTTGTTGGTGTCCGTGCAGGTCACGCACTTCTGCGTCGTGGTGTCGCAGACCTGGTGGTCCGGGTCGCAGGCGAAGCAGTCGTTGTCGCTCGTGCACGACACGGTGGGCACGCCGTTGGCATCCACGGGGCACGTCGCGGTCTCCGGAATGCACGTGCCGTAGGGCGAGCAGACCTTTCCTGCGCCGCAGACGCCCGGCGGATCCGAGGGAAGGCACACCACGCAGCGCTTGGAGCTCGTCTCGCACTTGACCCTGTCGTTGGGGCACCCGACGCAATCGGCATCGGTGGAGCAGTCGTGCAGGAAGCACACGTCGTCGAGCCATCCAGCATCGCCGGACGATCCGCCATTGCTCGCGCCCGAGCCCCCCGAGCCGGAAGCACCTGCAGACCCGCCATCTCCGCTGGAACCGGCGCTGCCGTCGGGAGAGCTGCCAGCGTGGCCGGAGGAGCCGTCGTCCGCGCCGCCGGTGGCACAGCCGAGGAAAGCAAGAGCAAGTACCGCGGGAATCACCAGAAGAACACGAGCCATCATGCGCGTAGGGTAGCATGAAAGGCGGGCGTTGCCGGAGAGAGAAGAGCTGGCGCGGGATCGGCGGCACGGAGACGCGAGCGAACGCCGTGCACCATTGCGGAGCAGCTGGCGAAGCGCGGCCGCGAACCTTGCGGGCGCGACCCGGACGGCGGTATAGGACGCGCACAAGCGAGGTGGCTTCGATGACGGTGCGAGTCGACGGCAGCGGGCTGACGATCGAGCAGGTTGTGAGGGTGGCGCGGGGCGGCGAGGCGGTGGAGCTGAGCGCCGGGGCGGCGGACCGGATTCGCACGTGCCGGGAGATGCTCGAGCGCAAGGTCGACGCCCACGAAATCATGTACGGCGTCAACACGGGTATCGGCGAGCTGTCGGAGGTGGTGCTGACCGACGACCAGGTGCAGGAGTTCCAGAAGTATCTCATCTACAACCACGCAGCGGGCATCGGGGATCCAGCGCCGATCGAGCAT
Organism: Myxococcales bacterium; assembly: GCA_021847645.1. GTDB lineage: Bacteria > Myxococcota_A > Polyangia > Polyangiales > Polyangiaceae > JAJZQG01. The sequence continues at coordinate 9,288 of JAJZQG010000052.1, forward strand.
GTGCGGGCGGCGATGCTCTCGCGCATCAACGTCCATGCGAAAGGGCATTCGGGCTGCCGGCCGGTCATCACCGACACCTACGTGAAGCTGCTGAACGCGGGGATCACGCCGGTGGTATGCGAGAAGGGCAGCGTGGGGGCGTGCGGTGACCTGGCGCCCATGAGCCAGATCGCCTTGAGCCTGATGGGCGAGGGAGATTGCTTCCTGCACGGCGATCGCATGCGGACCTCCCAGGCCATGGACAAGTGCGGGATTCCCATTCCCGGGCTCAAGGCGCGCGACGGGCTGGCGTCGATCAACGGCTCGAACCTGATCACGGGCATCGCGTGCCTGCTGCTGCACGACACGGAGCGGTGGCTCAAGCAGGCCGAGATTGCGGCGGCCATGAGCCTCGAGGCGCTGATCGCCAACATGAAGCCGTACGACGGCCGGCTTCACCGGCTGCGGGGATTCCGCGGCGCGGTGACCTGTGCGGAGAACCTGCGCAAGATCATGCAGGGCTCGGACCTGGTGAGCGGCAAGTTCAAGGTCAAGGTGCAGGACGCGTATTCGATGCGCTCCACGCCGCAGGTGATCGGCACGGTGCGGGATCTGTTGGACTACGCGCGCAAGCAGGTGGAGGTCGAGCTCAACGGCGTGGCGGACAACCCGATCTTCGTACCGGAAGACGACGTGGTGCTGACCGGCGCCAACTTCCAGGGAACGCCGGTGAGCCTTCCGCTGGACATGGTGGGCGCGGGAATCACGATGGTGTCGGTGCTCTCGGAGCGGCGATTGAACCGCCTGCTGCACCCGGCGCTGAGCGTGGGGCTGCCCGCGTTCCTCACGCGCGGCGCCGGAATGTTCTCCGGCCACATGCTCTCGCAGTACACGGCAGACACGCTGGTGGTCGAGCAGAAGATCCTGTCGGCGCCGTCGTGCATCCAGTCGATCCCGGCCGCGGCGGACCAGGAGGACTTCGTGAGCATGGGGATGAACGGCGCGCTCAAGACCAAGCAGATCCTCAAGAACGCCAACAGCGTGGTCGCCATCGAGTTCATCGCCGCGGCGCAGGCGCTGGACTTCCGCGAGTTCACGCCCGGGGCGGGCACGCGCGCCGCCAAGGACAGCGTGCGCAAGGTCGTGGCGCACCTCGACGTGGATCGTCCCCTGTTCACCGATCACAACAACATGACCGAGGCGGTGGCGCGCTGCGAGGTGCTCGACGCGGTCGAAGGCGCGATCGGCCCGCTGCAGAGTTCCTGGGCGTGACGGGTAGCGCTCCGCCCGCGGAGCCAGCATCGCAGGATGGCGCTCGCGCAATGACCAACAGGCCAGCAAGCCCGTCCGACCGAGGGCCGTCCGATGCGGCGAAGGGCGACGGCCGTCTGCCTCCGACCGTGGTCGGGCTGGGGCTGGTCAGCCTGTTGACGGACGTATCGAGCGAGGCGATCTTCCCGCTCTTGCCGGCGTTCCTGGCCGTGCTCGGGGCGTCGAACGCATTCATCGGGCTCGTGGAGGGCGGGGCCGACCTGGTGGCGAACGTGCTCAAGTACGTTACCGGCGTGGCCTCGGATCGTCGCGCGCGGCTCAAGCCCCTGGTGCTGGCGGGCTATGGGATATCGACGGTCATCCGCCCGCTGGTCGGCTTCGCGACGGTGCCTTGGCACGTGCTGGCGGTGCGCATCGGCGACCGGATGGGCAAGGGTGTACGCACCAGCCCGCGGGACGCCTTGATCGCGGGAGCCACGAGCCCATCGATGCGGGCGCGGGCGTATGGATTCCACCGCGCGATGGACCACAGCGGCGCGGCGCTGGGCACCGTGCTGGGAGCCGGGGTGCTGTGGCTGCTCGGAGCGACTACCGCACACACCGCCACCGCCGCGCAGATGCGCACGGTGTTCTTGTGGGCAGCCGTTCCGGGGGTGATGGCGATGGTGGCGCTCGCCTTCACGCGCGAGCCACCCAGGGAGCTGCCGCCCGTCGCGGTGGAGCACCAGACGGCGCCGCTGCCGCCCGCCTTGAAGCGCGCGTTGCTTCCTATCGGACTCTTCGCCTTTGCCAACGCGACCGACGCATTCATCCTCGTCAAGGCCGCGCGCCTGGGAGCCGCCCCGATCCTGGCCCCGCTGCTGTGGCTCGTCCTGCACGCGGTCAAGGCCCTGACGGCGACCGCGGGCGGGCGTCTGGCGGATCGGTACGGCAAGCGCAATGCGCTGGCGCTCGGGTGGACGGTGTATGCCGTGACCTGGTCCTCGGTCGGATTCGTACGGCATGTCCCGCTGCTGTTTGTGCTCACCGCGATCTACGGCACCTCGCACGGGCTGGTGGAAGGGGCCGAGAAGGCGCTGGTCGCCGAGCTTGCGGAGGGCAACCGCAGGGGAAAGGCGTTTGGGGCCTACAACATGCTTGTCGGGGTCGCCGCGCTGCTGGCCAGTACGGCGTTCGGGCTGGTGTGGGACGAGCTGGGGGGCGTGGTGGCCTTCGTGGGTTCGGGGGCCTTCGCGCTGCTGGCGGCCGGAGTCTTGTTGGCGATGGTGCCCAGGCGCGCGTGAACAACGGCGTGCCGTGGCCGCGGGAGGCTCTACCGCGCAACGCGCGCCACGGTGTTGCCGTCGAGCGTGGTCCAGTACACGTAGGTATCGTCGACGGCGATACCGTGGGGGAACGCCTGGTTGACCGCAAGCGCCACTGGCACGGCCCCGGAGACGTTGACCGGCACTCGCATGACACGTCCCGTCGTCTGTCCTGTCACCCCTTCGGTCCAGTACAGGACATCGTCCCGAATGGCCATCATGTGCGAGGATGCCGGGCCCGTCACGTCCAACACGCTCCCGCCGCCCGCGGCGGACGTCTTGCGAATCGGCAGCAGCGGCGCCGTTCCGGAGTTGGTCCAGTACACGTTCGCGCCCAGCAGGCTCACACTCTCGGGGGCGCTTTGGTTCGACGCCAGCGTGACGACCGTCCAATTGGTACCGGTGGGGTTGGATGCCTTTACTATGTTGTTGTCGGCTGCCCAAAACACAACGCCGGTTGTGGCATCGACCGCGACCCCCTGGGTCTTGGACTGGCCCGATGACAAGATCGTCTCGGCTGGTGTGGGGTTGGAGCTGATCAGGAGCTGCCGCCTGACCCAGCTCTTCGTCGAATTGCCGCCCGTCCAGAAGCAGTACGTTCCGTCAGTAGCGATTCCGACGTTGCGCCCCGGCGACGACGCAAAGTCGCCAAGGGCCGTCCCGTCGGTCTTGACCCTGCGCACCGCGTCGGTGGCTGTCCAATATAGGAACTCGCCGTCTTGCGCGAGCCACATGGGCTGCGCTTCGTTGGTCTGGGATACGTAGGAAAGCCCGCTCGTGAGGTCCTTGGGCCGCATCATGACAGAGCCGGTGTTTTGGGTCTCCAAGCCCTTGTTGACCCAGTAGACGTTCGTCGCATCCACCACGACGGACCAGGGAGATCCTTGGAAGCTGGCGATCACGGTCGGATCGCAAACCCCGCCGTGACACGCACTTCCGAGGCAGTTATGGCCGCAGAACCCGCAGCTCGTCGTGTTGTTCAGGTCGGTCTCGCAACCGTCGGTCATGTCTCCATTGCAGTCGGCGAACCCTGTCTTGCAGGTCTTGTCCAGCACGCAGCTGCCGTTCTGGCAGCTCGAGTTCGTGTTCGGGGGGAAGTTGCACTCGTGTCCGCATGTGCCGCAGTTGTTCGGGTCCGTGAAGACCCGGGTCTCGCAGCCGTCCGTACCGCCGTTGCAGTCCGCCCAGCCCTGGTTGCACACCGCGCCGCAGGACCCCGAGGCGCACGTGGCGGTCTGATTCGCCTGCGCCTGGCATACCGTCCCGCAATGTCCGCAGTTGGCGATGTCGCTCGACAAGCGCGCCTCGCAGCCGTTGCCGTAGACCCCGTCGCAATCGGCATAGCCGCCGTTGCAGACCGGGACGCACGTGCCGCCGGTGCAAGACGGCTGCGCCTGGTAGACGGGGGCGCAGGCGTGCGAGCAGGCGCCGCAGTTGTTTAGCGAGGTGTCGGTGTTGGTTTCGCAGACGGTGGCCGGGTCGTTGTCGCACTCGGCCATGGGCAGCGTGCACGGCGCCGTGCCGCCGGTGCCGCCCGCGCCACCAGCTCCGCCCGTCGCACCGCTGCCGCCGGTGCCTCCAGCTCCGCCTGTCGCACCGCTGCCACCGGTTGCGCCGGTGCCTCCTGTTCCGCCGGTGCCTCCTGTTCCGCCGGTGCCTCCTGTTCCGCCGGTGCCTCCTGCTCCCGCTGCTGCTCCGGTGCCGCCCGTCTCGCCGCTTCCGCCGGAACCTGCGCTGGCTCCCGTGCCGCCGCTCCCGCTGCTCGCACCCGATCCACCGGTGCCTCCCAGACCACCGTCGACACTGGCGCTGCCCGCGGCGCCCGTACCGGTGAACTCGCTTCCGCCGCAGTTGGCCCAAAACAGCCCCGCCAGCGCCGTTGCTGCCAGGCCGATCACAGGATGCCGCATGTCGTCTCCGCTGTGCTGTTACGTCTCGCTGACACTGCTTCGAATCGGATCAGAGTATACACGCGGAAAGCGGGCGTGCGTAGCCATCGAGCGCGGGATGCGTAGGTTGTGGGCTGGACTTGCCGGTCCAACACACATGGGGGCGCGAGCGATGGTCGCGTCGGACCCCGCGGCCAGGCGTCTGCCCCGACGCCCCTGCGGGCTCGCGGCAGGTGGCAAGCAGGTCCGCGTTCCCCGGCTCACTCCGTCAGGGATTCGATCGTTCGCGAATGACTGCGTCGTGTTCGGCGGCTTCTCAGGGAGCCCTCGACAGGAAGTCGAGGTCCGGCAATGCCGATGACGTTCCGCACGCGTCGCCGCCCACACCGATCACGGAGCCGTCGAGCATGGTTGCGGCCCCCACTCCGTGTTCGGATTAAGAAGCGCAGGGAATGGAGCGACCATCCCCGCAACAGGGTCGACCTCCTCGACCGACGCCGTGGGAGTGCAGGATCCGGTGACCGAATAACCTCCCATCACGAGGATCGTCCCGTCCCGCACCAGCGCGCTCGCGTGCCACGATCGTGGAGTCGTGAGCTGCACCGGCGACATGGTCCACACGCCCGTCGTCGGGCTCCAGGACTCCATGGTCTTCTGCGGGGCATTGACGCCGCCCGCGCTGACGTTCGTGCCGCCGATGACGATGGCGCGCCCATCGGGCAGCGTGTGGGCGGTGAGCATCGCCCGCCCGGTGTTCAGCTGCCCCGTCGTCGAGAGCTTGCCGGTGGCTGGGTCGAACAGGTCGACAACGCGATTGCCGCCGTCGCCTCCGCCGGTCATGACTCGGCCGTCTCGCAGGCGGACGATGAAGCCGTACAGGTGCGATGGCGTGTGCGGGATGGTCTGGAAGGTGTTCGCGATGGGGTCGTAGAGCTCGACGTTGGGCGTGCTCGCGGAGGAGACGAAGACGAGGCCGTCGGGCATCAGGACGGCCTTGACGTTATTGTGGTTGTAGGCCGATGGCGGTCCGGGTGAGAAGGCATTGGGTGCGGGGTCGTAGAGATCGACTGCCCTACTCGGTCCAGAGGCCGCGGTTTGCCCGCTGCTGGTGACCCTGGAAGTACGAGTCGGCAGTGGCGGTATCCGGGAAGCCGATAGTGACCCCAAAGACGTGGGCCTCGGGAATGGGAAAGAAGGTTGTGCTGTCGGGGATGTTATAGGCGTAGCTCACGCGCAAGAAGGTCCAGAAGGAGAGCGTAAGCTGAGCGGAGACGTGGTAGCTCGCAGCGCGCTTGGTCGCCCCGGCCTTGGCGGCCACGTGCACGACGCCCTGGCCGAACTCGAAGCCGCCTTCCGCCGAACGAAGCATCACGTTCGGGGTGACCTGAGGGATGAACCGAAAGGCCAATCCGGCGCCCGCGATGTCGATCATCTGGAGCGGGAACTGCAACTTTGCGCCGACGGGCGACGGCAGGGGGGACGCCGACGCGAGCGCGGTACGGACCTGATCGTACTGGTCACCGTAGTAGTCCACGCCGGCGGCGATGCGCTCGACGCCAATGGACGGGAGTCCGATGTCGCGCCAGTCGTTGCGCTCGAAGAGCCGCTCGGGTTGGAAGAAGCCGCGCAAGATGGTGAGCGCGTCCTTCTGTGACATGGCGCCCGGTGCGGAGGTCTGCGGGGAGGGCCCGAAAAGCCCGCCGAACGTGAGGCCTTCGGTCTGGTGGAGCGTGGCAATGTACGCTCCGTGACCCTTGGGCTTCTCTGTCCCGCCGAACTGGCCGTTTGCGTCGAGGTTGCTCCAGCCCGTGTTGTAGCGCGCGCCGACGGAGGCAGCCACGCTCTGGATGGACAGTCCTGTGTACGCGACCAGGTCCATGGTCTGGCAGTCATACTGGCGCATGCCCGAGTGATTGGGCGACACGAGGGCGCCGTCGATCGCACCGCCGATGAACCAGGCGAACTCGTCGGGACGCCCGCGCAGGGTCCCGGCGGACAGCCCGAGCCGGTTCAAGCCTCCGGTGAAGACCGTCCCGTCGCCGGCCTGGAAGTGCGTGACCATGCCGCGCCATGTGGAGTAGTAGTAGGCAGTTGAGTCCTTCGTCGTTTGCAGCATGGTGCTGACGGCATTCTGCTCGAGCCGCATGACGTTGACAGACTGGGCGGCCAACGAGGTGACCTCGGGGCCGGTGTACGGTGGTCGTGCGTAGCAGAGGCGCGGCGTGGCGAAGCTCGCGAGGAGAACCGCGGCGGCGGCGGACTTGGCAGAGACGGTCGAGACCGTCCGTTGAAATGGCAGCCTGTTCATGCTCGATATGTTTAGATGCTTGAGAAGATGGTAAAACAGCAAAGCGCCAAAATAGACACGTCCGAACATTACTCGAGACGCGGCCACCAGACAATCACAAAAGATTGGCGCTGGAACGCCATCCAGGTGAGGGGAGTCGTCAAGTGCGCGCTGTCACGCAAGGAAAGCGACCGGAGAACGCGGTAGAGCGTCGTGTGCCCGAGCCGATCCCCCGCAGGCGGCAGCGACGCGCAGAGGCTGGTGGCCGCTTGCTTTGCACGCATGGGGCAGTCCTTCCAGCGCCGCAACGCTTTACCTGTGAACGATCGCACAACTTGTCGAAACCACATTGTCGCACATTGGCACCACAATTGCTCGACGCGGCGCAGCATGACGCGGCGTGGCGTGATTGCCCGCGCTCGGGGCAGCCCCTCCGAACGGCCACCCAGCCGCGATGACACGGAGACCAACATGCTTGCCGACGTTCTTTGCCTTCGCTCTCAACCTCTCATGCTCGCACCGCTGGTCCTCGCCGTCGTGCTGACTGGCTGCTACGACCCGGGCTACCAGCTCGACAGCGCCGATGAACCCGTGGCCGCGCAGCAGCAGACCTGGGACTCCCAGGACGGCAATCCGACGCACGCGACGCATTCCTATATGAGCGAGTTCGCCCTCGACCAGCTGAAGGGCTGGTATCCCCAGCTGCAGCAGTATCGCGCGCAGATCGTCGACGGCTCCAACCGGGAGCTGCACGAGCTGCCGGTCAGCGATCCTGAGCAGGAAGCGCTGCGCGTGGCGGTCGGCGGGACGAACTGGGCGTGTGACCGACCGGCGATTCTTTGGGACGACGCGCGTGCGGCCTATTCGTCGGGCGACCGTGCGAAGGCGTGGTGGTACGTGGGGATCGTGCTGCACTTCGTGCAGGACATGGGTGCGCCGGCGCACGCGTTCCACGTGGTCCACCAGGCCTCGGTGAGCCAGATGGACAACTTCGAGTTCCTCGCGCTTCAGCGCTGGGCGCCCTACTACGACGCCAACCGCAGCGATCCCGTCCTCGCGTCGCCTGCGGACTACATCGAATTCGGCGGCGCGTGGACCGTGGAGGACTTCCAGCAAGCATTCCCGGGCAAGGCCTATACGCGCACCATGTTCGCCACGAGCTGGCTTTGGGCCCCGACGGCGCAGAAGAACTTCGTGCGCAACCGCCAGGGCCGCGGCGCCCTTGCGACGCAGTGGGCGCTGCTTGCGGCGGTCGCGGGATTCGCGCGCCTCTGACCGGTCCGGCGGTTGGATATCCTCTCAGGGAATGGTCGCGTTGACGACCAGGTTCGATTCCACGTCACGCGAGGCAGGCTCGGTATCCGTGGCCGAACCAGCGGCGGGCAGATCGGGAACCACGGTCTCGTCCAAGGTGCGCGCGGCAGGCTCGGGACGGGTATCCGGCCCCGGACTGCCCGGGGACGGCGCGACGGGCGCCTGAGCGGACTTCGCGGACTTCGATGCAGCCGGAGCCTCCCGCGAGAGGTCGCCCGCGAGCGCAACTATCGCGTCGTCGAGCTGTATTCGAACGGAGTCGGGCCGCGAGTCGCCGTTGCGGTGTACGGACGCGCGACGGTCGGCCAGGCTCATGAGCTTGCGCCATCCCGTGCCGGGAATTGAATCCACCACGCGATCCCGGCAGTGCGTACGGTGGAATTCGGCGGCTTGCAGGATGGTGTCGCGGGCAGGTGAAAGCGGCAGTGCGCGTGCGGTCACCTCGAGAGCGTGGCTGACCGGCGTATCGGTGCGCGCGATCAACGTCGCAAGAGACAGCGCGGCGCCCGAGAAGACGCAGGCGGCGAGCACGTGCATGACGCCGTCGAACTCGTAGGCGGCAGCGATCCAGCCGGCGAGCAGCGATAGGGCGAGCGCGGCGCCGGCGAGAACGACCAGCGAGCGGGTGGTGCGAGCGAGCCAGATGCGAGGGGCGGTCCACAGCAGGCACAGCGCGGAGATCGCGAGCCACGAGGACAGCGGGTCGAGCCATCGAAAGGCGAGGGGAGAGAGCGCGCCGAACACCACGCTGAGCCAACTGACGCCGCCCTGCAAGCTCGACGCGCCGGCGATGCCGATGGCCACGGCCGCGGGAGCGACGAGCCACGGGCTCGTGTCCCACTGCTGCAGAGACAGGAGCGACATCAGCAGGGCTGCGAGCACCAGGGCCAATGAGACGCTTTTCATGTCCGGGACTCCTGCTGGGTGGCAGTCGAGCGCGCGGTCGGATCAATAGGCATTCGCGCGATCGGCATTCTTGTACTCTTGCGCACCAATCGCGCGGGCCGGGGCGGCAGAGGGAGGCTGGGTGGAGTAGACGCCCTGGTTGCGCTCGTAGGCACGGCGCTGGGCGCGCAGGCGCTGGGCCTCGTCGGCCGGGGCGGTCGTTGCGGCGGAATCGAGCGCGGCCATGTTCGCGGCATTGATGCGCATGGCAGCGTCGCGGTCGCCCTGCTCGAACGCGCGGGCGGCCTCGACCTCGCGGCGGGACGCCGTCACGCTCGCGACCGACGCGAGCACCGACAGGTCGCGGGCGTCGTCGACCTGCCGCGCGGTAGCGACCGACTCGACACGCATGGTGGGAAGATCGACCTGAACGAGCTCGCCGCCGACTGGAGTCCAGGACAAGCGCGCGTGAAGTTCGGTGACGCTGCCCGGCTCGCCGGCGTCGACCTCGAACGTGACCAGAGCCCTGCGCTCGTCGCCCGCGAACAGCGAGCCGAACAGCAGGCGGGCGCCGTTGGCGGTGCGGTCCCATCCCGCGCCCCACACGTCCCGAACACGAACGCCGGGCGGAAGGTCGAGTTCGGCGGAAGCCGATATGACGGTGGTCCGCGCGGTCTCGCGAATCTCCTTGGCAAGGAACTGGTCCAGCGAAGAGGTGTCGCGCAGGAACTCGTAGTTGCCTCGACCGGAGCTCGCGAGGTCAGCGAGGTAGGCGTCGTCGTAGTCCTGTCCGATGCCCAGTGCCGACACGGTGATGCCGTCCGAGGCTTCCCGCGATGCGACCGAGGAAGCCAAGTATCGCGGCGCGCCAGATGTATCGCGACCGTCGGTCACCAACACGATGCGTCGAGGTCCTTCGCGCACCGAAGCGGCGAGCACGGAAGATGCCGTGCGAAGGGCATTGGCAATGTCGGTATTCCCGCTGGCCGTCATGCGTGCGATCTGGTCCTGCGCGGCATATCGCGCGTTGCGAACGGGCATCATGGGCACGACCACGTTGGCGTCGGTGGAGAACCGGACCACGGCGACCTGGTCCTGGTCGCGCATCTGGCTGAGCATGCTGAGGGCGGAGCGGCGCGCGTCGAGGAGCTTTTGGCCGGCCATGGAGCCGGAGGTATCGACGACCAGGACGAAGGCCACCGGGGGTGCGCCGTTCTGGTCGATTGCGGAGCTATCGGCCGAGATGCGGACCTCGGCGAACATGGTGCGGGTGCCGGAGGCCAGGAGGCGGCCGTGGCTGAGTGCGAATCGCCCGTGGGCGCCGCGGGCTTGGAACGGAGCAGCGGTACCGGTGGTGACGGGAGGCGGGAGGTCCGGGCCGGGGGAGGTGGCGACGGTCATCACGGGAGAATTCAGGGTCGGCCAGAGCGGGGAGTGTGTGCCGCGGTCGGCCAGGACCAGGCCAGTGATGCTGAGGATGAGGACGGCGAGGGCGATGCTCGTTCTGACGTGGGGGTCGATCCAGCGGGCGAACATGGGGGTGTGCCTCCGTAGGAAGCCAATACGCACCGGATTGGAAAAAGTTCTGGCGGCGGGCTTTGGGGGCACCGCGCCAAATGCTTTCGCGCCGTTGGGCGTTGGGGTAGGAGAGGATGTACGGCTCGACGACCTCCGACCGAGCGGGGGGCCCCCGAAGGTCAATGGAACGAAGAACGCTGTGGTTCGCAGGGTTGTGTTGCCTGGTGGTGACGGCTTGCAGCAAGACGTTCGAGCCGGGCAGCCAGGGGCCGCAGACCGGTGCGGGGATCACGAGCACGCCTGTTGCCCGCTCTGCGCCCGCATCTGCCGCGCACGCGACGGCGACCGCGACCGCGTCGTCGTCCGTTGTCGAAGGCAGGAGCGAGCCGCCGTTCGATCCGTCGGCCTATCCGTGGTTGGCCGACAGCGGCTTGACCGGCCCTGCGCCGGAGGGTGACCTGGAAGCTCGCTTTGCTCCGCCGCCGGGCTATTCGCGTGTGCGGCTCGCGCCGGGATCGTTCGGCGCGTGGCTGCGTCGCCTGCCGCTGGCCGCTCCGGGCACGCCGGTTCGCAAGTTCTCGGGCAGCGTCCTGCTCGCGGGCGATAGCGAGAACGTGGCGGCGGTGGTGGCGATCGACGCGGGCAAGGCCGACCTGCAGCAATGCGCGGACTCGGTGATCCGTCTTCACGCCGAATGGCTGTGGTCGCAGGGACGGCGCGACATGAGCTATCGTGCCGCGTCGGGCACGCCGATGCCCTACGAGCGTTGGGCCAGGGGCGAGCGCGTGGTGCAGAGGGGCATGGGCATCGCGTGGGTTGCGTCGAGCCGTCCGTCGGTCGATCACGGGGGCTTCCGGCAATTTCTGGACACGGTGTTTGCGTGGGCGAACACGGTGTCGTTGGACCGGCAAGCCGAGCGGGTGGAGCTCAGCAGCTTGCGTCCCGGCGATTTCGTGATCCAGCCGGGCAATCCGGGGCACGCCGTGCTGTTCCTGGATGTTGCGGCCAGCGCGGATGGCAAGCGGATGGCGCTGCTGGGGCAAGGGTACATGCCGGCGCAGGGAATCTACGTGCTTCGTCCGAATCCGGGCCAGCCATGGTTCGAGATTCGGCCGGAGGACGGAGCGATCAAGACACCGTTCTGGGACCCGTTCCCGTGGAGCTCGTTGAGAAGGCTCGACGGCGAGGGGATTGACAGCCGGCGGGCGCGCTGATCACGTTTCGGGCACGCGCTGGTGAAAGACGAGGAAGCTCGGCGGTCGAGGAGGCCCAAGATGACGGCGACAGTGAAAGGCATCATTCGCGCACCCGGGGATGCGGAAGCGGTGGCGGTGGAGCACGCGCGAGGCGCGACCATCGAGGTGTTGATCGGCCCGGGGCAAGGCGCGCCGAGGTTCTTTACGCGCAAGTTCAGCATCGAGCCGGGTGGCCGGATTCCGGAGCACAAGCACTCGTCGGTGGAGCACGAGCAGGTCGTGCTCGAGGGCGAGATGGTGGTTTCGCTCGACGGCGAGGTGAGGGTGGTGAAGGCGGGAGATGCGATCTTCATCCCGGCAGGGGTGGCCCATTGGTACGAGAATCGGTCCGGGGCGAAGATGAGCTTTCTGTGCGTGGTTCCCAAGACGGATGACTACCAGACCGATTGGCTCGAGGGGCCGGCGGCACCGCAGAGCGGGCACAAGTAGGTCCGCCGATAGGGAGGGAAGCTTGCGTTGGTGGCCCCGACAGCTCGGCGACATGCTGCAGTGGCCCGAGAGCCGCCGACGGGAATTGGCGAGCGTGCGGTTGCAGCTGCTGGCAAGCAAGGGGCCAGAGGAGCTGACGAGCGAGCAGCGGCGGCTTGGCGAAGAGATGCGGCGGCTGCGCGTGGAGATGATGGCGGCGTTCGGCGAGCTTCGTGCGTGCCGCACGTGTGCGCGCGGGCATGAGCTTCCGCGGGGACGGTGGGAGGGCGGCTTCTGTTGCGGGACGACGACGGAGCGGCTGTTCACGCGAGACGAGATCGCGGCGCTGCGCGCGGGCGGGACCGAGCCGCGGCACCTGCGGACACCGAGCGGCGATCACGCGGGCTGTGCATTTCGTGGCAAGCGGGGCTGCTCGCTCGCGCCGGAGCATCGTCCGGGGATTTGCGTTCGTCATGTGTGCGCGGCCCTTGAGCAGGAGTCGCGCGTTCGGGGGAACTACGAGCGAATCTGCGCGCTACGCCGGCGCATGCTGGAGGTGTTCGACGAGTTCCGGCAGGTCGAGCGGCTGGGCGCTACTTCCACTTGCCCCGTTGGACGGTGACCTCGTACTGGGGCGCGTTGGGGGGACGCTTGACGGATAGATCGCCCTCGGCGACGGTGAGCACGTTGGCGGGGATGCCGGCGGCGAGCAGCACGGTCCGGATGGCGTCGGCGCGGTCGGAGGCGAGCTTGTCGTTGCGCGGGTTGGAGACGGAGGTGTCGGCGTAGGTCTCGACGATGACCGATTGCAGGGGCTGCATGCCCAGGGTTCGCTGGGCGATCATGCGCAGCTGCGCGGCCATCTGTGGCGTGACCTTGGCCTGTCCCGGGAGGAAGCGCACGGGCGCGGTCACGGACACGTTCGCGCCCTTCACGACGGTCATGTCGTGCGCGCCCGGCTCGGGGCAGCCGTCGTCGTCGTCCACGCCGTTGATGGTCTCGGGCTCGTTGGGGCACTTGTCCTTGACGTCCGGTATGCCATCGCCGTCGTTATCCGGATCGGGACAGCCGTCCTCGTCCTGGAAGCCGTCCTTGTCCTCGGGAGAGTTGGGGCACTGGTCCTGGACGTCGGGGATGCCGTCCAGATCGTTATCCGGGTCTGGGCAGCCATCCGCGTCGTTGTAGCCGTCCTTGTCCTCGGGCGCGTCGGGGCACCGGTCCTGCACGTCGGGGATGCCGTCGCCGTCGTTATCCGGGTCGGGACAGCCGTCCTGGTCCTGGAAGCCGTCCTTGTCCTCGGGCTTGTCGCGGCACTGGTCCTGCGTGTCGGGGATGCCGTCGCGGTCGTCATCCAAGTCCGGACAGCCGTCCTGGTCCTGGAAGCCATCCTTGTCCTCGGGCTCGTCGCGACATCGATCGACCGTATCCGGAATGCCGTCGCGATCGTTGTCGGGATCGGGGCAGCCGTCCTGGTCCTCGAATCCGTCGATGTCCTCCTTCTGGTCGGGGCACAGGTCGTCCCGATCGGCCACGCCGTCGCCGTCGCTGTCGCGCCCCAGAGGCGCATAGCGCGCGCCGAGCACGAAGCGGTACTCGGGCGTAGTGACGGACGACTCGCTGGTCAGGGGGATGGCCGTCCCGCCGCTCAAGGAGAAGGAGACGTCGCCGTCGCGGGTCGGCGCGGTGCGCACGGTCGCCATCCATTCGGCCGGGATGAGCTTGCGGGAGGAGGGCTCGACGAGGATGTCCTGCGTAGCGGGGTCGCGTTGAAGAGTTGTCTGCTTGACGAGCGAGGGAAGGGCGAAGGCCTCGACCGAAGCGCTGAGCCGCTCGGCGGGCAGGATATCCATGCCGAGTCCCAAGGAGCCGAAGGCCTGGGAGCCGATGCGTGCGCCGCCGAGGTCGGTGGTCTGGCGCAGACGAGCGCCGAGCTCGAGGCCGGCGAACCATCGGCCGTGGCGCACGTCGGCGGCCACGGAGGGCATCCAGACCGGGGCGCGATCGCCGGCGAACCAGCGCTCGTCGCCGGTGGGCATGGCGGCTTCGAAGCGAGCGGTCAGGGCGTAAGGCGAGCCGGGGAAAGCGCGGGCGCGAGGCAGCAGGGCGTAGGCCAGGCCCAGGCGCACGTCGCGCATGGCGGTCTTGGGCAGCACGCGAGCCTGGCTCGAGGCGAAGGCGGAGATGCCGGAGCCGGTGCGGTAGAGCGACACGGGCAAGGCGGCGGACGCTTCGAGGCGATCGGTGATGCCGAAGGCCCAGAGGAAGGTGGAGTCGAGCAGGTGATCGACGGCAGGAATGTCCGTGCCCGATGGATTGGCGGAAGCAGCACGCAAGACAATGGGCTTGCGCAGGTAGGTGGTGACCAGGCCGAAGGAGAACTGCATGGGAGCCGTGGTCTCGGTGGCGCCGACGCTCTGGAAGCGCGCGGCTCCTGCGTGAGGCCAGAGGGTGTCGGCGTCGATGCAGGTGCCGAGGTGAGTGACGCCGTTGCAGTTGTCCGCCGCGGCAGCGGCTGGCCAGGCGAGGGAGAAACAAGCGACGAGCGCGGCGGAGAGGCGCGGAAGGCGATTCGGCATGGCGTGGGGAACGAGGTGTACCACGGGGTGCACGGGGTCGTAAGGGGGTGATGCGGATGTGTGCCGTCCGATGCTGCTTGGTGTACGCTCCGTAGCCGTTGCAAGGGAAGGCAAACGATGAAACGGATCGGTTCCTCCAGGATCGGCCTGCTGGTCTGTGCACTCGCGCTGCCAGGGGCGCTGGGCGCGTGCAAGAAGAACAAGGCGTCGTTGCAGACGCAGGACAGCACGGACAAGCACGCGATTCCTTCGGTGGAGGCGGGCAAGTTCAACGCGGCGTTCGTGTACGTGGGTCCGGTGGGCGACGGCGGGTGGACGTATGCGCAGAACCAGGGTCGCGTTTACTTGGAGCAGAAGCTGCCGGACGTGCATACGGCCTATGTCGAGAGCGTGGCAGAGGGCGCGGACGCCGAGCAGGTGATACGTGCGTTGGCGCGCAAGGGGTTCGATCTGATCGTGACCACGTCCTTTGGGTTCATGGATCCGACGGAGGCGGTTGCGAAGGAATTCCCGAAGGCGAAGTTCGTGCACATCTCGGGCTACAAGAAGAACGACACGAACTTCGGCAATGCGTTCGGCGCGATGGAGCAGATGAAGTACCTGGCCGGGATGATTGCGGGGGCGAGGGCGAAGGCGGACGGCGCGCCGCGGCTGGGCTACATCGCGCCGTATCCGATCCCGGAAGTGATCCGGCTGGGCAACGCGCTGATGCTGGGCGCCAAGCAGACGTGTCCGGAATGCACCATGGAGATCCGCTGGATGAACTCCTGGTTCGATCCGGGCAAGGAGCAGGAGGCTGCGGAGTCGATGTTCGTGGCCGGGGCCGACGTGGTGATCACGGGTGCGGACACGACCGGGCCGGTGGTGGTGGCGGGCCAGAAGAACAAGTGGGCAATCGGCTACGACTCGAGCAATGCGTGTGACGTCGACAAGGCGCATTGCCTCACGGCGCCGTACTGGAACTGGGGCGTATTCTACGTGGACACGGTCAACCAGATGCGGGCGGGGACGTGGAAGCCGTCGTCGTGGTACGGCGAGGCGAGCACGGGCCTGCTCGGATTGAAGGGATTCGAGGAAGGGGCGACGCCGGCGGCGGGCGTTCCCGAGAGCGTGGTGCCGCTGGTGCGCGTGAAGCTCGGGGAGATGAAGGCAGGCAAGCTCACGCGCTTCGACCTGTTCGCAGGGCCGCTGAAGGACAACCAGGGCAAGACGGTGCTACCCGAAGGCAAGCGCATGACCCAGGCGGATCTCGAGGGGCTTGCGGGCTGCACGGTCTGCATGAACTGGCTCGCCGAGGGAATCGTCGGGCAGATTCCCGCGAAGTGATGGGTGCCGAGCGGAGGGCTGCCGGCGAGCGCGTCGCGGTCGCGATGCGAGGCGTGACCAAGCGTTTTCCGGGCGTTGTGGCCGACGACGCGGTGGACTTCACGCTGCTACAAGGCGAGGTGCACGCGTTGGTGGGGGAGAACGGCGCGGGCAAGACGACGCTGATGAACCTGCTGGCGGGCGTGCACCAGCCGGACGACGGGACGATCGAGGTCGGGGGGCGCGCGGTGTACATCCGATCGCCGCGGGATGCGGAGCGGGCGGGCATCGGCATGGTGCACCAGGAGCTGATGCTGGCCGAAGCGCTGACAGTGGCGGAGAACGTCGCGCTGGGGTGGCGCGAAGCGGGGTGGCTTACTCGTTGGAAGGCCATCGGGCGTGCGATCGAGCAGAGATCGCGCGAGCTGGGGCTGGAGGTGGACCCGCGGGCGTTCGTCTGGCAGCTCTCGATCGGCGAGCGGCAGCGCGTGGAGATCCTGCGTGCGCTGTTGCGTGGGGCGCGCATCCTGTTGCTCGACGAGCCCACGGCGGTGCTCGGGCCGCGGGAGACGGACGAGTTGTTCCGGTCGGTCGGGCGCCTGGTGGCGGAAGGGCGATCGGTGGTGCTCATCAGCCACAAGCTCGACGAGGTCACGCACGTGGCCGACCGGTTCACGGTGATGCGCGGCGGCAAAGCGGTCGCGTCGGGCCTTCCGATGAAGGGAACGACCCGAGAGCAACTGGCGGAGCTGATGGTGGGCCGATCGGTGTCTCCGCCGGCTCGCGGAACGGCACGCGACCTGCGTGCGGGCAAGGTAGTGCTCGCGCTGCGATCGGTGACGGCGTTGGGGGACAAAGGCACACGGGCGCTGAACGGAGTGACGCTCGAGGTGCATGAGGGGGAGTTGGTCGGCGTGGCGGGGGTGGCGGGCAACGGGCAGCGGGAGCTGGCCGAGGTGCTGAGCGGGATGCGGCCGATCGAAGCGGGGCGGATACTGATCGAGAGCCGCGAGCTGCAGAACAAGGATCCGGCCGCGTTCCTGGCCGCGGGGCTGGCCTATGTGCCTGAGGACCGGCGAAGGGAAGGTGCCGTCACGGAGCTGAGCGTGAAGGAGAATCTCGCGCTCAAGGCGTATCGTCGCGCGCCCATCGCACGCACGTGGGGAATGGACCGGTCCGCGATGGCCGAGCACGCGAATCGGCTTGCGAGCGAATTCGGTATCCGGCTGGCATCGATCGAGCAGCCTGCAGGCCACCTGTCGGGAGGCAACCTTCAGCGTCTGATCCTGGCGCGGGAGCTGTCCGGGCCCATTCGCGTGCTGCTGGCGGCGCAGCCCACGCGTGGGCTGGACGTGGGAGCGACGCACGCGGTCCACGCGCTTCTGCTGGGCCAGCGCGAAGCGGGGATTGCCACTTTGATCATCTCGGAGGATCTGTCGGAGCTCATGACGCTGAGCGACCGGCTGGTGGTGCTTTTTCGCGGAAGAATAGCCGGCACGTTTGCGCGCGAGGAGTTCGACCGCGAGGCGATCGGCAGGTGCATGGCGGGGCTGCAGGCCGGCGCGTGCGAACCGGGCCGGGGGGATTCCGCATGATGGCGATCGGCAGGCTGCGGATTGAGCGGCGGCTCGAGACACCGGCCTGGCTGCGTTGGGTGCACACCGTGGCATCCGTGGCACTGGCGCTGCTCTGTGGTGCGGCGCTGCTGGCCGTCGCGGGGGTGGACCCGTGGGCGGCCTACGCGCATATCGCAAGAGCCGGCTTGCTGGGCACCTACGCGCTTTCCGATACGGCGGTGAAGGCGACACCCATCCTGCTGTGCGCGCTGGGCGCGTCGGTGGCGTTCCGCATGAGGCTGTGGAACATCGGCGGGGAAGGGCAGCTGCAGCTGGGTGCGTGGGCGGCGGCCGCGGTGGCGTTGCGAGTGCTGCCGGCGTCGACGCCGTGGTGGCTGATGCTTCCAACGATGATGGTGGCGGGGGCTGCTGCGGGCGCGGCGTGGAGCACGGTGGCGGGGGTCTTGCGCGCGTACTTGCAGGTCAACGAGATCATCACCACGCTGATGCTCAACTACGTTGCATCGCTGTGGGTGGCTTACTTCGTCTTCGGACCTTGGAGCGAGCGGGGATTCCCCCTGACGCCGCCGTTCCCGGATAGCGCGGATCTGCCTCGTCTGACCGATCTGGCGGGCCGCTGGCCGGAGCTTTCGGGGCTGACGGCGCACGCGGGCGGCCTGGTGGCGATCGCGGCGGCCGGGTTGACGTGGTGGATCGTGGCGCGCACGCGCTGGGGATTCGAGGTGCGGGTGCTCGGCGCCAACATGCGGGTGGGACGTCTTTCGGGCATGGCCTGGGTTCGCAACACGGTCATCGCGATGGCGCTGAGCGGCGCGCTGTGCGGCGTGGGCGGCATGTGCGAGGTGTCGGGCGTGGTTCACCGCCTGCAGGACCGGTTCTCGCCGGGCTACGGATTCACCGGGATCATCGTGGCCTGGCTGGGCAAGCTGGAGCCGTGGCGGATCGTGGTCGTGTCCATCCTGTTCGGCGCGCTGCTGGTCGGGGGCAAGGAGATCCAACCCGGTGGCGTTCCCCAGATGTTGCAGGGCCTGGTGCTGTTCGTGCTGGTCGGCTCGGAGGTGCTATTGCGGTATCGCGTCGGGATGCGCGCGGCCGGGGAGCCGTCGCGATGAGCGGGCACGAGGCGCTGACGTTCACGGTCAACCTGCTGGCTGCGGGGCTGGCGCGGGGGACACCGATTCTGTTTGCGACACTGGGCGGGGTGGTGGCCGAGCGTTCCGGCGTGATGAACCTGGGCATCGAGGGCATGATGCTGACCGGGGCAATGACCGCGTTCGCCACCGCGCGCGTGACAGGAAGCGCTGCGCTGGG
The DNA here is from genome assembly GCA_021847645.1 of Myxococcales bacterium. Classification (GTDB taxonomy): domain Bacteria; phylum Myxococcota_A; class Polyangia; order Polyangiales; family Polyangiaceae; genus JAJZQG01. The sequence continues at coordinate 28,169 of JAJZQG010000052.1, forward strand.
CGTGTTGGCGGGGATGGCGGCGGGCGGGGTGCTCGCGCTGCTGTACGCGTTGGTGGTGGTTCACCTTCGTGCCGACCAGGTGGTGAGCGGCCTGGCGCTGGGCTTCGTGGGGACCGGGTTGAGCGCGGTGTTGGGCGCGCCGCTGGTCGAGCACATGGAGGCCACGGCGCGCATTCCAACGTGGAACGTGCCCGTGCTCTCGCGCATTCCCATCTTGGGGACCCTGCTGTTCCGGCAGAACCTGGTCGTGTGGCTTGGCATTGCGCTGGTACCGTTGTGCTGGCTGTTGTTGTATCGGACGAAGTGGGGATTGGCGATTCGGGCGGTGGGAGAGCACCCGTCGGCGGCCGATTCGCTGGGAGTGTCGGTGTACGGCGTGCGCACGGCGAGCATGGTATTTGCCGGGGTGATGGCGGGGTTGGCGGGAGCGAGCCTGAGCCTGGCGATCACGCCCGGATGGGTGGACGGCATGACGGCGGGGCAGGGGTGGGTGGCGGTTGGGCTGGTGATTTTCGCGGGGTGGAATCCGGTGCGCGCGGCCGCGGGCGCGTGGCTGTTCGGAGCGATTCGTCGGTTGCCGCTGGACCTGCAGGGGGTCGAAGGCCTGCCGCTGTTCCGCAATCCGAATCTCGGCTACTTCTTGAGCATGCTGCCGTACTTGTTCGTGATTGCCGCGGTGGTATTCGGATCGCGGGGCGCGATGCGGCGGAGGCTGGGAGCGCCGGCGGCGCTGGGGATTCCGTGGGCAAGGGGGGAGTAGGCAGATCGGCCAGCGGCGAAGAGCGCGGCATGGTGCGGCACGAGCACGAGCACGAGCACGAGCACGAGCACGAGCACGAGCAGGAGCAGGAGCAGGAGCAGGAGCACGTGGGCCAATCCGTCGTTTGGGGGCCCCTAGCCCAACTCACGCAGGAACGTCCCGACCACCTCTGCCAGGCGCTCGGGTTGCTCAAAGGGAAGGCCGTGTCCGGCGTCCTTCACCTGTTCGATTCGCACGCGTGGGTTGAGGCTGCGAAGCTCCGTTGCCATCTCGAGCGTGACGACAGGGCTATCGCCTATGACGAGCAGGGTCGGGACCTCGACAGCGCTCACCACGTCGCGATACTCGGGGTTGGGGGGCGTGAGCACGTCAAAGGCGCCGATGCTGGTTTTCAGCCTGGCCTCGGCCTGGAGCCCGACGATCTCGGGCGAGCGACGCGGGTGCCGGGCTTGGGTCTGTGCGACGAGGTCGGACTTGCGTAGACCGAGAGCCCTGCGGTGTTGATCGGCGACGTCGCTGTCGCGTACCTCGCGTTGGCGCTCGGGGCTCAAGAACGTCGGATCGATCAGGATGAGGCCGCGGATGAGCCTCGCACCTCGACTCGCCACCACCGCGGCGGTCATGCCGCCCATCGAGTGGCCGAGAAGAGCCGGACGAGACAGTCCCAGGCTGCGGATGAGGCCCGCGACATCGCTCGCGTGATCGTCGTAGCGGTACCCGTGGTGCGGCGCGCTCGAATCGCCATGCCCTCTTGCGTCGGGCATGACGACGTCGAATTCGCCCTCGAGCGCGCGCGCCAGCGGTGTCCAGCAGGCGCCGCTGCCCATCAATCCATGGAGCAGAACGACGGGAGGTTTGGCGCCTCCGGTTCGGAGGTAGTGGATGCTGAGCCCGTTCGTTTCGCAGGCTCCACTGATCCAGGTCATCATCGAACCGATTCGCGGAGAGGACAAGACGGACAGGCACACTTCGAGCGTGCGCGCCATGTTGTAGGTGACGAGCGGCCGGCTGCAACGAAATTCGAAACGACCGATGGCCTGACGCGTAGTGCCCCGAGGGCGATGATCGCTTCGGCCATGGAGTCCGGAGGAGGGAAAGCGGATACCTTGCGATGCCAAGGTCCGTGGACCGGGGCCCTCACGTCTCGTCCTCGGCCAGCGTAATGAGGCAATCGCGCGGCCCGAGCGTCACCTGCTCGGCCTTGTTGGGGATGATGTGGATTCCGTGCTTCTTGTCGGCACGGCCCTCCTCGGACGCGAGCTTGTAGCCCAGGCACACCTCCGACCGCATCTGGGCGGCCGTCACGCAGTCGCCGAACTCGAGCGTAACGGGCAGCCCGGCGAAGAACAGCTCCACGGGCTTGAGGTAGATCTCGCTGCCCTCCTCGCGGAACAGCTCGTCGTACACGCGCTTGACGTCGGGCTCCTGGGCGACCTGGGCGAAGATCTTGGATACGAACTGGTTCGAGATGAGGTAGTCGCGCACGCCGACCTGCAGCACCAGCTCGGCATTCTCCGAGTCCATGACCTCGGTGATGATCTGGATCCTGCTCGGCTCCGCGGTCGATCGTTCCCGCGCCTTGAAGTACTGCCGAAGGCGGAGCAGCAGCGCGATCGTGTGAGCGTCGGCCTCCTCGGGCGTCACGCCGTCGCGCGTGAGGATGATGACGTTGTCGTAGCTGTGCGGAGCGACCTGCTCGAGAACGTCGGGAGATGTGATATCGCGCTCGGCCATGGCGATGTCGATGCCGGCGTACTTGTGCTCGAGCTCGCCGAGCGCCGCTTCCGCCGCGGGGGTGAGCTGGTGGACCACGACGTGGATCGCCGAGCCGGGTTTGAGGTATTGGGCGTACTCTTCGATGATGACGCGGCTCTTGGTCGTCCAGCCGATGAGAAGGTGCCGCTCGGGGCCGGTCTCGAGGCGCTTGTGGGACGGGGCCACCTGGCCCGGGGAGAAGACGGCGCTGGGCGAGTAGCCGATGGTCGAGTCGTCTTCGGCCAGCACGACGGCGTCGTCGTCGGGGCGCAGGACGTAGCTGGAAGAGGGGTTGAGAGACAGCTCGCCGGAGGCATGGCGAAGGCCCAGGGGAACCGACTCGGGGAAGTGGTATTGCAGCTGGCCGAAGGTGAGCTGGGGCCACCCGCCGCGGGGCCGGAAGAAGTAGACCTCGTTGCCTTCGAAGCCGACCAGATCGGAGTAGACCAGGGCGAGGCCCGAGACGCGGGAGGTCTGCACGATCATCTTGGCCAGCAGGCTGTTTTCCGCGAGCGTGGTGATGCGGCCGGGCACGATGGACTCGGCCAGGGTGCGGTTCTTGTCGAGGTGAAGCTCGGCGATGATCGGCGGCAGATGGGGCTCGCCGACGGCGGCGACCACGGCCATGATGGTCTTGAGCACGCGGGCGTCGGCGGCGGCCTTGGCGGACTCGACGTCGCCGGCGCGCGCGTCGGACAGGATGGTAATGGACCGTGCGCGAGCGGCGCCGATTTTCTCGAGGGAGGCGAGATTGGCCGGGGAGCCGGAGCGCGTGATGATTCGCGTGGTCTTGCGCCCGGGGATGCGCTCGTTGAAGTAGTCGTCCATCTCCTGCTTGTCTTTGTCGGCGAGCACGACGACGGAGGCATCCTTCTCGGACGCGTTGGCGACGATCAGCTCGCGGATGATGTCGAGCACGCGGTCGCCGAAGCCCAGGATCAAAGAGTGTCCGGACTCGATGACCTCGCTGCGTCCGCGTCGCAGGTTCTCGAGCCTGGCCTCGAATTGCGCCGTGATGAAGGCAATCATGCTCGAGAACAGGACCATGCCGACGAAGATGGTCACGATGCCGATCGCCTTGGACAGGTACGGAGCGTCGGAGTCGTCGCCGATGTTGCCGGCATCGGCGATCTCGATGAAGGTGCGCCAGAGTCCGTCGGCGAAGGCCGGGGCGGAGCTGTCGGGCTCGACCCAATGGCCGATCAGGCGAAGCAGGGACATGCCGGCGAAGCCCAGCGCGAACATGGTGAGGACGGCCAGGAACACGGAGAACCCTCCGCGGGCCATGAAGTTGTCGATGGCGTAGGTGAAACGGGATCGAAGCGTCAGCTGTCGTGTCGTTGAACCGCTGCTCATGCCTGTCGCGCCCTCGAGAGAGGCTGGTGCTGTATCCGTCTCGTGCACGAGGGTCAACGGGCGAGGTGGTGATGGGGTGTGATGAGCATCGCGCTGTCGAGCAGTCCGTGGGACCGACGTCGGCCGGGGCGGGAAGGTGTACGGCGCCCGGCAGGGAAGGTTCGCGGGGTGTCGACCGTATTTCCAGCAAACATGACCAGCTGCGCGGCGCGTTTGGCACGTCGGCGGCACAGCGAGGAGAAGGCGAGATGCGCGGCTATTGGGGTTTGGCTTCCGTGGTCCTTGTTGGTGGGAGTGTGCTGGCGCTGGGCGCCGTGGCGTGCGGCGGCAGCAGCAGCACGACGAGTGCGGCAGGAGGTGCTGGCGGGGGCGGCGCTGGCGGGAGCGCGGGAGCTTCAGGCACCGGAGGGACCGGCAACGACGGCGGCAGCGGAGGCACCGGCGGCACCGGCGGCACCGGCGGGTCCGCGGGGCCGGTCGTCCATGCGGACAAGGTCGACTTGCTCGTCATGGTGGACAACTCGGCGTCGATGGCGGACAAGCAGGCCGTGCTGGCCCAGACCGTGCCCGACCTGGTGAGCCGCCTGACGAATCCCGATTGCGTGGACCCGACCACGCGCCAATTCGTAGCTCGCGTGGATATGGGAGCGGCCTGTCCGGCCGGATCGGAGCGCGAATTCCCGGCGGTCGTGGACATGCACGTGGGTATCATCACGTCGTCGCTCGGCGGGCACGGCGCCGACGTGTGTTCGAGCGGATCGGCGCTGTCCTACAACCCGCACATGGAAGACATGTCCCACCTGATCAGCCGCACGGCGAGCGGGGGCACGGTGGCGACATGGCAAAGCAAGGGATTCCTCGACTGGGATCCGGGCGCCGTGAGCAGCCCGCCGGGCGAAGCCGATCCGGCTGCCCTCGATCAGGCCTTTAGCGACATGGTGCGGGGAGCCGGGGAGGACGGATGCGGTTTCGAGGCCTCGCTCGAAGCCTGGTACCGATTCCTGATCGATCCGGCGCCGTACCAGAAGATGGTTCCGGTGCCCTGCTCGAGCAGCGATCCGAACAACTCCTGCCGCGGACCGTCGGGCATCGACCAGGCGGTCCTGCAGCAGAGGGCCGACTTCCTGCGCGAGGATTCGGTCGTGTCGATCGTGATGTTGACCGACGAGGACGACTGCTCGGTGCAGGACTCCGGGCAGAACTACGTGGCAGTGCAGGCGCTGGAGGGCAGCAACCCCTTCCATGTGGCGAGGGGCACGTCGGCGTGCGCGACCGCGCCTGCCAGTCCTGACTGCGTATCGTGCTGGAGTGCGGACCCGACCGCTCACCCCGAATGCGCGTCGGGGTGGGGCAATCCGAGCGTGGACGACCCGCTGAACCTGCGCTGCTATCGGCAGAAGCAGCGATTCGGCGTCGACTTCCTGTACCCGATCGGGCGTTACGTGGACGCGCTCACCAAGTCCACGTTGGACACCGGCGCACCGAATCCGCTGTTCTGCAAGACCGCGAGCGGCAACACCTGCACATCGAAGGTGCGCGACCGCAGCCAGATCATCCTGGCGGGCATCGTTGGCGTGCCCTGGCAGGACATCGCGCGGGATCCGTCCGATCTGGGTAAGGGATACAAGACTGCCGCCGAGATTCCCTGGGACGTCGTGGCGGGCGACGTGACCAGCTACGTCGATCCGACGGACCCGTTCATGAAGCCATCGGTCGAGCCGCGCAGCGGGACGAACCCGATCACGGGCGACGCTATCTCGCCGCCGGGATCGCCCTACGACGCGAACCCCATCAACGGGCACGACTGGACCGTAGCGAGCGGAGCTGACCTGCAGTATGCGTGCGTGTTCGATTTGCCGCAGCCGCTGGACTGCACGCAGATGGACTGCGAGTGCAGCTCCGATACGATGTCGCCGCTGTGCCAGAGTCCGGCGACGGGGCAGTACGGCACGACGCAGTACCGCGCGAAGGCCTACCCTGGCGTGCGGCACCTGGCCGTGCTTCACGGCATTGGCTCCCAGGCCGTCGTGGGGTCCATCTGCGCGCCGAATCTCACCGCGCCGTCGCTTGCCGACTACGCGTATCGTCCCGCCATCAGCGCCGTCGTCGATCGCATCGGCAAGAACCTCTCGGCACCCTGAAGACGTCCGGGCCTCGCGCGCTGCGCAGGGCCATACATTGCACAAGAGCATCCGGCGAGCGGCGTTCTACTCGCGCGGGCTGCCGGGCGGCACGTACGCCACGGCGCCCGCGTGACGAAGCTCCTGGGAGTCGAGCTCAGCAGCGGCGGCTCCTGGACGAACCGATCGCCGGCAAGGGGCGGCTGGCCGCGGTCGAGCAGCGGAAAGGCCGTCAGGATTCGGGCGTAGTCTTCGAGGCGAAGACCGTAGGCGTCTGCGACGATGGCGTCGATGTGCGCGCGCAGCAGGGCGCGCTGGCGCGGATCGCGCTCGGCCGAGGCGTACGTTCACGCCTTCGCGGGGAAGGCCTCGGTTCGGACGGCGGCCGCTCGGGCGTCGTGCGCGAGAGGTGAGCGGCGGCTTGGGCGAGCGTGCGGCGGTCGCTGGGCGGGATGTCCTCGGGTCGGGGCACGGCGATGCGCGATAGCTGGGTCCAACTGATGTTGGTCGTCGTGCGCAGACGTACGAGGTAGTCGAACACGAACGAGCTCATGACGTACAGCAAGAGAGCCGCGTCGGTGCGGGTGGGCAAGGCCAGCGTTGGCGTGGAGTTGCCTGCGAGGCAGCCGTCGGAGATCAAGGCGGCGAGCAGGGAGCGCTCGTTGACGGCGGAAGCCACGGCGCCGAAGGCGATCCGGCAGGGGCGCGGCGCACCGACCTGAGGCGGGGCGACGAATACACGCGGTCGAAGCGCCTTGTCGTGAATGGGGATGGACTCCCAGATAGCGCGAGGGCCCTCGTCGTGCAGCCAACCTTTCTGCGCGTGGTCGAAGTGGTGGACCATGCGGCCCTCGTACAGCGCAGTGCAAGCTGCCGACGGGCGAATCAGGAATGATTCCTCGGGGATCCTCTTGGGATTGGCGCGGGACGCGCGGGCGTCCTCCGGACGGATGAACTCGGTGACAGCCTCTCCGTGGACGGCAAGAAGCTGTTGGCAGGCGTCGCCGAGCGCCTGCGGCGATATCGCGGAGGCAAGGGCGCGGTCGAGCGTGTCGCGCGCGGCTCGCCAGGCAGGGGACGGGAGTCGCAGCGCAGATACGGACGGCGGGCTGCCCGGCAGCGGCAAGCCGGCGGCGTCAGCAGCGTCGTCGAGAGCGGCGTCGGATCGCATGGCGGCTTGCGGCAAGCGGCCCTGCCGGACCGCGGCCAAGCCGACGCGCAAGCGCAGGACGCGAACGACGGTGTCGCGTTCGAGCAGCTCGAGAGCGTTGCCAGCCGGTTGGGGGGCGCGGCTTGTTGGCGGTGTGTTCAATCAGGGCAGTGGCGAGCCGCGAGACGATGGGCTGCCAGTCAGGGCCGGGCCCGGCAGCAAGCGTTCGGCGGGTTGGACTCGGCGCCCTCACGGACGGCCGTCGCGGAAGTCCCACCGGGGAGGGGCCATGGCTTGGCGGCAGGCTGGGACGCGCAGGAAGGAACTCATGGCCGTCGCGCGGGATGCTACTGGAAGACCGTGCTGGGGAACGGCGCCTTGTACGGCCAATCGTAGCCTACGAGCAGTGTGCCCCGATTGGTCACGAAGTTCGCGGTGCCTTTCTTGCCGTCGACGGTGCGGACGACGATATCGGCGACCGCGCCGGACTTGCTGAAGACGAAGTAGTCGGCGCCGCTGGCGCCCATGCCGGTAATGTTGGTGACGGACATGGGGACGAGGGTGTTGGTGTCCTTGGAGCAGTTGAGCTTCAACCATTCCCGCACGAACTTCATGGTGCAGCCGTCGGGAAGCTTCTTGGTGGTGACCAGGGGGGCCGCGGCCCATTCCTTGGCGGTGGGCACCGGCGTGCGGCCGCTGGGCATCTTCTTGGGGAATCCGTTGGCCTGGTAGCCCTCCTCGTCTTGAGCTGCGGGCGGCGTGGGCACCGCGGCGGGCGCGGTGGTGGTTGCCGGCACGTCGGGCGTAGCTCGGACGGGCTCAGGCGTTGACTCCTTGGCCTTGCAGCATCCGCCGAGGGATACGGCCAGGATCATGACGGGGACCGAAGCGAGGCTGACGAGCGTTCGTGGGGTCGGCATGAGCGTGCTGATTCCCTTCTGCGCCGTACGACGCGTGTTCGGACACAGTAAAGCAGTGCCCGGCGCAGCGGCAAGGGCGACCGTGAGTCGGTCGCAGAATCAGTCGTGCGAGCCGGCGGGCGAGCGGCAAGCGTCGCGGCAGAAGATCGCGAGGCAACCGGTCTGGCCCACGAATTGTTGCAGGAGCTGCTTGCCCTGGGGAAAGCGGCTGGCGCATTCGTTCTCGCAGCGATGGTCGCTGCACGGTGTGGCGCACAGGAACAGATCGAGGCAATCCGAGGAGTCGGCGCAGGCCTGGCATTCGCGCTCGCAGTGCGCGGTCATGCACGCATCGCAGGTGGAGGGGGACGCGTGCAGCGGGCAGGTGACCCCCACGCGGGTGGACGACGCTACATGCGGGGGCGCGGCCGACGGGCGGGTGATGATGCCGATGCGAAAGGACGCGACGAGGAAAGCGATGCCGAGGGCCGCACCGACCTCGGCATGGAGGACGAGCATGAGCCTCTCGCGCCATCGTGCGCGTGAGAGCGCTTGGGCGGCAGAGACGCGGGGAGGGGCGGCGGGCGGCATGGCGATTCCTTACTTGGGTGCGGCCCACCGGGCCGCGTGCATGTGCAGGGCGAAGTCGATCGCCTCGGTGCATGCCGGGTGTGGAGGCTCGTCGTGGTGCACACCGGGCACGGCGTCTCCGAGCAGGATCCGTGCGAGGTCCGTGACCATGTCGGCGAGCGCCAGCCGGTCGTAGCCGCCCTCGAGCACCGCTGCGAACCTGGAGCGTCCCGCCAGGTCGAAGGCTCGCTGGGCCAGGGAGGCGAAGCCCGCGCGACTGACCTTCATTTCGGCCAACGGGTCGCGCATCCACGCGTCGTATCCGGCCGACACGAGCATGAAGTCAGGGGCGAACCAGCGCCACGCAGGCGCGATGACGCGGTCGAACACGGCGAGGTATTCGGCGTCGCCCATGCCGGGGGGCAGCGGCACGTTGACATTGGTTCCGGGCGCTTTCGGCCCGCCGCTCGCCGTGACCGGGCCGGTGCCCGGGTAGCAGGGCGACTCGTGGATGGACACGTAGAGCACGTCCGGGTCGTCCCAGAAGATGTCTTCGGTGCCGTTGCCGTGGTGGACATCCCAATCGAGGATGGCAATGCGTTGGGCGAGTCCGGCGGCTTGCAGGGCGCGAGCTGCCACTGCCACGTTGTTGAGCAGGCAGAAGCCCATCGATCGCTCACGCGTGGCGTGGTGCCCCGGCGGACGAACCAGGGCGATGCCGGCGTCGAGCTCGGCGCGAGCCACCCGCGTGGCCAGCTCGGCCGAAGCGCCCGCAGCGCGCCACGCAGCGTCGCGGGTTGACTCGTTGAAGTACGTGTCCGGATCGATGTAGCCGGCCGATCGCGCCAGGAGTCGTTCGAGCTGATCTACATAGGCCGCGTTGTGCACCGCGACGAGCTCCTCGCGCGTTGCCTCGCGGGCCGCGACGCGCGACATCCGGCTGGTGAGACCGCCGCTCTCGAGCGCATCGAGCACGGCCGTCAGCCGCTCGGGGCACTCCGGATGCCATACCGGTCCCGGCGCCTGGTGCGCGAGGAAGATCTCGTCGAATACGTAGCCAATCGTCATGGGGGCGGCAGCCTGTGCGTGGCGAGCGAGCCAGCGTACCACCAGCGTGTCACGCCAGGGAACAGCGCGCTACATCGGCGGGCGAGCCCGCACCATGGACGGGGATCGCTCGCCGGCGCCTCCTCCCATTGCACGGCCGACTCCACCCGGGTGGAGTCCGGGCTTCACCCGGGTGGAGTTGAGGACAGCCCGCTCTTGCTCGGCCACCCGACGCGGGATCGCGCCCGCACTGCCTCTGCCGAGCGCGCGTCGCTCTCGCTTCGCCGTTGCCTGTCATTGCTGTACGCTGGCCAGCCCTCATGCCCGTCTTTGCACGCCACAAGCTCTCGATCGTCGCGGCCGTCGCCTTGCTCGCCGTCGTCGCCACGCTATTGGTCATTCGCACGAGCGTGCCCTCCCGGCAGCCGAAGCCGCCCCCCGCCACCGTGGTGCTGGTCGTCGCGCGCTCGCCCGGGGCCGCGGCCGAGCAGCTCGAGCCTTCGGTCGCCGAGCCTCTCGACGCGCAGCTCGCTGGGACTCCGTCGCTTCGGTCCTTGCGCTCGGTCGCCACCGAGGGTGAGGTGAAGACCGCGTGCTCGTTCGACGCGATGGTCGACGAGACCCAAGCGGTGGACGCCGTGCGTGCGCGCGTGCGCCTGGAAGATCTGCCGAAGGATGTCCGGCTCGAGATCGTGCGGGAGTCCGGAGCAACGGGCGAGCTGGCGCGCTACCAGCTCGTCGCGGACAAGCTCGCGCTCGTGGAGCTTCGCCGGATGCACGACCAACAATTGCGCACCACGCTCGAGCGGCTGTCGGGCGTGGAGCGGATTGCCGAGTGCGGCGTGGGGGAGCCCGAGGTGCGTGTGAGTCTGGACCCGATGCGTCTTCGCGGGCTGGGGGGCACTGCCATGCAGGTGCGCTCCCAGCTCGAGCGGTTCTTGTCGGCGCAAGACTCGCAGGAACAGGAGTCGGCCGGGCTGCGCAATCTGGTGGTGGGCCAAGGGCAGGGCGGGCCGGTGCGCTTGTCGGATGTGGCCATGATTCGGATCGCGAGTGCCCCGCATGCGTGCGCATGCGTGGACCAGGGCAAGCCCGGGCTCTGCGTGTCGGTGATGGGACGCGACAACGGCACGAAGCCAGGGGCGACGGCAGCAACGGTGCAGCAAGAGATTCGGCAATGGGCGGCGTCCGGAGCGGGCCTCGCGTTGCACATGAGGGTGAATGACGCGGGTTGCGCGAAGCTCGAGCTGTGGGAAGTCGGGCAGGTCCAGGAGCAAGCCGAGGCGGAGACGGCGCAAGCGGTCGCCGATGCGGTCAAGCAGGCGGCCGGCGCCGAGGCCGTGAGCGTGCAAGTCGGCACGCCCGACGGGGCGTGGCCCGAGCTGCTTCCTGCGAGCGGTACCGTGGAGGTATGCGGTCTCGAGCCCGCGTCCGTGGAAGCCATGCGAGCTCGTGTGGCGTCGGCCATCGAGAAGGCCGTGCCTTGGTTGCGAGCGGCTCCTGCGGGACAGCCGCAGCCGTCGGTGAGCGAAGCGGTGATTCGCGGAGCCGACATCGTGGAGCTGGCGCGTATCGGCAGGGAGCTGCGCGATCGGGTGGCGGCCTTGGACGACGTGCGGCAGTCGCTCGTGCTCGGGATCGGGCAGCGGCCGGGGTTGGAAGTGCGGCCCGACCGGGAGCGCGCATCGGCGTTGGGCGTGCGGGCGCAAGATATCGCGTGGGTGGTTTCGCTGGCGTTCGGCGGTCAGGTCTTGCACGCGAGTCTGCCGCCGCAGCACGACCCGCTGGTCGTGCGGTTGGACCTGGCCGACGTGGGAAAGGACCCCGCGCAGCTGGCGACTCTGGCGTTGCCGGCCGCATCGGGGGCGATCGTTCCGCTCGGTGAGGTGGCCGAGATCACCATGCGAGCGCGTCCGGATCCGATTCTGCGAGAGGATCGGCAGCGCGCCGTGTTGGTGCGCGTTTGGGGGCCGGCTGACGCCGGCAGCGGGTGGCGCGACGGGCTCGTTCGGGTCGCGGCGCGGCTGCGCCTTGGGGTCGGGTACTCGATCGCGTGGCGGGAGCGGGACGCGCGTTGAGTCGTTGGGACCCAGGGGGCGCCGGCGGCTGTCGCGAGCGGGGGGCGGATATGTGTGTGTGGCGCCCCCATCGAAGAAACGGCATGCTGTGCAACGTGCGCATTGCGGCTTCGATGCCAGGCCGTTATCGTGCTTGCGACTTGACCCGGAGGTAAGAGCATGTCCCAGCGCGCTCGGAGATCGAAGGGGCTCTATTGGACTTGGACTTTGGCCGTGGCTACGGCCTTGGCGGTCGGCTGTGCGGCGTCGGGCGGCAGCCAGCCGTACGGCAACGGCTCTGGCGGGGGAAGCGCGGGCGCGGGTGCGTCCGGCGACGGCGGGTCCGCGCAGAATGACGGGGCCATCCCGGATGGCGATGTGGACGCGTCGGCCGGGTCGGGCGGCGCGGAGACCGGCGGGAGCGGCACAGGCGGATACGCCGGTGGGTCCGGTGGCTATTCGGGTGGGTCCGGTGGCTATTCGGGTGGATCGGGTGGCTATTCGGGTGGAACGGATGGCGGAGGAACGGGCGGCAACGGTGGATGGGCCAACTGCGTCCCGCTTCCGGGGGGCGACGCGGGGACGCCGCCTCCGACCAACCGGTTCATGAACGGCGCGGCGACCGACGCTCCCAACAAGTTCGGCGGGTCGGTGGATCCGGCGCGGGCTCCGACGATCGTGTATCCGCCGGACGGCGTGATGATGCCTCCGAACATCGCCACGATGGATCTGCAGTTCTTGCCGGGCGCGGGAAACGATCTGTTCGACGTGAGCTTCGAGAGCGGCGAGGTCAACCTGCACGTGTACACCACGTGCAGCCAGGTTTCGAACGGCTGCAGCCTCAAGATGGACGGCACGCTGTTCACCAACGACTTTGCGGAGAAGGTGGCGGGCTACGAGCCGGTGATGGTCAAGGTACGCGGCGTGTCGGGCTCCAATCCGGGCAGCGTGGGCGAGTCCGACATCCGATCGCTATCGATCGCCCAGGACTACATGCTCGGCGGTATCTACTATTGGGACGCGGGCGGGCAGATCGTGCGCTACGACTTCGGCCATCCTACCGTTCAGGGCGAGTCGTACTACAACCAGGCCAACGGCGGCGCCATGTGCGTCGGGTGCCATTCGCTCTCGACGCCGGGCAACCTGATGGCCGTGGGCCTGGGCATTCCGAGTCCGGCCACGATGCGCGTGATCGAAGTGGCGACCAAGAACCAGCGTTTCCAGCTCCAGCTCGCGTCGAACTTCCAAGCGTTTTCCCCGGACGAGAACGAGATCATCACCTCCAACGGTGCGTCGCTCGTCTGGCGCAATGCCTATGACGGCACGCCGGCCAATCCCAACCCGCTAGTCGCCAAGGGAACGATGGCGGACTACGCCCCCGACATGTCGAAGATCGTGTTCGCGAAGCCGGGCGGTTTCGCTATCGCTTCGCCGGGTATCAACAACGGCTCGCTCTACCTGCTCCCGCGCAACGGCCTGACTTGGGGCTCTGAGACACTCCTCGTGCAGGCGTCGACCTCCAGCGAGAACAACTACTATCCAGCGTTCTCGCCCGACGGCAGCCTCGTGATGTTCAACCGCTCGGCCAAGAACAACTCGTACCTGGCGCCCGACTCGCTGGTGTACGTGGTGCCCGCCGCGGGCGGCACGCCCATCGCGCTGACCAAGGCGAACATCAGCGACCAGGTGGGCAACTCCTGGCCCAAGTGGGCGCCGTTCATGCAATGCAACCGGGGCCACCGAATCCTGTGGTTCACCGTCTCGAGCGCGCGCGACTACGGCCTTCGCATCCAGAACCCACCCATGCCGTCCGATCCCGACGCGGGCGACCCGCGACGCTGGCAGATCTGGATGGCGGCCGTCGACGTGGACGCCGCCGAGAGCGGGCAGGACCCGAGCTACCCGGCGTTCTGGCTTCCGTTCCAGAATACGGGCACAGGCAACCACATCGCCCAGTGGGTCAAGAAGGTCGTGCGCCATCCCTGCGTCACGAACGCTGACTGCAGCCCTGGGGACCATTGCAGCACCGACGACGAGTGCGTGCCGAACTGACGGCGCGGGACGCCTGGCCGCGCGCCAGCGAACCCGGCCTCTGCTCTTGCGGCGGCAGGGGTCGTGGTCC
>JAJZQG010000312.1 GCA_021847645.1 Myxococcales bacterium
GGCGCGAGCGGCGGGCACGCGTGCGCAGCGCGGGAAGTGCGGGGAGCGCCGGCGGCCGTTCCCATCTTCCGCCGGGCCGAAATTGTTTTCCCGACAGGCTCCTAGCACGCGGATTCCGTGCCGGTGCTGCTCTTGACGGCCTCTCGACCCGGCGCTATGCGACGACCGACCGCCGAGTTTCGCAGTGTGCGAGAGCGGGGGACCCACTTTCCCCGGGGCGCATCACCGTCATGGTGTAGGACAATCTTCTCGGTCCGAGCCCGTCAGCTAACCCCGTAGGCGTCGAGGAGAGGCGTGCCACCCGGATGACCCGGGAGTCCACCTCCCCAGCTCTGCATTCGGAGTCTGCCGTCATGCCAACCGAGCCGAACCCGTCGGGCGATGGACAGCGCCCATCTTCCGACCCCGGACCGACCGACCTGTTCGCGCGGATGCGAAGGTGGCTCATCGGGCCGCCGCGCGATCTGTACGATCGATCGCTGTTCCACAGGCTGGCGCTCATCCCTTTCCTGGCCTGGGTGGGGCTGGGTGCCGACGGCTTGTCCTCATCGGCGTACGGCCCGCCCGAAGCGTTCATCGCGCTGGGCGAGCACCACTATCTCGCACCGGTGCTCGCGGCTGCCACCGCCTTCACCATCACGGTCATCGCCCTGGGCTATGCGCGCATCATCGAGGCTTTCCCCCACGGAGGCGGCGGCTACGTGGTGGCCTCCGCCACGCTCGGGAAGGGCGCCGGGGTCGTCTCCGGCTGCGCCCTGCTCGTTGACTACGTTCTGACCATCACCGTCTCCATCGCCGCGGCCGGCGATGCGCTCTTCAGCTTCCTGCCCCCGTCCTGGGCACCGGCCAAGGTCGCGTTCGAGGCGGCCCTCGTCCTGACGCTGACCGTGCTCAACCTTCGCGGCGTCAAGGAGTCGGTCGTCCCGATGGTGCCCGTATTCCTCGTGTTTTTGCTCACCCACGCGGTCCTTATCGTGGGCGGCCTGCTGACGATCGGGCAGGGTGTGCATGCGAGCGCGATCGCGGCGACCCACGAGTTCCGAAGCGAGGTTTCGACGCTGGGCCTCGTGCCTCTGGCGCTGGTGGCGGCGCGGGCGTGGTCGCTGGGCGGCGGCACCTACACCGGCTTGGAGGCTGTTTCCAACGGACTGCCGATCCTGCGCGAGCCACGCGTGGCCAATGCCCACAAGACGATGTTCTACATGGCAGCGTCGCTGGCGGCCACCTCTGCGGGCCTGTTTCTGTGCTACTTCATGGGGCGTCTGCACCTCGAGCCCGGCAAGACCCTCAATGCCGTGTTGGGCGAGACACTGGTGCGCGGTATCCCGATGGGTACCGCCTTCGTGGTCTTGATGTTGCTGTCCGAGGGTGCCTTGCTGGTCGTCGCCGCGCAGGCTGGCTTCCTGGACGGGCCCCGGGTGCTCGCCAACATGGCCATGGACGGATGGATGCCGCGCCGATTCGCCTCGCTGTCCGAACGGTTGACCTCGCAGAACGGGATTCTGGTGATGGGAGGTGCGTCCTTGATTGCCCTGGTCGAGACGCGCGGCAACGTGGGCTCGCTGGTGCTGATGTACAGCATCAACGTGTTCGTCACCTTCACGCTCTCGATGCTGGGGATGCTCAAGCACACGTTCTCCGAGTGGCGTGCCGGACGGCGCACGTGGTCCAACTTCCCGATCTTCGCCGTCGGTGCAGTACTGTGCGCATCGATTCTCGTGGTCACGAGCGCCGAGAAGTTCTACGAGGGCGGCTGGATCACGGCGCTCGTCACCTCCGTGCTGGTGGCGATGGCGTTTGTGATTCGGGCGCACTATCGGTCTGTGGGAGTCAAGGTGCGCCAGCTCGACCAAGTGCTGGCGCAAGCGCCCTTGCCCGAGGAGCCGGGGGCGGTCGTGGCCAAATTCGATCCGGAAAAGCCGACGGCGGTCCTGCTGGTGTCGGGCTACGGGGGGCTGGGCATTCACCTGCTGCTGAGCGTGCTCAAGGCATTTCCGCGGCACTTCCACAACATCGTGTTCCTGTCCGTGGGCGTGGTGGACAGCCGCACGATGCGCGACGAGACCCAGGTCGAGGCGGTCAAGGCGCAAGCGGACGCGGCGCTGCAGAAGTACGTCGACCTGGCGAGGCGGCTCGGCTTTCCCGCCCGGTCGTTCTCCGCGGTGGGCACGGACCCAGTCGCCGTGCTCGAGCCGCTATGCGTGAGTGTCGGCAAGGATCATCCGGCCGCGATGTTCTTCGCCGGACAGCTCATCTTCGCCCGCGAGCACTGGTACCATGCGTTGCTGCACAATCACACGGCCTACGACCTGCAGAAGCGGCTGCAGTGGAGTGGGTTGACCATGGTGATCCTGCCCGTGCGCATGCTCGACGAGGCGCCCGCACGCGACTCGATTATCCGGGTGCCGAGCGGCGTGTGATCCGGGATCGCGGCGAACCGATAGATCCGGCTGCCCTCCGGCCGCGGTCCGCCCGCGACGAGCACCGCGGGATCGGTAAGATGCCAGGGCGGCTCGAGCGTGCACCCGCCCTGCGACGAAGAGTCGCTCGTCATGTGTCGTCGGGGTGGACGCGGATCGGCCGGTCGACAACAATGTGCCCATGACCGACAGCCGGCGGCCGGAGCCCAATCCTCTTGCGCAAGCGCACCGCCGCTTCGCGCGGGCGGCCGTTGCCATCTACGCGAGCACGGCCGCCGTTGCCGTGTCGCTGCTCATCCTGGCGTTCGCCACCGATCTGACGCACCAGGAACAGGACGCGCGCGACACGCTGATGCTCGAGACGCAGGTCCGCGCCCAGGCCCTTTCGCGCCACCTCGGGTTGCTCTCGCAGGAGCTGCGTCGGCTCGGACTGCGCTCCGAGGTGGACCTGCTCGATCACAACATGGAGCCCGAGCGCAGCCTGCTGCGGCTCTCGCACGACAAGAGCGCCTTCTTCAACGTCGGGCTCGCCATTGTCGACCTGGACGGCACCGTCGCGTGGTCCGAGCCCTCCGGCTTCCTGAAGCAAGGATCGTCCGTTGCGTTGGAGCCGTGGTTCGATGCGGTGCGACGCTGGCGATCGGTCCGCATTGTGGGCGTGGAGCCGGAGCGGGCGTCGGACTCCATCCTGTACATGGTCTCTCCGATCAACCGGGGCGGGCAGTTCACCGGGGCGCTCATCGGCGCGGTCGATCTCGCGCGGGGCGACGACGTGGATCCGACCGCGGGCCCCGGGCTCCGGGCGATCACGGTGATCGCCACGCGCGACGGGTCCGTGATCTTCCCACCGCGGCCGCCGCCCTTTGCCGCGGAGCAGCGCTGGAAGGAGTTTGCCGGGCAGCTGGGCGCCGAACCGTTGCTGACCGATCTGACGCTCAGCGACCACGAACGCGTGGTGGCGAGCGCACCGGTTGGGGCCTCGGGACTGTACCTGCTGTCCATCATCAGCACGAAGGACTTGTTCGGCCCGGCGAACGCGCGGCTCGCGGGGCGTCTGGCGTTGGGGCTCGGCCTGTGCCTTGCGCCGTTGGGCCTGCTGGTGCTGCTGCTTCGCAGGTCTTATCGCGTATTGCTGCGCTCCGAGGAAGAGGCGATGCGCCAGGAGCAGCTGCGCATGCTGGGCGAGGCGGTCAATCTCATTGCCCACGAGATCAAGAACTCGCTCAACGGCATTCGGCTCGGCCTGGACCTGGTCCTGTCCGGCGCGCGGCAGGGGCAGACGGTCGCCACGCTGCGCGACGAGGTCGCGCGGCTCTCGGATTTCACGGGCGACTTGCTGACGTTCTCCAAGGGCGTGACGCCGCGCGCGGTGCCGTTCGATTTGGGCGACTTCGTTCACAAGGTCTGCGAGGTGCTGCGACCCGACGCCGACGAGGCGCGGGTTGCGCTGGAGGTGCGGGTGCCGCAGGCGCCGGTGCGGGTGAGAGCGGACCCAGGCCTGGTGCACTCGATAGTCAAGAATCTGGTAGGCAATGCGATCGACGCGCTGACGGCCTCGGGCGACGACGATCGGCGGGTGACGGTGAATGTCGAGGCGGCTGCGGGCAAGGCGCGAATCAGGGTGTGCGATAATGGGTCGGGGGTTTCGGCGGCCGTCGCAGACCGATTGTTCGAGCCATTCGTGACGGGCAAGCCGAGCGGCGTCGGGCTCGGGCTCGCGATGTCGCGCAAGATTGCCCAGGCGCACGGCGGCGACCTGACCTATTGCGGCACGGACAAGGGCGCCGAGTTCGTCGTGGACTTGCCGCTCGAGCAAGACGGGTGACCCATGGATGCCTCGATTCTGGTCGTGGATGACGAGCCGACATTCCGGATTCTGGCGGAGGAAGCCCTGTCGGCCGAGGGCTTCGAGGTCCGCTCGGTGGCCTCGTTGCGCCGCGCGCGCGAGGAGCTGGAGCGGGCGAGCCCGGACGTGGTGATCCTGGATCGGCGCCTGCCGGACGGCGACGGCATCCACTGGCTGCGCGAGCTTCGTCAGCAGGGCTCGTCGGCCCCGGTGGTCATCGTGGTGACGGCCTACGGCGATGTTGCGAATGCGGTCGAGGCGCTGCACGAGGGAGCGTCGGACTACCTCGCAAAGCCCGTGCAGCTGACGGACATCGTGGTCAAGCTGCGCAAGGTCCTCGAGGCGCGGGGCATGCGCGACCGGCTCGCGCTGGCGCGCACCAGCGCAGCGCGGCCTCCCCTGGTCGAGCCCGGAAGCCCCGCGATGCGCGAGGCGGCCGAGCGGCTGCGCATGGTCAGCGTCAGCCCGTCGACGCCCGTCTTGATCCTGGGACCGTCGGGCGTGGGCAAGCAGTACGCGGCCGAGATGCTCCACGAGATGACCTGGGCGAGCATTGATCCGGACGCGCCGTTCGTGGAGGTGAACTGCGCGGCGCTGCCCGAGGATCTGGTCGAGAGCGAGCTGTTCGGCCACGAGAAGGGCGCCTTCACGGACGCCAAGGGCACGCGGCGGGGGTTGATCGAGATGGCCGCGGGCGGCACGCTGTTCCTCGACGAGGTGACCGAGCTGCCGCTGCGGTCGCAAGCAAAGCTGCTTAAGTTCATCGACGGGATGCGGTTCCGGCGGCTGGGCGGGCAACGCGAGATCGAGGTGCGGCTGCGGGTGGTGGCGGCGACCAACCAGGACGTGGCCGAAGCCCAGCGGGCCGGACGATTCCGCGAGGACTTGTACCACCGGCTCGCGGTCTTCTCGGTCAACATCCCGGCCCTGCGCGATCGCCCCGAGGACATTGCCCAGCTGGCCACGGCGCTGTCGCGGTTCTTCGCCTCGCGCCTCAAGAAGCGCATCGTGGGCTTTGCCCCCAGCGCCCTCGAAGCGTTGAATTCGTACGCGTATCCCGGCAACGTGCGGGAGCTGCGCAACCTGGTCGAGCGCGCCGTGCTGCTGTGCCGCGGGCCCGAGATCACGCGGGCCGATCTCGCGATGCCCTCCGGCGAAAGTGCGGCCTCCTCGCCCGCGGCGTTCTTCGAGATGGCGGCGCAGCCCGACGGCTCCCCGCCGCGGCTCGAGCATGTGGAGCGCGCGTACGTGGCTCACGTGCTCAACCACTTCCAGGGCAAGCGCATGGCCGCCGCGGCCGCCCTTGGCATCTCGTATCCCACGTTCCTCAGGCGGTTGCGCGAGCTCGGATTGGATTGAGCCACCCGCGTGGCCGGTTGGCCGATCCGGGGAAGACACCGGAACGCCGGCCGGTGTATGGTGGGCACATGGCCGACGGGGATGACCTCCAGCAGCGGCTTCGGCGCGACGCTCTCCACAGTGTGCTGTGGTGGACCCTACTCGTGATTGCCTTTGCAAGCGTGCTGATGACCTCGCTGGCCGTTTCGCCGGACGACCTCGCCAGCGGGCGAATTGTCCTGTCCCCGCAGTGCCCGACGCAGCTGCTGTGGCATCGTCCGTGTCCGACGTGCGGGATGACCCGAGGGTTTGCCGCGCTGGGGCACGGGCGCTGGAGCGAGGCACTAAGCTATAACCGCGGATCGCCGGTGGCGTTCGCGGCATGCGTGGCTGCGCTGCTGTTCGGCGCAGGCGGGCTGGTTCGATCGATAGGCTCGTATCGTCGAGTGTCATCAAGGAGAGCAGCATGAGCTTCGGGCAGCAGCCGCCGGGCGGCTACTACGGACCACCGGGCGGTATGCCGCCGGGGGGAGCCCCCGGCGGATTCGGTGGACCTCCCGGCGGCTATGGTCCGCCTCCCGGTGCATGGGGCGGGCCTCCGGGCTACGTTCCCCCGCCCGGCTACGGCTCGCCGGCGCCGGGCGTGCCGCCTCCCAGCCAAGCGGGCGGCGTGACCGACCCGCTGGCGACTACCTCGCTCGTGTTGGGCATCCTGAGCCTGCCCTTGCACTTCTGCTGCTACCTGGGCTGGCCCGTGGGCATTGCCGCCATCGTCTGCGGGATCATCTCGGTCTCGCGCATCGGCAAGGAGCCGAACCGCTACGCGGGTAAGGGGCTCGCGTGGGGCGGCATGATCGCGGCCGGCCTCGGCTTCCTGATGATCATTCTGGTGTTCGTGCTGTACGGCGCGGCGCTCATCCTGTCTTCCCCGTAGCCTGACGCGTGCCCCAGAATCCCATCGTCGCCAGCCGCGACAGCACGCCGTCACCGGCCAACACCGGGCCGTGCCCAGGGCACGCCACGCTCACGGGCAGCGACCGCAGGAGAGCCTTGGTCGATTCGTATTGCTGCGCGCTGTCCAGCAGGGCATTCCACTCTCCGCCGCGGAAGTTGCGCACCGAGTCGCCGGCGATCAGGATGCGCGCATCCGCGTGGTGAAGACAGATGGAGTCCGAGGAGTGGCCTGGCGTCGCGAGCGCGGTCCAGCCGTCGAAGCCCGGTACGGGCTGCTGGTGGTCGAGGACCGGGCCGAGCCTCGAGGCGAAGCGGTTGGTCGACCACGGGAAGCCGAAGCGCAGGCCACGC
Source organism: Myxococcales bacterium (assembly GCA_021847645.1). Taxonomy (GTDB): domain Bacteria; phylum Myxococcota_A; class Polyangia; order Polyangiales; family Polyangiaceae; genus JAJZQG01. Next base: position 6,910 of record JAJZQG010000312.1, read on the forward strand.
GCGCGGTCGGACCCGGATATGGTGGGAGCGCCCTGCATCACCCAGCCGGGGATCGCGCGCAGCGTCCCCATGCGTCTCGGCCAGTGGATCGGCGAGCCGGACTCGACTGCCAGCCGCGAGACGCGCCCCAGGGCCAGCGGGGCGTCGAAGGCTTGCGCAGCGACATCCGCGCCCATGACGTGGTCGAAGTGCAAGTGGGTGGCGAGGACGAAGGCGACAGCCGAGGGGCTGACTCTCAGATAGTCCAACCCCGCAGACACCAGCGGCACGTCCTCGGCGGAGCCGACATCCACGATGGCGGCGTTTCCCGCTGCTACGATGATGTAGACTACGCAATAGCGTCCGGGCAGGGCGAGCACGCTGGTATCGGCGTGGCGGATGAGCAAGGGGCGCGCCGGGCCGGCCGGGGCGGACAATCGGGCTGCGATCGCGGGTTCGGGAGCGAGCTCGGGCACGTCGATGAGCTGCGGGGATGACATGCCGTCAGGATACGCTTGACGCGGTGGCGTGTTGAAGAAAGGCTTCGAGGTGGCGGGTGACGACGTCGGGGTTGTCCTGCTGGGCGTTGTGTCCGGCGTTGGGCACGACGACATGGCGCCAGGGACGGTCTCGCTCGACCCAACGGCGGCTGAGCAAGCGAATGAGACCGGCGGCGACGATCCAGTCCCATTGGCCTTCCATGAGCAGCAAGGGGCAGCGGATGCGGTAGCCGGGTTCTTCGTGGAAGGAGCGCAGAAGGCCGCTCCAAACCGCGAGCCGGTCGGCCTTGGACATCATGGACGCGGCTTCGGCGGAGTAGGCGCGCGTGGCCGCGCGGGTTCCGGCGATCCAGCCGATCTGCGTTCGTGTCCAGCGGTCGGGCCAGAGGCGAAGCGCGGCCGCGGTGACCGGGGCGCCCAGGTGCACGACGCGAGGCTGGCGACAGGTCAGGCAGGTGCTCGAGATCATGGCGAGGCCCATCACGCGATCCGGGTGGCGGAACTCGATTTCCTGGGCGATCAGGCCACCCATCGAGTGCCCGACGAACGCGGCGCGATCGATGTGCAGGTCGTCGAGCACGCTGAGCAGATCCTCGGCGGCACGGCCGAGCGTGAAGGACCGGGCCAGGGGGCGCGAGCGTCCGTGGCCGGGGACGTCCCAGCGGATGACGCCTTGGATTGCGGAATTCTGGCTTGTGGCTTCGCGAGGGCGTTCTGTTCGGAGTGCGGAGCGTCGATGCTTGTTGCTTTCTCCTGTAAAACAAGGGGCGTTTGCTGCTCTTGCGGTGCAAGGCGCACT
>JAJZQG010000313.1 GCA_021847645.1 Myxococcales bacterium
GACCATCCCTACCGTCCCCAGTCCTTCCGCTCGCCTGTCAAACACCATCGCCGACGCTCATGCGCACTCGCGTCGGCACTTCATCGACAATGCGATTCCCATGCCACGATCTGCGCCCCCACATCCCCGCAAATTCCCGCGCCTCGACGCAACCTCGAGGTGGCGGCCGCCACTTTTGCGGCGGATCCGCCACCCCTTGCCGGCCGGTTGAACAGCCACTGAGCCGGCGCACGGCACCGGCTTGAAACCGGGTGTGTTGTCGATGGTCCCGCTGTAGCTCATCACGTACAGCGAGCGCGTCGCGCCCGAGTCCACGATGCGCTACCTGCGAATCGCCGACGGCGATGTCCAAGCCCTCGGCGTTCCCCGCCGCAGAGAGTCCGACCGGGGGAAGCGAGGTCCAGTGTACCTTGGCAAGCGTCGTGCTGGTCGACATGCCGTACCAGCCGGCGCCGTTGTCGGTCGTGCACGCGACGGTTCCACGGGGGCTGACCGCGATGCGCACACGTGTTCGACAATACGTGGTTGGGTGGCGTCGATGAACGTCGCTCGGCCAACCACCCGCTTCACCGATCCATCCGCGAGCGGCTACACCGCAGACGGTGCGCGGGCCGGGAGGGTGGCGTCATGGACGTCGGATACCGTAGCACGACTCACAGAACGAGTCGGGAGCGCTTCACCCATGTCTGTTCGGCGCTGCGCGCGGCTGCCCGCGGGCAGGCCGGGACGCTCGTGGAAGCGGCGTTCGACCGCGGCCTTGTCCCTGGCGGCCGTCGTAGCTGATTAGCGCGTAACAACTAGAAACTAGGAACAGGAACGCGAGCAGCGAACACGGAATGAACTCCCAGCGCGGGTCTTCAAAGGCTGGCTGGATCGCGAGCCTGGTCCGCGCGGGCGGCGCTGCTTCGTCGGCGCCACGACCGCCCTCGCATCGCGCTCATTTGCGGTTCGAATTCGTATTCCGTGCTCCTAGTTGCTAGTTTTCCCGACCCTTTCTCGCTAATTAGTCCCTTATGGACGAGGTCTTTGGCTGATCTGCAAAGAAATCGCCGGGCCCAAAGCTCCCCTGTTTGGTTCCGGCTTGCCGGGACGCTCGGGGGTAGCGACCAACGGGAGCGTAGGGGCGAAGCCCCTGCAATCGGCGCCCGGCCCTGCCGGGTCAGGTACCGTCCGTCGAGGGGACGCGCCGGATGGTCCACACCCGCCGGCAGGATGTGCCGTCACTCACCTTTGTGCTTGCGCTGTGATCCATCCTACCATAGCCTCGCTCCCGATTTTCTTCACCCACCATACCAGGAGCAAAACCATGAGCGGCAAAGCCAAGCAGGCAACCATCACCCACGGCACCATCACCGTGATGCTCGACGACTACCTCGCTCCCCCGGAAGACGCGGGCAAGCTCACCACCGAGCAGATCATGCGCATGCCCAAGGCCCGGCGCGGCATCGGCCTCGCTTGCCAAAGCGCCGCGGATGCCATCGACAAGGTCGGCAAGGCCTTCTCAACCCCGAGCGGCATTACCCCGGCCTCCTTGCGTGAGGCAGGCACCAGGGCCGAGGACATCGACCGCGCCATCAACGATGTCGAAGTCATTCTGAGCATGCTCAAGCAAGCCAATCTCATCTTCGACGCCGAAGCCCACCGCGAGCTCGGCCGCGTAAACGACCAGGTCAAGGCGCAGGCCAAGGACAACCCGGAGCTGCTGTCGGTCTTCCGAAGCGTGACCGACTACTTCTCTCGCACGGCACCCACCGCCAAGGCCCCGCCCACCGTCGTCAAGCCCGCGTAGGTGCCCTCAACCCGACCGCCCGGTGCGCCTCGGCCGCCCCCCGATACTGAACACATCGGTCGCGGCTACTGAACGAGCCGGTCTCGATCCTCGACGCCATCGGTTCCAACCGTCGACCCGATCGACATCGACGACCGAACCCATCGGTGTCGACGACCGAACCCATCGGTGTCGACGACCGAACCCATCGGTGTCGACGACCGAACCCATCGGTGTCGACGAACGAACCCATCGGTGTCGACGACCGAACCCATCGGTGTCGACGACCGAACATGTCGGGCCTTTCTGCTGAGCGTCGCGGTCTTTCCCACTCGGAAGGACGGGCTTTCGCCGTGAGCCTTCCGGTCGATGAGACCGAACCTGGGACGGCCTGCCACCCAGCCCGTCGGTCGAGCCCACCGATGGGAAGGACCGAGCCCACTCTCGCCTTCACACCCGGGCACCGACCGCACCGACCGATCGGACCGGCAGACTGACTCTCACGGACATTCCCGATCAGCTTCGCCGCCCGCCCGCCAGACTCCCGCACGGATCATTCCGTGTTCCCTGGTCGCGTTCCTGTTCCTAGTTGCTAGTTGTCGGGTCGCTGCCCGGTGGCCTGCATGCACGAACGGCGTTCGCCTACATCGTCTCGCCCCGCGTCACCGCCTTGATGGCCCTGTCCAGCTCCCGCTCGTCGAACCCCACCAGGATCTGCCCACGCACGTCGATGACCGGAATGCTTCCCCTGCTGTTGACATGCGCCTCGGACAGTTTGCGATCCATCTCTTGCTTGGCGCCCGGGTCGGCCTCGATGTCCTTGTCTATCACGTTGATCCCGCGACGGCGCAAGTATCGAATCGCGCTCTGGCACGCTCCGCACCACGACGCCCCGTACACAATCACCGTCAGTGCCGTGGTCGGGCTCACCTGCGACGGCGCCCCTGCCCCACCGTCGGCCACCGGCACCACCAGCGACGGCGCCGCGGCGGCCATCGTCCTGTCCCTTCGCTGCTGGGCTATCATGTCCCACTCGGACCGCGGCATGGTCTTGATCGCATATCCGCCGTTCGCCAGCTTCTGGCGCAGATCAGCCACGTAGAACAGGTCGCCGTCGCCCTCGAAGCCCGGCTGCGCGATCACCACGCGCACCTGGTCCCGCGCGCTCTCGGGCACGTCGGCCGGGTGCTGCGCTACGTGGTAGTCGCCCTTGGGGTCGACCCAGGTCAACAGCAGGTTCGCCGTGTCGTCGCGCAGCTCGATGGCCGGCAGCGTCTTGGCCTGGGGCGCCGTGCCGTTGTCCGTCGCGTGGCCGCAGCCCGAGCAGCCCATCAGCGGCACGAGCAGCGCCAGGGCCAGCACGATGAGCAGGCGCGCGGGGCGACTCATGCGGGCTCCTGCTCGAGGGCCGCGGCGGCCTGGGACAGCTCTTCTCCGAGGGCAGACCATTCCTCCATCATGGCGTCGATGCGGCTCGACAGCTCGCGCTCCTGCTGGGCCATGCGCGACAGCTCCTCCCAGCGGTCGCCGGGCGCGTCGCGCAGCTTGGTGCGCATCCCGGCCAGCTCGCTCTCGCCCTTGGCGATCGCCTCCTCCAGCTCCTGGAAGCGACGTTGCTAGCGCTGCTGCGCCCTGGCCAGGGCCTTGGCCGCTTCGAACTGCGCCCGACGCAGTGCCTTGTCGTCGGCCTCCACCGGCTTGACCTCGGGCTGCGACGCGGGCGGCTCGTCGAGGAAGTCGTCGTCGGGCACCGCGACCTTGGGCGCGGTCATCTCGCGGTAGCCGCCGGGGTACACATCGACGGCGCCGTCGCGGAACACCACCACGCGCGTGCTGACGTTCTCGAGGAAGCGCCGATCGTGCGAGACGAAGATCGTCGTGCCCTCGAAGGACACCAGCGCCTCCTCGAGGATCTCGGCGGCCGGGATGTCGAGGTGGTTGGTGGGCTCGTCGAGGAACAGCAGGTTGCGCGGCTCGAGCAGCAGGCGCGCCAGGGCCAGGCGCGTGCGCTCGCCGCCGGACAGGCTTGCGACCTTCTGGAAGACCAGGTCACCCCAGAAGCGGAAGCGCGCGAGGTAGTTGCGCGTGACGTCCACGTTCATGTCGCCGCGCACCGATCGGATCTCCTCGATGGCCGATCGGCTCTTGTCCAGGATGCCGAGCTCCTGGTCGAAGAAGCCGGCACATAGGTTGGAGCCCTCGCGCACCTGGCCCTGGTCCGACGGGTCGCCGCGCGAGGCCAGCAGCTTGAGCAGCGTGGTCTTGCCCGAGCCGTTGGGCCCGACAATCCCGATGCGGTCACCGCGCCGCACCAGCAGGTCCACGCCGTCGAACAGGCGACGGCCGCCGCGCTCGGCGCCCAGGCCGCGCGCGTCGAGCACGATGTCGCCGGTGCGAGGCGCGGGGGCGAAGCGGAAGCTCACGCGCTGCGCGCTGTCCCAGACGTCGTCGGGGCGCTCGAGCTTGTCGAGCTTGTCGAGCATGCGACGGCGGCTCTGGGCCTGCTTGGTCTTCTGGCCGGCGATGTTGCGACGGATGAAGTCCTCGGTCTTGGCGATCATGTCCTTCTGGCGATCGGCCACGGCGCGCTCGCGCTCCAGGTCGGCCTCGCGCTCGACGACGTAGTCGCTATACCGAAATGGATAGACACGGAAGGAACGCTGGCCCAGCTCCAGGGTGCGGGGACAGGTGTTGTCGAGGAACGCGCGATCGTGCGAGACGATCAGCACGGCGCCGGGGTAGTCGCGCAGGTAGCTCTCGAGCCAGTCGATGGTGCCCAGATCCAGGTGGTTGGTGGGCTCGTCGAGGAACAGCAGATCCGGACGCGTAGCCAGCACCACGCCCAGGTTCAGCCGGCCGCGCTCGCCGCCGGACAGGCTGGCGACCGGGCGATCGAGCTGGTCGCGCAGGAAGCCGAGGCGGTGCGCGATGGTCTCCACGCGTCGCTCGAGCTCGTCGCCCTGCATCAGGTGGTAGCGCTCCTCGACGCTGGCGAGCCGATCGAGGTCGGCGCGGGCGCCGGAGGCAGCGGCGTGGCGGGCTTCGATGAGCTTGCCGCGCATGGCGAGCACGTCGGCGAAGCCGGACAGCAGGGCGTCGAGCACGGTTCCGTCGAGCGAGACCTCGTGGGACTGGCGGTAGAAGCCCAGGCGCGTGTCCTTGCGCAGCACCACCGAGCCGGTGTCGGGCGCGAGCTCGGAGGCGAGGATGCGCAGCAGCGTGGTCTTGCCGGCGCCGTTGGGCGCGACCAAGGCGGCGCGTTCGCCCATCGCCAGGGAGAACGTCACATTGCGAAAAAGAGGCTCGGCCGCGTATCCGAACCCGACCTCGGAAACCTGAAGGACTGTCATCGAAGGCGCGAGGGCTGCTGGGCGCGGCCGCGTGTGCGGTCCGCGCAGGTCCATCCTGGATCGTGCAGGCGAGTCATAACCCGCGCCTGCGCAGCGCGCCAGGGGAGGCGCGGACGGTCCTCGTGGTTGGCCGGCGACTCAGATCTCGACGACGACCGCGGTGATGTTGTCCTGTCCGCCCAAGTTCCGCGCCCGATCCACGATGAGGCGGCTGCCCACGTCGGGTCCGCACGAACGCAGGATCGTCTGCAGCTCCTCGTGCTCGACCACGTCGTGCGTGCCGTCGGAGCACAGCAGGAAGCGGTCGCCCGGACGCGCCTCCTCGACGCGGATGTCCGGGGTGGCGTTGGAGTTGCGGGCCAGCGAGCGAGTGATCATGGCGCTCAGCGGGCCGGTGAGCCGCTGGGCGATGTAGCCCGCGCCGGCCGCTTCGAGCTCCGCCGACAGGGAGTGGTCGCGCGTCATCGGCTCGAGCACGCCGTCTCGCATGCGGTAGACGCGGCTGTCGCCCACGTGGGCGATCAGCACGTGTCCCTCGCCCACCAGCAGCACGGCCAGGGTGGTGGCCATCTTGGCGAGGTGACCTTGCGAGAGGCGCATGACCTCGCGCTGGCACATGCGAACGGCCAGCTCCATGCGTTGCTCGGCCACGCTGCGCGCGTCCGCGTCGACCAGCCCGAAGCCCGCGTTGTCGCGCACGCGCTCGAAGAAGCCGACCATCGTGTCGACCGCGGTGCGGCTGGCGACCTCGCCGCCTTCCTGGCCACCCACGCCGTCGGCCACGACGTACAGCCCCAGGTCATCGCGGACGGAGAAGCTGTCTTCGTTGTTGTCGCGCCGTCCCAGGTCGCTCTGTCCGTGTCCGTGCACCATCGTCGAGTCAGCCTCCGTCCCGATCCGGTAAGCCAGCTCCGTGCCAGGACGGTGGCGCCGCGACGCGTCGGCGCGCCTGTTCGAACCTTGGACTGCAATTCCCGGCGGTCTCAACGAGCGCGTCAATCGATCGCCGAACGAGCGGTCCGTGCTCGATGGAACGCTTGATTGCGCGGGCTTGCAGATGTGAAAACGGGCGAGCGTCAGCGCTTGCGGAAGTGAAAACCCGAATTGAGGTGCGCCACTGCGGCTCATGCCGGAAGGGAATGCGTACGCATGCGATTACTGCTGCCGCACCTATGCGCTCGCCCAACCCGCGGGGCAGGCCATCGCGCAGTCCCTCGAGCGTGCCAGCACGCCCGAATTCGAAGCGGCGCGAGCGGAAGTCGAGATGCTCATGCCCCAGGTCGAGCAGCGGGTCGCGGAATACACGCAGGCCGCGCGCGGCGTGACCGACCCCGTCGACGTTCAGATGCAGCAGCTCGCCGACAAGAAGGTTCGTGCGCGTATCGCCCATGCCCGTGACGCGATCGCGGCAAAGGACCTTGCGGCGCTCAGAGACGACATCGAGAAATTGAAAGTGCAAATGATGCTCTTTGCGACGAGGCCGCGCCCATAGCGCAGGTCTCGACGGCGACCTGTCCACCCACGTTGACGCCATGGGGAGAGACGGCGGCGAGGGGCGTGCTCGCGCCGGGGTCGACAAAGAACACCCGTGGCTGGCGGGGCGTGCCGCCGAGCCCGAAGACGGGCAGGGTGGCCCCGATTCCCGAGAAACGATCTGTTCAACGTGCCGTTGCGGCTATCGCGTGTGTCGCCGTTCCATCTCTACCGCGGCCCGATCGCGTATCGCCTCGCTTGCGAGATGACCCTGCGCGCTCTTGACCGGCCGGTCCTCCGGCAGGATGTTTGACGCGGTCGCTTCGACGCAGCCCGAACGCCGATGGAACCGCATGAAGGAGAAGCCGCAGCACCTCGATATCGACGTCTTCTTGAATCGCCTCTCCGGAGACGCTCGCGAGGCTGTCAAGCTCGTCGTCAAGCTCTCCGATTACCCGAACGAGAGAGAGCTCCTCGACGCGCTCGGATCGGATCCGCGCTTTCGCGAGCCGCTGCGCAGGTTGCTCGAGCGCCTGCCCGAGATCCCCGGAGCGCCCCCGTGGCTGGTGCAGTTCGCGGAGAACCAGGGCGATCCCAGCCTCGTCCCGGCGCTCGTCACCATCTGGCGTGCCCGGAGGGGAAGCATGTCCGAGCAAGCGGGGCAAGCGCTCTTGAAGCAGGGCGATCGCGTCGCCCTCGCGGCTCTGGCGGAAGACGCCGGCGAGGTGGTCGGGCTCTCGGCGCGCCTCGCTCTCGAAGCGCTCATCACGCTCGATCCCAGCCACGCCTACGATCGCGTTCGAGACCTCCTCGCCCGGAAGCCGGGACAGACGTCGACCCTGCTGTGGCTCCTCGCCCGGTCGCCCGCGACGCTCGAGGCCGACCCGCGCTTCATCCGCCTCGCCGTCGAAGGTCTGAGGAGCGAGGAGCGCTCCGTCGCCGATGCGGCGCGCGCGGTCGTCGAAGGAGCTTTGCCTCCGGAAGGAAAGCTGCAGCTTCTTCGAGAGGTCGGCCCAGCGGTGGTCTCGGTGTCGCAGACCGCCGAGCACGCAGAGGCGCTCGCGTGGGCGCGCGCCGAGCTCGACGCGCTGATCGCCCGATTGCCCGCAGGCGGATGGAAGAGAGCTCCCGCCGAGGCAGCAGCGGGGATCGAGGAGCTCGAGGCGATCGTGGGTCATGTGCCCGCCGCCGTGCGGGCTTTCTACGAGCGGATCGACGGGATCGAGATCGAGCGCGGCAAGCCGAGGGACCGCTTCATCATCGTCGCGCTCGCCGAGGTGCTCGCCGCGGCGCGCGCCTGGAACGAACGCTACTCCCCTCGCACGACGGCGCGCTCGCTGGTGCCGCTCTTCCACTGGCCCGTGTCGCCCGACGTGGCCACGAAGAGCGGCTACAGCGGTGGACCTCCCTTTGGATTCAAGGCCCCCACGACCGAGGAGGACCCGCAGCTCGATCTCCGAGATCGGCCGACGTTCATCGGTTTTGCGAAGCGGGCGGGGAGGCTCGGGCGCGCCGTCCGAAGCACCTGAACAGGATCACGCGAACCCGAGGCCAAACAACCGGCGAAGCCGGAGCCTTGAA
>JAJZQG010000314.1 GCA_021847645.1 Myxococcales bacterium
GGCGGAGCTGACCAAGTCCCTGCCATTGGCTCGACGAGGCGGGCAAGCCGTGCTCTCCCTTCGCGCCGCACAGACCTGCCCGCTGGTGCCGGATTCGCGGCTCCTCATGCCCATCTCCGGTATGCTTCGACGCCGATGGGCCCGGCCCCGGCCACCGCTGGCGCCAGAAGGCTCCATCTCAACGTGATCCAGTTTAGATTCTCTCTCTGCCCGGCGCCTCACGCCCGCGCAGCCACAATGCCACCGAGACGGTTCGCCAGCGCCATGATCGTGAGCATGGGATTGACCGCCGTGCTCGCGGGGATGATCCCCGAATCAGCCACGTACAGATTGTCCGTCGCGTGGCACCGGCCGTCCACGTCCACCACGCTCGTGCGAGGATCGGCGCCCATTCGCGTGCTGCCGAAGACGTGATTGCCCGCGATGACCGGGTCCTGCGCCTTCATCTTGTACCGACGAAGCTTGTCCACGTCGGCCTTGCCGCGCAGCACGGCGTCGGCACCGTGGAGTCCGGGCAACACGGCCTCGGCGCCTGCCGCGAACGCGATGTCGCTCAGGATGCACAGGCCCTTGTGCAGCTTGTTGACGTCGCCCTCTCCCAGCGTGTACTGGATGTCCGGGTCGTGCCCGAAAGGCCGCGCATGGACCGTGCCCTCCGAGTCGTGCCCGTCGGCGATCACGTCGAAAGGCGCCGAGCGATCGAAGGTGGCGAGCTGGTCCTTGAACTCGAGCCCGAAGCCCGGGAAGCGCGTGGCGATGATGGGCGGCGGCGACCACAGGACCTCGAGCTTGATGCCGTCGCGCAGGAAGTGCAGGGACTGGTAGCCTTGCGACGCTCCACGCCACGGGTCGACGCGATCGGGGAAGACGGCGAGCACAGCCACGCCGGGGTGCGCCTTCAAGTGCTTGCCCGCCAGGCCGTTCTCGTTGCCGATGCCCGATCGCTGCAGGATCACGGGTGTCGCCATACAGCCGGCGGCGAGCACCACGAACCTGGCCTGGATCTCGAAGTCATAGACATCCGTGTGCTTGGCCGGATCGACGATCTTGCCGGACACCCCGGTGGCGCGACGCCCCTGGTGCATGACGCGGTCGACGCGGAAGCTGGTGTACACGCGCGCCCCGGCGCGGATCGCGGCGGGAACGTAGGAGATGTCCGTGGACGTCTTTCCTCCGTTGCGGCAGCCGCTGAAGCACTCGCCCGAGCCCTTGCATCCCGGCGCGTTGCGCGGACAGGGCTCGCTCTGGTAGCCGAGGGCGTCGCAGCCGCGCTTGAAGGCCACGTTGCGCTCGCCCAGCACTGCCGTGGGCGTGGGGATGACACCCAGGAAGCTCTCGACCTGCGCAAAGTGGGTATCGAGCGAGCCGCCGGTGAGCAGGTGCGTGCCGTATTCTCCCGCCCAGGAATCGAATACCCACGCAGGCGGACGAACCGCTATCGCGGAGTTGACCAGGCTGCCGCCGCCCAGGCAAATCGCCTGCATCGTGGGCATGAATATGTTGCCCCGCGTCGAGCGCATGCCGCCTTCCCGCAGCGTGCGGAGCATCGCCTCGCCGGCGTCGGGCTTGAAGTCCCGCACGCCCCAGGGCTGCCCCTCTTCGAGCAACACGACGCTCTTGCCGGCTTCCGCCAGCGCCTTGGCCACGACGGCTCCGCCCGGGCCCGAGCCCACCACGACCACGTCGCACCGGTCCCGCACCGGTCCGGTGTAGTCGCAAAAACGCTTCACGCCCGCGTGCGGATCGTCGACCCAGGGAAAGCGATGCAGTCCGCTCATGCCGCAGCCTCCTCGGACAAGTCGAAAGGATTCAGGTCCGGCGTGGCGCCGATGCTGCGATTCACCTCTTCGGAGCCGAAGTAGGCAATCGTCAACACCGTGCGCAAGCCGAGGAACGCCGTGCGCAGCAAGTACAGACGGCTGTCCATCAGCGCCCGCAACACCTTGGCCCGATGCTCGGGCGCCAGCCGCGACATGCGCGCCTTGAACGGCCCGTAGACCCAGGGGCTGACCTCCACGAAGTGGATCAGCGCTCGAAGCAGCATCCGCGTCGTGGTGGGCACCCGCGCCAGCACGTCGTCGAAGTACGGCACCACGCCCGCGTCGAGCCCCGACAGGGGAATGGCGCCGCCTTGCGGCAAGAGCACCTCCGCGCACGCCTCGATGACCGCCCGCTCCGTGGGTGTCATCACCGCGCGCCTGTCGCCGCGCTCGGAATCCCTGTACTTGCGAATACGCATCATCGACCAGCTCATGGCGAACCTCTCTCGTGGCTTCGGGCGAAGATCCCTTGCAGGCCTTCGGCGATCTGACGGTCCACTCCCTCGAAGTGACGGCGCAAGAGGGCTACGGCGCCGTCGGCGTCGTGCTTGTCGACCAGCGACATCAGCTCGTTCATCACCTCGAGCCAGTTGTCCTGCACCGCTGCGAGGGGGTTGGCGACGATGCGGTGGACCTCGCGCATCGGGCCGATGAACGCATTGGCGAGCCACGTGGCGGGCCAGATGGCCGACGCGTGCGTGAGCCCGCGAAAGATGTCGAGCTCCCGCAGCGAGTGCTCCAGGGGCTTGTCGCGCAGGGCGTGGGCCGCCTCGATCTGCTTGCGCACCAACGCCAGCGCCTCGGGCTTGGCATACAGCGCGGCCAGACGCGCCGCCTCGCAGGCGAGCATCGCGCGCATCCGCAGCATCTCGGCAACAATCACGGGCAGCGGATGCTCGAACCGGCCGTACTTGAACCATTCCGGCATCAGCTCCAAGCCGCCTTCGCGCCGGTAGTCGAGCACCACCGCGCCCGAGCCCCGACGGCTCTGGACCAGGTTCAAGCCGGCCAGGTGACGGAGGGCTTCCCGAATGGTGCTGCGGCCGCAGCCGAACTCGGTGGCGAGATCAACCTCGGAAGGCAATCGGAGGCCGGGGGAATACTCCTCGGAGATGATCTTCCGAACGAGAGCGTCGGCGACGCGAAGGACGGCTCCAATGGGGCGCGGCATTGGTCTGTCATATTAGTCTGACTTCTTTGTCTGTCAACATCGGGCGTGACCCCGGCCGCATTTCGTGCTCTGACCCTCACCCATGATCCGCATCGAGCACCACTCCGCTCCGAACGGCGACGGCTGGGTCCTGTCGCTGCGACGCACCTACGACGACGAAGCGTTGGACAAGGCCCGTGATCCGCTGCTCATCGTGCCCGGCTACGGGATGAACTCATTTATCTTCGGGTTTCATCCGCGGGGTACGTCGATGGAGGGTTACCTGGCGGGCCGCGGCTTCGAGGTCTGGTCGGTCGATCTGCGCGGTCAAGGCAAGAGCCGTCGCGATGGCGGGTCGATGAAGTACGGGCTCGACGACCTGGTCATGACCGACCTGTTCACGGCGATTCACGGCGTGCTCGAGCACACGGCGACCAGCGCCCAGTCGGTGGACGTCATCGGCTGCAGCCTGGGGGCGAGCATGATGTTCGCCTACGCGGTGTGCGTCCCGGACAACCACCTCGGCCGCATGGTGAGCATGGGCGGCCCGGTTCGCTGGGTGCGCATCCATCCCGTGCTGCGTGCCGCGTTCGCCTCGCCCGAGCTCGTGGGCAAGCTGCCCATCCTGGGCACGCGCCGTCTCGCCAGCGCGGCGCTGCCCTTGCTGTCCCGCGCGCCGTGGCTCCTGTCCATCTACCTGCACCCGCAGATCGTCGACATGTCCCAGGCCGAGCAGCTCGTGCGCACCGTCGAGAACCCCAACCGCCATGTCAACAAGGACATCGCCCGTTGGATCAAGAGCGGGGATCTGTTCGTGGACGGCAAGAACGTCAGCGAGGGGCTGCGCGCGGTGAAGAATCCGCTGCTGACCGTGATCGCCAATGCCGACGGGATCGTGCCGCGGGAGACCGCGATCTGGCCGCACCTCAACATCGGCTCGGAGAGGCGCGACATGCTCGAGGTTGGCACCTACTCGCTGCCGATCGCGCACGCGGACATGTTCGTGAGCGATCACGCGCCCGAGCTGGTGTTTCAGCCTCTGGCCGACTGGTTGGTGGGCTGACGCCGCGAGCTGCGGCGCAAGGGTCAGCGCATCACGGGCAGGCGGCGGTTCTGGCCGCCGGAGCGATCGATCTCGATGGGCGCGGAGGGGCCGTGCTCCTCGTGGTACTGCGCAATGCGAGCGGCCAGGACCTCCGCGGCTTGCCGCAAGGCCTTGCCCGACGGGCTATCGGGCGCGGACATCACCACGGGGGTGCCGTCGTCGCCAGCCTTGCGGCACGCGGTGTCCATCGGGATTTGGGCGATGACGGGTGCACCAGCCATCTCGGCCACCTTCTGGCCGCCGCCCTTGCCGAAGATCTCGTGCTTCTTGTTGCAGCCGTCGCACACGAACCAGCTCTGGTTCTCCACGACGCCCAGGATGGGGATGTCGACCTTCTGGCACATGGACACTGCCTTGTAGACATCCTGCAGGGCGACCTCCTGCGGCGTGGTCACGATGATGGCTCCGGTGAGCTTGAGCTTCTGGGAGAGGGTCAGCGGGATGTCGCCGGTGCCTGGAGGAAGATCGAGCAGCAGATAGTCGAGCTTGCCCCAGTGCACGTCCTTGAGGAACTGCATGAGGGCGCCATGCAGCATGGGGCCGCGCCACACGATCGCCTCCCGCGGATCCTCGAGCAGGAAGCCGATCGACATCATGCGCAGGCCGAAGCGCTCGACCGGCTCCAGGCTCTCGCCGTCCACCGAGGTCGGCCGCGCCATGGTGCCCATCATGGTCGGCACGCTGGGTCCCCAGATGTCGGCGTCGAGCAGGCCGACGCGGGCACCCATGCGCTTGAGAGCGAGCGCGAGGTTGGCAGCCACGGTGCTCTTGCCCACGCCGCCCTTGCCGCTCATGACCACGACCACGTTGGCGACGCCGGGGATCGGGTCGTCTTCCTGGATGTCGCGGCCGCGGATCTGGTGGTTCCAGGTGAGCTCGACGTTCTTGGCGCCCAGCGCACCGACCGCCGCCTTGATCGACTCGCTCATCGTGTCGGCCTGCTCGGTGAAGAAGGGCAGGTCGACCGTCAGGCGGACGGTGCCGTCGGCGATCTCCACCTGGTGGACCAGGTTCATGCTGGTGAGGGAGGTGCCGAGCTCCGGAAGCTGGATGCTCGATAGCGCCCCGAGGACTTGCTCTCGGGTGATCGTCATGATGCGTCTCCGTGAGGCGAGGGATGGGTCGGGTCTCGCGCTCTGCCGGGTTCCTAGAGCGTGCGCGGGGATTCGTCAACGCCGACGAGCGGAGCGGCGGGGTGGCAAGGGATGCGGGCTGGGGGCGCGGCTGGCCGGGGTGGGCGGGCGACCGTGGGCAGGGCAGAGCGGTGAGACAGATGGTGTGCGCGGATCTGCCGGGAAACACCGCGATTGACGAGAAGTGTCTCGCGGGTGAGACAGTTGTGTGAGGCGGACCGAGACACAAGTGGGATCGGGGCAGCTTCATTTCCCGGCTTCGGCGCGCAAGACGCAGGATGTGTCTCGCGGGTGAGACGGTTGTGGTGAGACTGCGCGCGGCGCGGTGGAGGAGTCGACCGCGGCCGGCGGGTGAACGTCCGACAAAACCGCGGTTGGGGCGCACGCAGCGCCCGCGGCACGGCGGAACGTGCGAATGGGCGCGGCCCGAAGCAGATCCCTATGCGGACACGATATCTACGAAGACTCGCCATGCTCGGCCCCATTTCGGCCGCGGCTCTGTGCGTTCAATGCGGCAGCCCGTCGTCCGGGGCCGGAGACGAGCCGTTGGGGCGACAGCAACAAGCTGAGTGTTCCGGGCCGTGTGACGACGGAAACCCCTGCACGTACTACGACTAATGCGGCAATGGTCACGCGTGCCGCGGAATCCCGTTGCCCCCGACGGACGGTTGCTGGAACAAGGCCATCGATCGCGGAGTGCCCACGTCGCTGTACAACGCGAGCAGCTTCCTCTGGAACACCAACGGCATCCAGACCGGCGTCGCCGCGAACACCATCGATCCCAAGCGCGTCGCGGTGGTGCGCGGAAAGGTCACGGACCAGAATGGTGCGGGCCTGGCGGGCGTGAGCATCACCATCTCGGGGCACACCGAATTCGGGGCGACCCAGACGCTGGGCACGGACGGCTGGTTCGACATGGTGGTGAACGGCGGCGGCGAGCTCGTCGTCAAGTACCAAAAGGACGGCTACCTGCCGGTCGAGCGCAGGGTCAACGCGCCGTGGAAGGACTACGTCATAGCGGGCGACGTGAGAATGACGCCGGCTCCTGGCGGGATTGGCACGTACTACTGCTTCCTGCCGACGCCGCAGACGTTCCAGACGACGATGACAGACGGCCGGCGCATCACGATCCTGTTTCCTGCGAACAGCTGCTTCACGGGCGGATCCTCGAACCAGCCGTACAGCGTGCGCGCGGTCGAGTACACGACGGGCGCGAACAACGACCCATCCGCGATGCCTGCCGAGCTGCCTCCGGCGAGTGGCTACACGTTTGCCGCGGAGCTCCAGCTCCTCGATGGGACAACGGTCTTGTCACCGGTGTTCAACACTCCGGTGATCACCTTCGTCGACAACTTCCTCGGCTTCAATGTCGGAGCGCAGGTGCCGTCCGGATACTACGACAAGGACTCGTCGGCCTGGGTGCAGAATCAGGACGCAAATCAGAACCCGCTGAATGGCGCGGTGGTCACCGTGGGGAGCTTGGGCACAGACGAGAAGAGGCAGCTCCAGAACCTCGGCTACGGCCTGACCGCGCAACTGTGGAGCGTCCCCGTCCAGCACTTCTCGACCGTCGACTACAACTGGCCCTTCAAGCCGCCGCAAGGCGCGACCGGGCCAGCGTCGTTGAACCCCGGGCTCGATCGCTCCCAGGACACGCCGTGTCTTACGAATGGGTCGACGATCGAGTGCGAGAACCAGGTGCTGGGCGAGGAGCTGCCGTTGGCCGGCTCGCCGTTCCAGCTGATCTATCGATCGGATCGGGTGCCCGGGTACAAGGCGGCATACCAGCTCAAGATACCGCTGACCGGAAGCACGCTTCCGCCAAGCCTGCAGAGCATCGATCTGCAGGTGGTGGTGGCCGGGCGGCAGTTCGAGCCGAGCTTGCCGGTCCCAGGCCTGAACCAATCGTACACGTTCGCCTGGGATGGCAATGACGCGTACGGTCGCAAGCTCAACGGCGCGCAGCCGGTAACGGTGAGGCTCGGGTACGTCTACAACGGCACGTACTCGGGAGGGCAGGGATTCGGCAACCCGGGCGATGGTGTCTCCGTCAGCGGCAATTCGACCCGGCAGCAGGTCACCTTCTGGCGCGAGTGGAAGGGCGCGATCGGCGGTTGGGACGCGACAGCGTTCGGGCTCGGCGGCTGGTCGCTCGATCAGCTGCACGCGTACTCGCCCGACACGCAGCAGTTGTACCGGGGCGACGGGACGCGGCGGACGGCGGCGGCGTTGGGGAACACGATAGGGCTTGTCATGGGCGGCAGCGGATGCGCGCCTGGCAATTGCCTGAACTTCCCCAACGGCATCGCGTTCGCGCCTGACGGCACGCTCTACATCGCCGAGCGCGGTGCTGGCCGACTCAGCAAGATCGACACCAGTGGCGTGCTGTCCGCGGTGCTGTCCGGCCTCTCCAGCCCGACTGACGTTGCGGTTCAGCCTGACGGCCGCCTCGTCTTTGTCGAGAACGGTGCAAACCGGGTGATGAGTTGCGACGCAAGCGGCCAGAACATTCAGACGCTTATCGGCTCCAGCACGATGATCAACGGGTACCCGTTGTCGGGGCCGCGCGGTGTCGCCGTAGGGAAGGACAAAGCCATCTTCGTTTCGGACACGCTCCGGCACCGGGTGATCCGGCGAGATCCCGGCGGAACGCTGACGGTGTTCGCCGGTATGACCAACGCGTCTGGAACCCAGGGCACCGAGGGTAATGACGGTCTTGCGACTCAAGCCCTGCTATATGAGCCTTGGGGCCTCGCCGTCCGGCCAGACGGCTCGTTGCTGATAGCCGCGCAAACCGTAAAGCGAGTCCGAATCGTGGATCCGGCAGGCTATATCGTGTCTTCTCGGCAGCCATGCGCGCAGGGTGTGGTCGCGGGCTGACGGGAAGCTCGGCGGTCGGGGTCGCGGGCTGACGTAGGTGATCCAGCACGGAAATC